>JAVESF010000026.1:0-10168 GCA_034006765.1 Acholeplasma sp. | reverse complement strand
AAGTTAGCATTTCAGTTATAAAAGGATTCAGAACCGTAGGGACTACGGGGATAGCCTATTGAGTCACTGGTGGGTACATCGGTTTGGATAGGAAGCCCCCACTTCGATTAAGTGGTGGGTAGTTCACATAATATGCATAGACATGTTAACGTATCTTTTGATACGTATTTAAAGAAGTTAACGGATCCTCAACTTAGGGTAGTTGAAAAGATGGAATTAACAGGAGGAGAACCTGATTTAATCCTGATTGATGGGGCATATTACGTGATAGATTTGTCTAAAGAAACGCCTAAACAAAGAGTGAGTGTTTGTTATGACTTAGAAGCAAAGCAATCAAGAAAGAAGTTTTCACCTGAATCTGATGCTACCACGATGGCAGAAAGTATTGGCATCACCTTGTTAGATGAAAACTTGTACGTAAAAATTCAATCGATAGAGGAAATAGATTTAAAAACTTCTAGTTGGCTATTAACACCTAATGAGTTTAGAAAAAAAGGTGGCGCATTATTTGGTGATAAACGCTATGGAAGAGCCTTCATCTACCATAACGGTGCACATAGCTACTACAGCACAAGAGGGTTTAGAGGCTATATCAAATTATCGTAGACACCCATTTTAGAAATCAAAACAAACAACCTTACACAGGTTGTTTTTTCTTAAAAAATGCTATAAAATAAGATGATGACTTTAGGAGGTTTTAGATATGAAATGGTTAATCATTGGGTTAGTTGTTTTTTTATTTGTGGTGGATAGCTTTATACTTAAGCTCATGACAAAAAAACCAAAAACGATTGATCCTCGCACGTTTGAAATATACGATCAAGAGGCATACATTAAATGGGATCGCTATCAAAAAGACAAAGTGAGGTTATCTTTGATATCTAAGTTTGTTAATTTCTCGATGATCCTTTTATTCTTAGTATTTAATTTGCATGTTTTGATTTATAAGTATGCACAAACATTAACGCTTTGTACAATTTGTCAAAACATGTATTTTCTTTTCTTCGTTCTGATAATTTTTGTCCCAATTAACATTCTTTTTAGTTATATTAGGATTTTCAAAGTGGAAGAGAAACATGGGTTCAACACACAAACAATCAAGCTTTTTGTTAAAGACACAATCATCGAAACCATTTTAACGTTGTCACTGGAATTTGGTGTCATCATAGGTCTAAATTATTTATTAGTCATGACGGATATATGGTTTTTAATATACGGGGTTTTGATTGGCAATTTCTTTATTGTGTTATCGGTACTGTTGTTGCCATTATTTAATAGGCTATTTAACACATTTAAACCGCTTGAGGAAGGGTCGCTCCGTGATAATATCACAAACTTACTCAATAAAACCAATGTTTCTGTGTCAAAGATTTTAGTAATGAATGCTTCGAAAAGAACCAAGAAGATGAATGCTTATTTTACAGGATTTGGTTCAAAAAAACGTATTGTGCTTTATGATACGATTTTAACAGGACTAGAAGAAGATGAAGTGTTAGCTGTATTGGCCCACGAACTTGGACATGCCAAACATAAAGATGTATTGAGAATGTTACCAATGAGTATTTTAAGCCTTTCATTGTTTATCGTCTTAAGTTACTATGTTTCAACGTTCGATTTACTGTCTAAGGCTTTTGGCTTTGAACGTGCTAATTTTGTGTTTTCACTTTTAATCTTGTTTGAAGTCATAGATATTGTAATCAAAGTCATTCAGATTCCACAAAATAAGTTTATTAGGACAATGGAATATAAAGCAGATAAATTCGCATCCATACACGCAGGCAAATCCAATATGATCAATGCCTTAATAAAACTGACTAAAACCAATTTTTCTGACTTAAATCCAGATCCATTACTGGTGACACTCCTTTATGACCATCCAACGACATTCCAACGAATAGATGCGATAGAAACGCTTGATTGATTCGATGAGTGAGCGCGTATTAATTGGAAGTGGAAGAACTGCTAAGGTTTATTTAAGTGAGGGTTATGCCTACAAAGTGTTTGACTCTAATCATCCCTTGATCTGGATTCATAAAGAAGTGAGTCTTCAACGAACACTTGTAGAAAAGACAAAGTTACCGATATCAGCATATGAACTTATGAAAGACAAGTCCATACGAATGTCTTACTTTAATGGCCAAACATTGGCTTGGCACATCCTAACAAAAAAGTATAAAAATGGTATTCGTGATTTAATTGAAATAGGGAAAAACATCCACAAATACAAACAAATTGGGTTACCAAATGCACACGGATTTATTTCTGATAGAATCACGCGTTCTAAGGTAAGTAGGCAGATAAAAACAAAGTGTTTGGTTATGCTTGCTTCAATTGAAAAGGGGCATCAATTATGTCACTTTGATTTGCATTTTGAAAACATTCTTTACGATGGAGAGAATCATTTCATCATTGATTGGATGAATGCAAAAGAAGCTAACCCGGTTTTGGATGTAGCGAGATCTTACGTCATATTGAGACAATATGCTTATAGAATGAGTCAAACTTATTTAAGGAAAGTTAAAGAACTTTACAACCCTCTTGAACTTGAGAAAGCCATTTATGTAATGGCCGTCGATCGATTTATTGAGACTGGCTACGATCAGTCTATTGAAAGCATCACACAACTTATATAAAATCCCCCTCTTATTCGTTTAAGCGGGGGATTTATCATAGATTTAGTTTGAATACTTTTCCGAATACCACATTTTTAACCGGTTATAAGCGTTTGGATATTCGTCTTTGTTTAGACCAATTAGGTCATATAAGGGCATAAGATTTTCATAATCAAGCATCTTATAATTTGGTTCATCTAAATCGCCATTATACTCATTTAAGAGGTCTTCTAGCGTTGTTTTATTGGAATTGGTTTCAATGGTTAAATCAATGCTACTTTTTGATGCAATGTCCAGATAGATGACATCTTGATAGGGTAAGACCATCGGAAATGCTTTTAAAACGGTATCTTTAACAGTGGCAAACAAAGAATGAGTTATGTTTGCATTTGAAACGGTTAATTGATAACCAAATTGATAGCCTGTCTGATAGCTACAAATCACGTGTGTCCCATAAGTATGAGTAAATGTTTCGATTGAAAGTGAGTTTTGTTCTAGCCGGTTGAGGTCATCGATGAAGCCTTTGGATAAATCGTTTTGATAATCCTTTACTCGGCAGTTTTCGAAGTAATAAAAGGATTTATTAGTGGTTAACTTAAACGCTTCTTTCAAGGTGTAGTCATTTAAATAATAAGTATCTCTGACGAATTCACTGCTACTGGTTGAGTGGTTCTTAACTTCAAAGGTTTCGATGGCTTTTGGATCAAAGACAGAGTATTTGACCTTGAATGCATTAACGGTATCTTTGCTTTCGACATAGACCGATTGAAAGATTTCTATGGGAAATTCATGAATTGAATCAATAGAATAACTCATTTTAGACTCAATTATAGGTGGGTCAATACGTTCATCGGCTTGAGTGATTGGAATTTCTGAATCACATCCAACCAAGACACATACAAATAACAACAATATCATTAGTTTTTTCATTGTTTACTCCTTGACAATATCAGCCTGTTTAAAAGACTTTTCCTTATTGATTATAACATAAAGATACGTAATCAGATATAATAATTTTACACTATTGTTATATAACATACCGATCTTTTAGGTTTGGTCGAAAATTTCTTCTTTGATGGTATAAAAGGTATGAATATGGACGGTTTCGTCTTCGACAGTTTCAGTTCGCATATAAGCGAAGTGTTCATTCATTTTAGAACAGTATTGGTTGGCTTGTCGAAACGTAGGAAAACACTTATCAAGCGTTTCATAAGTGGTATTTTTTAAAGGGGTAAAGTATTTTATGTTTTTATAGATACAAAATTGTGTCACAATAGACCACTCCTTTTTATGGGGTTCATCTATATTTTAAAATGAGTCTAGGATTAAAACAACGGCACATTTGTCATATATTTAAAATTTATATCGGTAGGATACAAGGTGGTTTAATGATAACTGGAGATAAAAAGACGAACGAACTCGTGCACATCATTAATGATTGAATCAAACGCCAAGCCAAACTATTAGTGAGAAAAGAAGATGCAGTATGTGCAAGTTTTCTGCATGCTATAGGCCAAGCAGCTTCTGTGTGCCATGTGGAAACGCATATAGTAGGTTTTATGTGTTATGAACTAACAGGGATTATCTATCAAAATAGATACCAAGACATTATAAGACTTATTGAAAAAAAGTTGATTTGTTATGAAAAACGGTTGTTAAGGTTAAAAATAAATTAATCTTTGAAACTTAAAAATAAAACGTTTTCTGATAGTTTTTATTACAAAGTAGTGTGTGTTTTGGTATACTTTATGTGAGGTGTTAGGCATATGGATTATTCGATAAGATTTAAAGATTGTGAAATATATTATGTCGTTCACAAAAACGAGGCTAAACCTATGTTGGTTTTACTACACTCGTTCGTTTCTAATAGAACCATTTTCGATCAATTGGTGATCACGCTTAAAAAAGATTTTCAGTTATTACTGTTAGATTTGCCTGGTCATGGTAAGAGTGGGTCTTCTAGCAATGTCGGGTTTAAAGATGTGCCAGAAATCCTTAAAACCATCTTGGATGCACATATGATTAAAGAAGCACATTTTATTGGCGTTCAAGAAGGCGCTTTAATCGCACAAGGATTTGCGCACATATACCAGAAGCGTTTAAAAAGCTTAACTGCCATTGGCAGCTACTCAATTTATGATAACGATTATAAAAAAATCAAAAAAGAACGTTTTTGGACGAAAATGAAACTAGCCATCTTATGGGCCTTTAATATGGAAGCTTATAAAAAATACTATGCTAATAAGGCTAGTTTATCAGACAGTGGCATTGAACGGTTTATGAAAACCTCAAAAACCTTCAAGAGGTCTAGCCTATTAGCCTTAAAAGGCTTTAAACGCTTTTATAAATTAGGTAAACCGAACGGGACTTATCCGATGTATTTAGTGTGTGGACAACACGAAGAAGAAGTGATTAAAGATGCCTGCCTTCTTTTTGAGCAAAAAAGGCCAAAAACGATTTTAGAAGGATTCAATAAGACCAAAAGCATTGTATTTTTAGATCAAAACAGATTATTCCAAGAACACTTTTTAACTTTTATCAGAAATCAAGCTACGGATTTGTAGCAAGTTGTTGGGGGACAGTTCATGACAAAAAGAAAACAGGTATTACATTTTTTTATTACGAGTTTTAACGGAATGGCCATTGGATTATTTTCCACATTGATTATCGGGGTCATTTTATCTCAATTTTCAAAAATCGCCTATGGAATTCCTGGGTTTGATTTTGTGGGAGATTCATTATTAGACCTTTCAGGCATCTTAAAACCCTTGATGGGGATTGGGATTGGATTTGGGATTTCGATTGCCTTAAAACTTGAAGGCATTAAGTTGGTTGTTTCAGGGATTGCAGGTGGGATCTCTACCAGTTTGTATAACGATCCAATGGTTGCTTATTTTACAACCATCTCTGTATACTTTTTGCTGAAGTATGCATTGTCTAAAAAAACACCAGTTGATATTATTATTGTACCGTTGTTCGGTGTTTTGTTAGCTTTTGGAGTAGCCAGTTTGATAGGACTTCCTGTAAAAACAGCGATGACTGCGTTAGGGGATTTCATACAGTATGCCACAGAACTTCAACCGCTATTAATGGGCGTTTTGATTGCAGTGATAATGGGCATGGCTTTAACTGCACCAATATCTAGTGCAGCAATTGCCATTTCAATTTCATTAGGTGGTATTGCAGGAGGCGCAGCAGTAGTAGGTTGTTCAATTCAAATGTTAGGATTCGCTGTGATGTCTAGAAAAGATAACAATATCGGTACGGTTATATCGGTTGCGATAGGCACTTCGATGTTGCAGTTTAAAAACATCTTAGAAAAACCGATCATATGGCTACCAACCATTATTGTTTCAGCCATACTGGGTCCAATTTCTACACTGGTTTTCAAAACAGAGACTACACCTTCTGGTGCAGGCATGGGGACTTCCGGTCTCGTCGGTCAATTTGGGACACTCGATGCTATGGGACAAAATGTCAATGCTTTCTTGGCCATCATTGTATTACAGATCATACTGCCAATCATCATGGTGTATGGGCTAGATGTATTATTTAGAAAAAAGGGTTTTATTCAGCCAGGTGATTTAAAAATATAATTTTCATGGTTTTTGCTTGAAAACCAAAGGATAGTACGCTATAATGAAATGGCTTTGGAGAAATACCCAAGTGGTTGAAGGGGCGGGCTTGGAAAGCTCGTAGGTCGTTAACCCGGCGCAGGGGTTCAAATCCCCTTTTCTCCGCCATATAACAAGCATAGGTTTGATACAATTGTATCATGCCTTTTTTTGCGCTATATAGGGCTGATTCTCCCTATTTTCAACTTTTCATTGGTCAAGTTGAAGCCAAAAATCATGCTTTTTCTATACATACATGAAAATCTGATTTAATCAATTACACGATTACTTAACTAGTTAGTAAATTTCAAAAACTAACACCCTAGAGAAATAGGGTGTTTTTTTGTACACTTAAGCCATCAAAAGAAAGTGAGAAAACAGATGGGGAAACATTATACAGATAAAGAAAGATTCGAAGTAGTAAGACACTTTTTAGCAAGCAACTTAAGTCAAATGGATTATTCAAGAAAGTATGGATATGCAAGGACGACGTTAAGAGATTGGGTGAGTGCGTATAACCATATATCAGGAGATTTTATCAGAATAGACAATATTGGAACAGATGAAAGTATCGTCGATGGGAAAGATATCAAGATGAATTTATTAAGAAGCGAAGAGATAATCAAGAAATCAACACACTTTACAAGGTTTGATCATTCCATCGTCGTGATTGAAAGTAAAGGCATCAAGGTGACAACTTCGCTCGAACAAGCATTAAAGATACTGGAGCGAATTCATGATTGATTATAGTAAAGTAAAGAGAATCTACTTTTACACAAGGGAGTTAGACATGAGGAGTGGGATGGGTAGGATACAAACAATGTTAGGATTTAACTTTAGTGCAGTTGAGATGATGTATACGTTATATGTATTCTGTTCAACTAAGTATAACCTATGCACTTAAAACAGGCATCACCTAAAACCATCATTAGCAAAGAGTTTCCATTCAAATGGGAACCAGGCATAGAACCCTATTATCCAATTACCGATCAAAAGCATAGTGTAATCTATAATCGTTATTTGGAAAAGACACGTCAAGAGTCTAAATACTTGTTTGGTGGTAGATTAGCTACCTATCAATATTTAGATATGCATGTTATCGTTGAACAAGCACTAGAATTAGTAGCTAGTGAACTGAATTAAAACATAAACCAACTTTCTACTTTACAAGTTGGTGTTTTAAGTGTATCATATGTTAGTGAGCACTAACTATAAAAAAAGGAGGAAGCAATGAAATACATAATCGCTTTAATTTTAAAGTATCCAATCAAAACCATGATAACAACATCGATTTTGTTAGTTGGCTTGTTTGTCGGGGTAACTAATATATCATTAAAAACAGGTAATGACACACTGATTTCAGATACAACGGATTTATATCAAGATAATGAGGCGTATCAAACGGCTTTTGGTAAAGACCCCATTATTATCATATTTGATCAGGATTCGTTATACGATCAACAAACACTCGCCTTCATGTATGAGATTCAAAAAGAAACAGAAGGCATGGCTGGCATTTATGCCATCAATAGTCCTGTGACGTTGATTAAAGAAATTAGTCAAACCATGTATGTACAAACCAGTTCAGGTTTGGCACAAATGGCACAAGGCTTAATTGAGGTTTCCAATCAGTTAACTACCTTATCGATTCAGCTACAAACCAATCAACCAGCAACACCTGATGTAGAGGCCTTAAGCAACAATTTAACGTCATTAATTACAGCTCAAAATCAACTAGGAACTGGTTTAGTGAACATGTTTAATGTCATGGATACGTTGGGTGGTAGCGTAAACAGTTTAGAATCTGACTTAAACACGTTAAAGGTTAGTCTAGATGAAAGTATGACGACAGAAATAGCTTTAGTAGATGACATGTTACTGCGCACCAGTCAACTAGAAACCAGCATAAGTAATCTAACTAACCAATCTACTTTAACCGATGTGCCTACCAATACGGCATCAGCACTTGGTCAAATTCTTTTGACAATGGTGGATTTATCATCATTACTCGAACAACAACAAACCAGTATGGCTCAGCTTTCAATGGCCTTATCTACCATGGGGACAAATCTCAATCAGATGGGGGAAAGCTTAGATGCTATCCAACAAAACTTCAATGCATTTGAACCTGGTTTTCCAACCAGTCAAGCCACCCTTGATCAAATGATCTATCAAGATGGCGAAGTGAAAGATATGTTTCAAGGCTTCATAGTGGATGGAAAATTGCGCATGGTACTTGTTTTAGAAGGCGATGTCACAGACCAAGCAGTTGATGACATCAGTGATGCCATCAATCAAATTATTTTAGAACAAGACAAAAGTGATCAAGTCTTAGTCTCAGGTAAACCTATATTAGACCGCGCGATCAAATCTTCCATGATGGCAAGTATGCAAAATATGATGCTGTTTGCCATTCTAGCGATGATCGTCATTCTGATGCTCACTTATCGTGTGAAAATGCGCTTATTGCCAATTGTCATGATTTTAGTCGCTGTGGTTGTCACAGTAGGCATCATGGGTTGGTTCAATATTGGATTAACCATGGTTTCTATGGCCGTATTCCCGGTTTTAATCGGGTTAGGGATTGATTATTTCATCCAGTTTCAAACACGATATGAAATCGAAAGGAGCGAATCATGAATCACGAACAAGCATTAATCAAAACATTAAAGAAAACCGTACCTGCTGTTCTAACAGCTATGATTTCAACCGCACTGGGGTTATTGAGTTTATATAGATCTAAAGTCCCAATGATTAATGACTTTGGATCGATGTTGACGATTGGGATTATTTTCGCTTTTATCATTGGCGTTTTGATTTTCTTACCATTTCTATATATAAGAGACAAACATTTCCCTAGTCCTATCAAAAATAAACCAAAAAAAGTAGTCAAACATAACCAGTTTGTCCATAAGTTGGCATTCGTTTCAATGAAGTTTAAATACGTGATATTATTCGTTGCCATGATACTAGCAGGTTTAGGTATCTATTTCGATTTAGATGCGAAAGCAGAAACGAATTTAGAAAACTTCATGCCCCAAGATAGTGAAGCACTTGAAGACATCAGAACACTAAGAGAAATCATAGGTTCGACAGAACAAATCGCAATTATGATTCAAGACGATGACGTATTGACACAGCGTAGTCTTGAATTAGTTAGTGATATTGAACTGTTAATAAAGACAGATTATCAAGAACGCGTGATTGAAACACAATCATTAACCACATTACTTAGCTATAGTGGTATAGACTCATATGAAGGAGATTTAGATGGGGCTTTGGATAACTTACCCAAAGATCAGGTAAAACTCTTTATAAATGATGCTAGAACCATGATGGTAATCAATCTATCTCTACATGATATGTCGGATGAAACATTTGAACAGTTTTTAACAGATTTATCTTATGACATCACGATGACAAACGCTGATCAAATGATATCAATCACGGGGCAATCTGTGATTGATAATGAAATGATGAAAGCTTTGACAACTGGTCGATATGAAATGACTATCATTGGCTTATCTTTAATCTTCGTTACATTGTTGATTATTTACAAATCTTTTTATCGAGCGATTCTACCAATATTACCGGTCATTTTAATCGTAGGCTGGAGTGGCTTAGTCATGTCTTTGTTTGGGATTGCTTATACACCACTCACAGCCACCCTTGGCGCATTGATCATGGGGATAGGGACAGAGTTTACAGTGTTGATCATTGAACGCTATGAAGAAGAACTAGAGACATCCGCATCTTCAGGTGAAGCAATCCAAAATGCTTTATCCAAAATGGCCAATCCAATCTTGGTTTCATCATTAACCACGATGGGGGGATTCAGTGCACTAATCCTATCTGATTTCGTCATTTTATCGAATTTTGGTATAATGACCTTGGTCAATCTATCATTAGCCTTATTGTCAACGTTCATCGTATTACCAACCA
>JAVESF010000025.1:0-10246 GCA_034006765.1 Acholeplasma sp. | reverse complement strand
AAGGTGTCATAACCACCTTTTGAGGAAAATGCCTATTTTTGAATATGAAAAAGCATTTCAGCCTGGCGTATTGGTTTGGAGTCGTGCTGGTGATGAGCCTGGTATTTACCAGTATAGTAAACGGGTACTCCAAAGCATTATTGCTGGCCATCATGTTCCTGCCCGGAGCATTGCTGGCCAAATACCTTATGAAAGATCTGTCCTTTGAAAACAGGCGCAAAGGTATAATGCACAGTTTCTGCCTGGCCGCTTCTACGTTGCTTACAGAATATTTGTGTATCATTTTTACCAGCTGGTACCTGCTGAAACTCTACCCCGACACCTTGCCGGGTCTGCTCTTCAATCCCATCCTTATCTGGCTCCTATTGGCTGTTTTTGTCGCCATGGAGCACCTCTTGCAACGTTACCTGGTGAAAACCGTACCACCCAATGAATACATCACCTTCACATCGGATCGCAAAAAAGTCACTCTACGGATTGATTCCATGCTGCTGGTAGAATCATGTGATGCCGAGGTCTGGATACGTACCGAAAGCCAAACGGACTACCGTACCAAGATGAAAATCTCACAATGGGAATCGGTTCTGGACGAACGCTTTATCAGGGTGCACCGCTCCTTTCTAATCAATGTGAACCACATCACACACTCCACCGCCAACCAGGTGACAGTAGGGCCTTATACCATAGAAGTTTCCAGAAAGTATAAGGACGGTTTTAAGAAATGGATACTTGACGCGCAGTAAGAATCTGCTTAAGAAAATATCCGGGAGCCTGGACGTACCAAAGCTCCCGGATATATCATGTGGCAACGGCCACCCGGATTATTTTACACTCTTCAACTTCTTCGCATCTTTCCAACTGCCTTTTATAAACACCGGCGGAGCCAGCGGTTCGTATTTTTCTACCGTTGCAGGTGCGGCAGCAGTCTTTGCAAGATTAGGAGCATCGAATGTGGCAAATTCCTCAAAAGAAGCCTCTCTGTTCTCGGACAGTCGTATAATGCGCTTGTATATGGCAAACCGTGACGGTGCGTTGAAGCCACCGGTATTGTTACGCATTATGCTGTTATAGGTAGGTCTCCATGCTCCATGAGCACATGTGAGTCCGCCTTCATAGATACCCACTACATCTTTATAGCGTGCATCACTTAACATGACCGACCATTGTATCTTGGCCGGATCAGATGTGACATCCACATTAGCTCCCCAATCCAGATCGTCTCTTTGGTAAATAAAACAATTTTTCGCATCAGCAGATATTGTTCCTGAATAAGCATATTCATCCAGCAATTTTCCAAAACCGTGACCGGCACTTTCGTGTACAAGCGTTTTAGCAAATGCCGGCTCTGAATATCCGATTATCGGAACATATCCAATGGCAGCGTTGTCTTCATACATACTACATGTTCCTGAGTAGTTGGGCGAGTTGACTATAACGGTAACAAGCGTTTTTGTCATATCCACACCCGGTACTTTCAGGGCATATTCAAATACCTTCTCATTATTGCCGCCCACAAATGTACCAATACCAAAAAATGTACCGAAGGCTGTTTCGCAGTTCTCCTCCGTAATTTCCTTGTTCTTGGAGACGGCAGCCACGGAATATACATCAAAACGATTACGTAGAGAAGTATAGGGCTCTTCGCTAAAAAATGCCTCCACAGCTTTATTCACCCACATATCAAATGAACCATTAGCATGATCCTTGTCGGTAAATGCATCCCCTGTAAAGACGAGTTTTATGCCCGTTCCTGCCGTATGTGTCTGGATTGTCCTGACTGTTCCGTCTGCCGAATAATCCGTGGAAGAATAATAACTATGTCCTGAACCTTCGCCCAGTTTATCTGCAATAAAAGCTTCTAGGTCATTGCGGCTCTGAGAGAAAGCATAAGTAGAGAAAACCATATTCCCTTTTTGATCCACCACATGGATTGTCGGTGAACCTCCGCTCAGCATTGAGTAATAAGCATCTTGATACTTCCCGGTTATATATATTGTTCTCCACGGCATACCTAAATTATCCGCAATCTCCTTCAGCTTCTGATCTGTCATCCCCATCTCATTATAAATGTGATCTTGAGTTGAATAGCCAATAACATCAAGACCTTTAGATTTATACTGATTATAGAGTGAAATGAGTTTAGGATGAAACGCTGAAGCATAACCACACCATGATTGCCATAAATATAATACCGTGTATTTATTTGAGCTGTATTCCTCTCCAAGGTTAATTCTTGAACCGGCTACATCATTGAAAGTAAAATCGGGAGCGGGAAAATAGGTCAAGTTAGAGATGTCAAAATTGTTCCCAGCTATTATATCTGCCCATAATTTTTGCCATATATTGGGATTGTTCAGAATAGAAATTGGAATAGTACCCGACAGTTTGTTTATACTAATGTTGAAGTCTTCAAGATTGTTCAAAGAGCCAAGTTCATCGGGCAATGAGCCTGAAAATGAATTATTGTAAAGAAAAACCTGTCTAAGATTACTCATTTGCCCCATAGAACTTGGTAAAGGTCCCGTGAATTTATTCCAACTTAGGTAAAGAATCCTCAATTTAGAGAGTTGTGCTATCTTGGGCGACAATTCACCGGAAAGCTTGTTGTCCGCCAAATACAGATTCTGCAGTTCCGAGACCGAGAACAGTTCGTCCGGGATTCCACCTGTCAAGTCATTACCTGTTAAATAAAGTACTTCCAGTGCTTTCAGTTTTCCAATCTCAGGTGGAATAACTCCGTGGACTCCGATGTTCCACCCTAAATTTAAGTTTTTTAATTTAGTGAAATCTCCGATTTCAGGAGGAATAGTGCCGGAGAGATTATTTTCCGGTAGGGATAGTGCAACGACAAACCCATGTTCATCCGTCGTAACGCCATACCACTCTCCAAGAGGTTTATCAGAGCCCCAGCTATCTTTTTTATTCCATTGATTCCCATGCAATGCGTTGTACAGCGCCATCAATGCAGGCCTCTGTCTTTGCAGGTCTTCGTCAACACCCTGGGTGATGGTAATAAAACTTTCCTTACCGGCACCTGTAACTTTGACCTGACCCACCCTGCTTGCATCATACTTGTTTTCAGCAATTTGCAACACAATATTGTAATCTTCCAGCCCTTTTGTGCGGGGATTGGTAATGGAAATCCAATCCTTTGCCCCTTCCGTCACGCTACACGTATATTCAATATTGGTAGAAACAGGTACTTTCAACTCTCCGCCCTTGCTGCCTATTTCATACTCTTGCTGAGTCACAATCAGTTCATCTTTCTGACTTTGGGTAACTGTGACAGTAACAGATTGGCTTTCATAAGCAACGGTAACGGTCCCTGTTCTTGCATCGTACGATTCGTTCTTTGCTGCCAGCAAAATAATCGTATAGTTGGATAGTGCTTTTGTCTGGCTAACTGACAACCAGGATGTAGCATTCTCCGAAATAGCGCAGGTATAAGTTACATTTGCCTTAACGGGTATGGTAACATTACCACCGTCTTTACCAATGGAAAATGTACTCCCGGTAACTTGAAAACCCTTCTTCTCGGCCTGCTGAACAGTGATAGTTTGGGTGGCTTCCCCTGCAGAAAGCATTACAGTTGCACTCCTTACATCATAACCGCTATTCTCTGCAGCAGATATCTTAATCTTGATATTTTCCCCGGCACTACCCGATGCGGGAGAAACAGATAGCCAGGATTCCGAAGATCTGGCTGTCCAGTCATAATTTGTACTGAATACAAATTCAGAGGAGGCAGAGCCGGCCTCTAAGGAAATGGATTGTGAACTCCCGGGCGTGATATAAGGCTCCTTAGTACACGAGACAATGCCGGTAAATACTACCAACACTGTAAACAGATAGGGAATAAATCTTTTCATTATGTTGTCATATTGATTTATCGGTTACTTCTTCTTCGCATCTTTCCAACTGCCTTTTATAAATACCGGCGGTGCCAGCGGTTCGTATTGTTCTACCGCTGCAGCGGCGGCAGTGGGTCTTCCAATATTGGGAGCATCGAATGTGGCAAATTCCTCAAACGAAGCCTCCCTGTTCTCGGACAGTCGTATAATGCGCTTGTATATGGCAAACCGGGACGGTGCGTTATAACCGCCTGTATTCAGGTGCATGATACTGTTATGCGTGGGCCTCCAGGCTCCTGAAGCATACGTCAAGGCACCCTCATAGATACCTACAACATCCTGGTAGCGCGTATCACTTAACATGACCGACCATTGTATCTCGGTCGGATTGGACGTAATATCTACGTTCCCTCCCCAACCCAATTCATCTCTCTGGTGGATAAATTCATTCTTCGCGCTCGTAGGAATGGTTCCTGAATAAGCGTATTCATCCAGCAATTTACCAAAACCGTGTCCCCCGCTTTCATGCCTGATCAGCTTGGCAAATTCCGCCTCTGAATACCCCGAGATTGTCGAATAACCAATGGCCGCGTTATCTTCATACATATAGCATGTACCCGAATAATTGGGCGAATTGATCACAACGCTAACCAGGGTTTTTGCCAGGTCAACACCGGGAACTTTCTGTGCATAAGTGAATACTGCCGCATCATCTCCGCCCACTTTTGTTCCGGCACCAAAATAGGTGCTAAATGCTGTTTCTGAATCATCCGTAATCTCGCGGTTCTTTGATACGGCAGCCACGGAATACACATCAAAACGATTCCGTAACGAGGTATAGGGTTCTTCACTAAAGAAAGCCTCTATTGCCTGATTCATTCTTGTATCAAAAGAACCATTAGCATGGTCCTTATCTGTAAATGCATCGCCGGTAAATATAAGTTTTATGCCTTCTCCTGCCGTATGCGTCTGGTATGTCCTGATTGTCCCGTCTGCCGAATAATCTGTGGAAGAATAATAACTATGTCCTGAACCTTCGCCCAGTTTATCTGCAATAAAAGCTTCCAGATCATTGTAGCTCTGAGAGAAAGCATAAGTAGAAAATACAATGTTGCCGATTTTATCAATAACATGAATAGATGGTGAATTACCCCGAGTCATCATGGAATAATAGGCATCATGGTACTCTGGAGTCACGTATATAGTTCTCCATGGCATACCTAATTGATCAGCTGCCTCCTTAAGCTTCTGGTCTGTCATGCCCATCTGATCATAAAGTTGATCAGAACTTGAATAGCCGATAACATCCAAACCTTTGGATTTATACTGATTGTAGAGTGAAATTATTGTAGGATGAAACGCTGTGGCATAGGGACACCAGGTAGTCCAGTAATAGAGTATGGTGTATTCATTTGAGCTGTATTCCTGGCCAAGATTAATGTTGTTGCCTTCTACGTCATTGAACGTAAAGTCAGGTGCCGGGAAATAGGTAAGGGTGGAAAGATCAAAATTATTATAGGCTATAATTGTACCCCAGAATTTATCCCAGATATTGGGATTGTTAAGAATAGAAATGGGTATAATACCCGAGAAATTATTGGTAGCCAGGTTGAGGGTTGTAAGATTATTCAACGTTCCCAGTTCATCGGGCAGTGAGCCCGAGAATGAATTGTTGTTGAGATCTACCTGGATAAGACTCATCTGTCCCAGTTCTTTTGGCAAGGGTCCTGAAAAATTATTGATACCCAGCCGTAGGTCAAGTAGCTTACTTAAACCGGCAATTTTGGGTGATAGCTCCCCGGAAAAGTTGTTGTTACCCAGATTCAGGGAAAATAATTCAGGAAGGGAATACAACTCTTCCGGAATTTCTCCGCTCAGTTCATTTCCATACAGATTCAGAATTTCCAGCTCCTTCAGGTTTCCTATTTCAGCGGGAATACTTCCGCCTATGCCGTAGTTGTATCCCAGATAAAGAGCGGTAATCTTCACCAAATCTCCGATTTCAGCAGGTAACGTGCCGGAAAGGTTGTTTTCCTGCAGCTCCAGTTGGATAACATCCCCATTCCCATCCGTCGTTACCCCATACCACTGGCCAAGCGGTTTGTCAGAGCCCCAGTTGTCTTTGTTAACCCACTGATTCCCATTCAATGCGTTGTACAGCGCCATCAATGCAGACCTTTGAACGGCTGCCGGGTCCCAGGTTAGTTGAGTGATGGTAATAAAACTCTCTTTACCGGCACCTGTAACTTTGATTTGACCCACTCTACCTTCGTTACCCTCGTTTTCAGCAATTTGCAATACAATATTGTAATCTTCCAGCCCTTTTGTGCGCGGATTGGTAATGGAAATCCAATCCTTTGCCCCTTCCATCACGCTACACGTATATTCAATATTGGTAGAAACAGGTACTTTCAACTCTCCGCCTTCACTGTCTATCTCAAACTCTTTCTGACTCATAATCAATTCATCTTTCTGACTTTGGGTAACTGTGACAGTAGCAGATTGGCCTTCATAAGCAATGGTAACGGTCCCTGTTCTTGCATCGTACGTTTCGTTCTTTGCTGCCTGTAAAATAATCGTATAATTTGACAAGGCTTTTGTCCGGCTAACCGACAACCAGGATGTAGCACCCGCCGAAACAGTGCAGGTATAAGTCACATTGGCTTTTATGGGTATGGTGATATTGCCACCGTCTTTACCAACAGAGAACGTAGTACCGGTAAGCTGAAAGCCTTTCTTGGCAGCCTGTTTAACGGTAAGTTTATATTTCTTTTCGCCTGCCGTAATGGTTATATTGGCACTTCTGGCATCATAACTCGTATTTTCTCCGACAGATACCTGTAGGGTGATGTTTTCACCGGCACTGCCGGAAGCAGGAAAAACAGACAACCAGCTGGCTGAAGCTGTGGTAGTCCAGTCAGCTTCGGGGCTGAATACATAGTCATAAGAAGAAGTACCGGATGCTATTGTAATGGTTGTTTGCGATCCCGGAGTTTGGGGATTTTTTGTACACGAAACAAGGTGCGTAAGCACAATTAAAAATAGTACAAGCAGTGAGGGTAGACGTTTCATAATTTACAGATTTAAATAATATGCAAATGTCGAAAATTTTTGAATCTGTTGTCATTGGTACAATATAATTTTTAACTTTATATCCAACTAATTATGGCACAGAAATGAGATCGAAAATTCAATTTCTTTTGAATGGTGATCCTGTAGCCTTGGATTTCTCGGAATACGGCACACCGGATCCCCAGATTACTGTATTGAAATACCTGAGAGACTTCAGAAAAATGACAGGAACAAAGGAAGGCTGCGGCACAGGAGACTGCGGTTCCTGCATGGTGGCTCTGGCGCAAAAAGATACAGCAGGCAACACCGTATTGTACGCGGCAAACGCGTGCCTGATGTTGCTGGGCATGCTGGACGGCAAGCACCTGATAACCATCGAGGGCATTGCAAAAAACGGGAAATTGCACCCCGTACAACAGGCCCTGCTACACAGAAAAGGAACACAATGCGGGTTCTGCACTCCCGGAGTTGCCATGTCTTCTTTTGCGGCGTACGAGACCGGGAGAAAATTCACGCCGACAAGCATACAGGAAATTCTTTCCGGCAACTTGTGCCGGTGTACAGGATACGAGAGCATACGAGAAGCCCTCACAGACCTGAATGCAACGGTACAGTCCCTTAGAGAACCAACTATTGAATTACCGCCTGCCCTCCCCGGAGAATTCTTTTGGGAAGGAAGCATGGGTCCTTATATAAAACCACAAACGGTATCCTCCCTGTTGGAATACAAACGCAAATACCCCCGGTACCCCATCGTATCTGGTGCCAGTGATTTTAGTGTCAAAAACATCCTGGAAGAACCGGAACAACGGCCGTTGATTGACACGTCGGACCTGGAAGAACTGAAACAAATCCAAAGGGAAGAGGGATGGGTAACACTGGGTGCAGGAGCTTCTGTGGAAACTTTCAAAAACATGCTCGTTCCCCTATACCCTGCCGCGGAAGCCTACCTGCTTTCTTTTGCCTCGTTACCGGTCAGAAACAGAGCCACAATAGGTGGCAGCCTGGCCGGAGCTTCTGCTGTGGGCGACATTATGCCTTTGCTGCTGGCCCTCAATGCACAACTTAAATTAAGAACTTCCGGCGGCAGCCGTACGGTAGCCTGTAAAGGATTTAATACCGGCTACCATACCCACCTGCTGGCACCGGATGAAATCATTTATGCCGTCCGGATTCCTATCCCGTCAAAAACCCGAAAGCTGTTTGCCCATAAGCAATCCGCAAGAAAAGACATGGACATATCTACCCTTACCTTTTGCCTTTGTTTTGATGTGGTAAACGGAATTGTATGCAACGCCTCCTCCGGATTTGGAGGCATGGCCCCTACCCCTGTCAGTTCAAAGGAACTGGAAGACTTTTTAAACGGCAGGCCTTTCTCGGAAGAAACGTTCGCCGGGGCCTCGGCCCTCATGCCGCAACTCTTTTCCACCATAAGCGACGTGAGAGGCTCTGCCGGCTACAGAATGAAGGCAGCTTCCCATTTGCTGGTAAGCTGTTTTTTAGAAACACATGGAAGAAATCATGACAGATAAAGGATTGGAAACACACGTAAGGGGCACAACCCTGTTTCTGGACGATCTGGACAAGCCGCACAACCTGCTTTGCGGGTTTGTGTTCCCCAGCCCCGTAGCTCACGGGATCATCCATGAAATAGATATAACAGAAGCCCTGCAATGCCCGGGTGTACATGCTATTCTGTCTGCTAAAGACATTCCGGGAGTGAATTCTATGGGACCGGTGGCCGAGGACGAACCCGTTCTTGCCGCAGGTAAGGTGGAGTATGCCGGACAGGCTGTTTTGTTGGTAGCTGCCGACAACAGAGCCTGTGCCAAAAAAGCCATGGAAAAGGTAAAAATCCGGATAGAAGCACTTCCGCCGGTGCTGGACCCGCAAGTGGCTTTTGAAAGCCGAGACTTCCTTTTCAACCCCCTGCATATGGAACGAGGCGATACCGGGAGCGGCTTTGCCTCGGCAGACCATACCGTGGAAGGCAAGCTGGAAATTGGAGGACAGGAACACTTTTACCTGGAAACACAAGGCTCCCTGGCCCTTCCCCTGCCCGATGGCAGCCTGCGTATTACCTCGGGTACACAAGACCCCACGGCCAACCAACTCGCCGTTGCCAAAGTACTGAACATAGAAGCCTCAAAAGTAGAGGTGACGGTACATGTGATTGGCGGCGGCTTTGGAGGAAAAGAAACGCAAAGCACCTGGTGTGCCGTTTGGAGTGCGCTACTGGCTACTGCTTGCAACAGACCTGTGCGTATGGTGCTGGACAGAAGGGAAGATATGGTATTTACGGGCAAAAGACACCCGGCCGTGGTATATTACAAAGCAGGCTATACGAACGAAGGGTTGCTTACGGCGTACAGCAGCCGTTTTCTGTTTGACTGCGGCTATTGTTCAGATTTGTCGTACGCCATTCTGGAACGGTGCATGTTGCATCTGGACAACGCCTACTACATCCCTGCCATCCAATCGGACATCTACCCCTGCAAAACAAACAAAGCTTCCAATACAGCCCTCAGGGGTTTTGGTGCCCCGCAGGCCATTGCCGTAATTGAGCATATTATGGAAGAGGTGGCAGCTGCCCTGGAGTTGGACCCGGCTCTGGTAAGACAAAGAAATTTCTACGCAAAAAAGGGCCGAAACGTTACGCCGTACGGGCAGGTTGTGAAAGAAAACGTGCTGGAAGCCATTTTGAATCAGCTGCTTACATCCTCCGATTACGAAAAGAGAAAGCAGGCAGCTGCCGATTTCAACAGGATAAATAAATTTACCAAAAGAGGTCTGGCGCTGGTGCCCGTCAAATTTGGTATTTCTTACACCACTACCTTCCTGAACCAGGGAGCAGCCCTTGTCAACCTGTACAAAGACGGGTCCATGACCATCCACCAGGGCGGTGTGGAAATGGGTCAGGGGCTGTACGATAAAATGAAAACCGTGGCGAGCCGGGAATTCGGTCTGAAAAAAGAGGCCATCCGCATCTACCCGGTCAATACCATGGTCATTCCCAACACCTCGGCTACGGCCGCTTCTACAGGATCTGATTTGAACGGACATGCCATCAAGAAGGCCATTGACCGGTTAAAAAAACGACTGAACGATTTCATTGTCACCACGTACAACATACCCCTCCGTTCTATCGTTTGGGAAAATTCTCTGGTGTACGATAAAAACAAACCGGACATAAAGTACCCCCTGCATGACCTGGTACAGAAAGCACATAGGGCCCAAATCAGTTTGAGTGAGCAGGCATTTTACAAGACACCGGGGATATTTTTTGACAAAGCCACATGTAAGGGAAAACCGTTCTATTACTA
>JAVESF010000008.1:0-57083 GCA_034006765.1 Acholeplasma sp. | reverse complement strand
AGAACGAGGACTTAACCTTACAATGAATTTATCTAGTTTTGAGAGATGTCTGGTGACGATGGCGAAGTGGACACACCTGTTCCCATCCCGAACACAGAAGTTAAGCACTTCAGCGCCGAAAATAGTAGAAGTATCTGCGAAGATAGGACGTTGCCAGGCAAATCTTAATAAAACGCCTAAATAGCTCAGTCGGTTAGAGCACCTGACTGTTAATCAGGGGGTCCTAGGTTCGAGTCCTAGTTTGGGCGCCACGATTTTCAAACACACGGCTTTTAGGCCGTTTTTTTTTGCTTTTTGAATACAATTGAAACAACAATATTTAAATACACACAAAAAATACTTTTCAAAACTCATAAATATGCTATAATAATATTGCAGTTAAAAATGCCTAAATAGCTCAGTCGGTTAGAGCACCTGACTGTTAATCAGGGGGTCCTAGGTTCGAGTCCTAGTTTGGGCGCCATATTAACATTTACAACCCATGCATTTGGGTTGTTTTTTTCATTTCTTATACGAGAAAAAAGTTAACTTCATGTATGACAATCATATGAAAAAATACTTGTATACACTTTCATTTTTGGACACTCTTGTATATATTTTGTGAAAGTGTATAATTTAAACTGAAAGAAGGGTTTAAATGAAGTTATTAAGAAAGTTTTATCTATTTACAATTACATTTTTTAAAGCAATCTTTAGACTTATCTTAGGGTTAAGAACCCCTAAAGGTTTAATCGCCTTGTTCATTTCATTCTCTATATTTTACGGATGGGCAATCGCATTTATCATCTATGGTTCTATTGCATCTAATGGATGGTTCTTAACGATTGGCAGTGGCGTTCTTGTGTTTTGGTTAGCGCCTGGAACACCGTTTTTCCCAATTATGATTATCGCTACGCTTTTTATCCAGAGAATTATACTTAGAGATCATAAGACACAATCATTTAGAAAAATATATAATGAATACTTAGGCAGCACTAAAAAAAGCGAAGATGATAAAATCATCGAATTCATGGAAGATAAAACGGATTTCGCAGATCCTACACCAGAGGAACTAAAAGACGCAAATCAAAATGAAGATTTGTAAATATGTGATACAATGAGTTTGGAGGAGATATGATGAACTTTATTCATACTGAAGATAGAATATATTACGAAAATGATTCAAAAAAACTACTAGCGGAAGTCAGATTTCCACTTAAAGAAGATGGTGTTGTCGAAATAAATCGAACTTTTGTGGACCCTTCTCTTAGGGGGCAAGGCGTTGCCAATTTGTTATTAGAAGCTGCTTATAAACAACTTAAGTTAAATAACTTGAGCGTCATACCGACGTGTTCATACGCATTGGTTTGGTTTAAACGAAATACGGATAAACAAGACATTCTAAAAGATAATCTAGATTTAGATCAATTGAAAGAAGAATGTGCCATTTAAGGAGGATTTCAAATGGATTATATAACAGAAGATCATCAAATTTATGTATGCGACGATGGAACTAAGATTGCAGAAGTCACTTTTCCTTTGGTGTCCGAAGGTCTTGTTGACATTAATCATGTGGAAGTCAATCCAGACTATAGAGGTCAGGGCATTGCTAATAAGTTGATGTTGCTTTGTGTAGAAGCCATTGAAGGTCTTGGTTATAAAGCCATCATCAGTTGTCCTTACGCGATTAAGTTTTTTAATGAAAATGACAACTACAAACACCTATTAAAGTGAGACTTAACCGGTCTCATTTTTTCTTTTTTCTGATAAATAAAAGGTGTTTTGTGTTATAATACCTAGCGTATTTATGAGGAATTTACTATGAATAAGAAGCTTCAAAAAAATATCTTTATCCTAACCTTACCAATCTTCATTGAGTTGGCATTTTTTATACTAATGGGATCAGTCGATACCATCATGATTTCTGCTTACGAAAAGGCAAACAGTTATGCTACTGGTAGTGTCGCTGCAGTTGGGAATGCTTCAACAGTCATCAATTTATTTGGTGTCCTTTTAAACGTGGTTTCCACAGGGATTGCCGTCGTGGTTTCACAATATTTAGGTGCGAAAAGAGTTGAAGAATCAAAAAAAACAATTCTAACGGGGATATTCATGCAAGTATTCATCGGCCTTGCAATTTCTTTGCTATTATTAGTACTTGGAAACACTTTGTTTAAACTAATCGGAACCCCGGTTGAAATCTTAGATTTAACGTATAAATACTTATTTTATACCGCAATATCGTTGATATTTGTCGCAGTGTCAAACGCAATTTCAGCAAGTTTGAGAAGTCATGGTCATACCACAGAGGTTATGGTAACAGTGATGGTTGCGAATCTATTTAACATTTTTTTCAACTATATTTTTATTTTTGGTTACTTTGGCGTACCTGAAATGGGCGTTTCTGGTGCGGCACTCTCAACCATGTTAATGCGACTATTTACGATGTTGGTTTCAGTGGTATTATTAAAAAAAATAATTGGATTGTCTGTCTTAAATGTAAAACTACATGTCGATCAGGCAAAAAAAATACTAAAGGTTGGGATTCCCTCAGCGCTTGAAAACATGACTTACAATGTCATGCAGTTCGTCATACTCTCTTTTGTAAACAAACTTGGGACAGAAATGATCACAGCTAGAACCTATGTGAATACAATGCTTAGCTACATCTACTTATTCAGCGGTGCATTTGCCTCAGGAAACGCGATTATAACAGGTTACTACATCGGAGAAGAAGATTATGAAGGTGCCTATAAGAATACGCTTAAAACAACGATTTATACGCTTTCTATCGTTACGTCAGCCGTGCTTATTCTCAATGTATTCGCCACGCCAGTAGCCAAGTTTTTTACTGAAGATCCAATCATTATTAAAACCATTAGACAAGTTTTATGGTTTGCGTTATTATTAGAAGTGGGTAGGGCATTGAATTTAGTCATTATTCAATCCTTACGTGCAACGGGTGATACAACTTTTCCACTTGTCATGGCTGTATTTTCAATGTTAGGGATCGGCATAACTTTCGCTTATCTTTTCAGTCATACACTAGGACTTGGATTGTTAGGCATCTATTTGGGTATAGCCGTAGATGAACTCTTCAGAGGCTTTACAATGCTTGCGAGATGGATTAGAAGATCATGGGTGAACAAATCACTTGTGAGGGGGTAACTATGAAACCAGTTATAATTGCAGTAGCAGGAGGGTCAGCCTCAGGTAAAACCACTGTAGTCAATGAAATACTTAGCAAACTTGATTTGAAAAGTGTCGCAATCATCAAACATGACGACTACTATAAAAATCAAGCTGATATGTCTTTAGAACAACGTTATAAAGTCAACTATGATCATCCAAGTTCTCTTGATAACGATTTATTGGTCAATGATATTAAAAGGCTTTTAGATGGCGAAACAATCGAAAAACCCATGTATGATTTTGAACGTTACACCAGGTCAACAGAAACCGAAAGCATATCGCCTAAAAAAGTGATCATTTTAGAAGGCATTCTAATACTGACAGATGAACGCATTAGAAACTTAGCAGACATAAAATTGTTTGTTGAATTAGACGATGATACACGATTCATCCGAAGACTTCAAAGAGACTTAAAAGAACGTGGTAGAAGTGTTGAATCTGTGATAGAACAATATCAAAATACAGTAAAGCCTATGCACTTTAAGTATGTAAAACCAACCAAACGGTTCGCAGATGTCATCATTCCTAACGATTATAATCATGGTGTGGCAGTCGACATTATTGTTTCAAAAATACAAATGATTTTAGGTGAGATGAAATGATTTTAATTATAGGTGCTATGGCTTCAGAAACTTCTCAAATAGAACAACTGATTCAAAATCAAAACTGGCTTTCCATTGCAGGGAAACCAATTGTTTTAGGTACGATTAATGACCAAAAAGTGATGCTTGCTACCACAGGTGTTGGCAAAGTAAATGCGAGTATGGTATTGTCTGCCATTTTAAGCAAATACCCAATTGATTGGATCATCAATGTTGGCTTAGTTGGAGGGTTCATGCCATTGGTTCAAGGCGAAATGGTCATTGTAAATCAAGCCATATATCATGACTTTGACTTAACCATCTTTGGATATGAAAAAGGTCAAGTTCCACAAATGCCGGTATACTATCAAACAGATGTAAAACTACTGAATAAACTCTCTAGCCTTTTAAATGTGAAACATGTTAAACTATATACAGGAGACTCTTTCACGACCAGCTTGATCGAAGAAAATGCTTGTTGTGATATGGAAGGTGCTGCGTTTTACCAAGTTGCTTACTTGTTTGAGAAACCAATTATATCCGTTAAAGTGATTTCGGATGTCATTGGAAAACCCTCTCAAATTGAAGCGTATGAAGCTTTTGAACAGTCGTGCAGCCAAAGGTTTAAAACACTAATAGGATTAGTCCTTTAAGGAGGCAATTATGCGTGGTTTAATGGTTTTATCAGATGATTGTGAAGACACAGAAGCACTTTCGACTAGAGCTTTATTGAAACGAGCACAAATTGAGATCGATACCGTAACAATTAATGAATCAAAAGAAATCAAAACCGCTTATGGACTTGAAGTAAAAGTGGATTATCATAAAGATGAAATTGATCTGGATGATTATCAATTTTTAGTCATTCCTGGAGGTAAATACGTTTCAATGACAATTGAGAAAGATACCTATATTAAATCATTATCTGCCTCGTTTAAACTAGAAGGCAAACTCCTATGTGCCATTTGTGCAGGTCCACGATTCTTAGGGGAAATGGGCCTATTAAAAGGGGTTAAATATGTCATTTATCCAGGATTAGATGAAAAAAGATTTGAAGGGCACTATGATTCATCGTCTAAAGCCCTTACCGATGGCCTCATAATCACAGGAAGAGGCGCTGGTTGTACAACCGATTTTGCCTATGAAATCATTAAATTCATTAAGGGAGAAACGTTTGCTAAATCAATTTTAAAACAGATTGCTTTGGATTAAAAAAAGTTATGAAAAAATATTGACAAACGTATTTTTGATGGTATAATTATAAATGCGCTTGTTCAAATATGGCCCGTTGGAGAAACGGTTAACTCACATGCCTTTCACGCATGCATTCACGGGTTCGAATCCCGTACGGGTCACCATTTTAGTTGTACTCATAGCTCAATTGGATAGAGCGTTTGACTACGGATCAAAAGGTTGGGGGTTCAAGTCCTCTTGGGTACGCCATTATTTTTTCGGGAAGTAGCTTAGCTTGGTAGAGCGCCTGGTTTGGGACCAGGAGGTCGCAGGTTCAAATCCTGTTTTCCCGACCATCATTTGCGGGTGTAGTTCAATGGTAGAACCCCAGCCTTCCAAGCTGATGACGCCGGTTCGATCCCGGTCACCCGCTCCAATTGATGAATAAAAAGTCTGTCTATAATAGATAGACTTTTTTTGGCTTTTGAACTATAATTGATGTGAAGAAATAAACAGAAAAGGTGACGTAATGTTTAACGAAATACATAAAAAAGAACTTTTTGATGCATGTGATGAGTTTGGCAATAAACTAGGGATAGACATGGTACGTGGTGAACCTCACAAAGAAGGTTTGTATCATGAAGTAGTGGAAATCCTTACGGTCAATCTTCATAATCAAATATTGGTTACTAAGAGAGCAGAATCTAAAAATTATCCTCTTTATTGGGAAATTACAGGAGGGTCCGTTTTAAAAGGTGAAACAACCCTTGAGGGGGCAAAGCGAGAACTATTTGAAGAAACCGGACTAAATGCCGAAAACTTAACGCTATTATATCGTAAAACAGAAAAGGACGCTTTGTTTCGAGGATTTGTAACACAAGTATCATCTGATAAAGTAATACTTCAACTAGGTGAGACCATTGATCATCAATGGATTGATGCTTGTGATTTTGTTGAGTTTATCAACAAAGAATTATTCATCCCAACAACAAGGAAACGACTTTTATGTGCTTGGTATTTAATAGAACCAATGTTGTTTAAAAATGAACAGTATGATTGTTAGACGAATGCGCATTTTGCGCATTTTTTCTTATTTGCTATAAATATACCTTAATAATTTGCATTTAAGCTTAAAATATGTAAAAATTATAATAAGGAGGCGTCAAATATGTCAAATTTATTGGAGTTTATTCAAGATAACCTAGTTGTTGTCATTGTCGTATTGGCAGCGGTTGTCGTATTAGTTTTATTGATGGTCATTTTAAAGAAACCGAAGAAATCAGTTGAAGTGATTGAATTTCGTAAAGAACCCTTCCAAGAGCAGCCATTGGTGACTGAGAAGCCACAAGTACAAAAAGTGTCTGTTAATGAGGTTCCTAAAGAGACGAAACCTACTTTAGAAGTCAAAGAAGTCGAACCGAACAAGGAAAGCGAAACTGATGATGAAGATGATCCTTCAAAGGATGTAGTATCCTCTGACAAACCACCAAGATATCACGTTTCACAAAACAAAGATGAAAAGAGTCCTCATTTTAAGAAATGGCGTATAAGAAAAGAAGGTTCTAAAAAGACAATCAAGTTTTATGATACGCAAAAAGAAGCCATAGAGGTTGCTACAGATTTAGCAGATAAAGCTGGTACAACCATTGTAATTCATAAAGTCGATGGCACTATTCGTAAGCAGGACTACACGAAAAAATAAAGCACCATCAAAGGGGCGTAACGAAATGAAGAGGCAAAACACTTCAAGTCGTTTAGCCTTTTTTTATGAGCAAATTTTAATATATTTCGAATTCGAAATGATATACTAAAATTGGTGATAAAATGAAAAAATTTGAATTAGGCATTACAACTTTTGCTGAAGTCATGAAAGACCCAGTAACAGGCTATAAACCTACCTATGATGAAAGAATTAGGCAAGTGTTAGATGAAATCAAATTGGCAGATGAAGTTGGTCTGGATTTTTTTGGAATAGGTGAACACCACCGCAGCGACTACGCAGCATCGGCCCCACACATGATGTTGGCTGCCGCTGCATCCATTACAAAGCACATCAAGCTGGGGAGCGCAGTTACTGTGCTATCCTCTGAAGATCCTGTTCGAGTATATCAAAACTTTGCGACACTCAATGCGTTATCTAAAGGCAGGGCAGAGATAATGGCCGGAAGGGGGTCATTTATCGAATCGTTTCCTTTATTTGGTTACAATCTGAAGGATTATGATTTGTTATTCAGTGAAAAATTGGATTTGCTCGTAAAGATAAGAGATGAAGAAAGGGTAAGTTTTAGTGGTAATACACGAGCCCCACTCAATGATATTGGAATATACCCGAGAACGGATCACTTAACAATAAGCGTAGCTGTTGGCGGAACCCCAGAGTCCGTGGTTAGAGCCGCTGAATATGGACTTCCTTTATTTTTAGCCATCATTGGGGGGACGCCTAGAGCTTTTAAAGGCCTTGTTAATTTGTACGATAAGGTTTATCAAGCGTCTGGACATGATTTGGCAAACAGGTTTGTTTCTGTGCATTCACATGGGTATATTGCAGAAACATATGAAGAAGCTTTCGAAACTTACTATCCATCCATGGAACAAGCGATGAACACGATTGGTAAAGAGCGTGGATGGCCTAGATACACGAAAGCCTCTTATGAAGCTGCTAATGGTAAAGAAGGCGCCTTGTTTGTTGGAGATCCTTTGTATGTGGCAGAGAAAATACTTCACTTGCGCAAAACACTTGGCATCGATAGATTTGCTTTACATGTGCCTGTCGGGCCCTTGAGTCATGATAAGGTACTACGTGCAATTGAACTTTTCGGCAAGAAAGTAAAACCAATTATAGAGGAAGCTATAAAGAAAGAATCTATATAAAAGCATTCTGTTATTGTATCATTTGATTTATTAAGTAAACTCATTATAATTTGAAACATCTAGGAGGAATTTTATGTTTGAAAATTTAAAGATAGATTCATGGCAAAAAGCCGTGTTATACGCTATAACGGCGTTGGCCATTTGGCTTTTACATTATATGGCAAAGAAAAAAATAAAGTTTTCTTATCGCGTATTAGTAGCGCTTGGACTAGGGTTAGTTACAGGGTTAACGTTAGGAAGTGTCTCAACCACAATTAGGCCGATTGGTCAACTTTATGTTAGATTAATATCCATGGTAGTCATTCCATTGGTATTTGTTTCTATTTTAAAAAGTTTCACACAACTTGGTACATCCGATAAATTGAAGCGTATCTCCGTTAAAGCGTTGTTTTGGTTATTATTCACGACTGCGATTGCGACTATTTTGGGATTGATTGCTGCCTATGTATTCGAAATTGGTAAAGGTTTTGATGTTTCTGATATTGTATATACGCCAAGAGATGTAACACCGATTGAAACCGTAATTTTAAACCTGTTTCCGAACAATATTGTTCAGCACATGGTCAATAATCAAATGATTCCGGTTATTATATTTGCGGTATTTATTGCGATTGCCATCAACCATGAATCGAAGAAAAGAAAAGAATCAGTCAAACCAGTCTTGGATTTGATAGAAGCTTCTTCAAAAATCATGGTAGGTGTCACTAAAATGGTCATTAAATTTACACCATATGGTGTGTTTGCTTTAATGGCCAACGCAGCTGGAAGAAACAATTTAGAGACGTTAAAGTCATTAGGTATATATATTCTACTAATGTATGGGGTGATGTTCATTCATTTTGTTTTCGTTCAGTTGGGATTAATTGCTATAATCGGTAAATTGAATCCAATTCAATTCGTCAAGAACATTTATCCAGCACAAGTTGTCGCATTTACGTCACAAAGTTCCTACGGAACGTTGCCTGTCACAGTTAAATCATTAACGGATAGAACAGGGGTTTCTGAAAACATTGCCTCTTTTGTTGCACCACTAGGAGCGAACATTGGTATGAATGCATGTGGCGGGATTTTTCCGGCAATGGTAGCGATCTTCACGGCCAATGCATTTGGTATCAATCTACAATTTACCGACTACATGTTAATTGTACTGACGACCACCATTGCATCCATTGGTATCGCAGGTGTCCCAGGAATTGCAACCATAGCAGCAACTGTTGTGCTGGCAACACTTGGCCTACCAATTGAAGGCATTGCTTTAGTAGCGGGGGTGGATGCGTTGATTGATATGGGTAGAACTATGATTAATGTAACAGGCACCGCCGTAGCTGCCACATTAACGGCTAAATCTGAAAAAGAGTTGGATTTGGAAGTGTACTACAAAGACAAACAATTTTCGGAAGTTATTAGCGAAGACTAAAAGAAAGATTAAAAAATGTTGGTGTGACATACACTAACATTTTTTTTCTATTTATTGTTATTTAACGTATAATTGAACTAGATATGTCAATTCTAAAGGAGAAAAATATAATGGGTTCAGTTACTAAGCTATCAAGTGATTATGTGTTAAAAGAAGAAATCAACTTATCAAAGAATAAAAAACAGTTTTTAGTTGTCAATTTGTTGTCTGTTTTGTTAGTCATTCCACCCTTGCCATTGCTTTATTTCATAGAGTTTGAATCGTTCGATATATTGTTGCCAATCATCGGACTTGGCATATTTATCGTGATGATTATGATTCACGAATGGATACATGGATTGTTTTTCAAAAAGTATTCAAACACAAAAGTAACGTATAAGTTTCATGGTTGGGCTGCTAGTGCTTCAACCCCTGGCATTTACTACTACAAAAATAGTTATATGGTCATAGGATTAGCACCTGCTGTGATCATAAACTCGATTCTTTTGATTTTATTTATAGTCATTGAACCATTCAGATTAATGCTTCTCATCCTGCTTGCAATGCACTTATCCGGATGTGCAGGCGACTTTTATGTGATCTTCAAAATGAGAAAACTTATGAAAAATGCATTGATAGAAGACACAGGTGTAGGGATGAATATATTTGTGTCTGAAGCACAATAAAGAAATAAATTCGAAATAATTATTCACTTCAAACTATGGATATGCTATACTAATTTTAGATATGGGAGGGCAATATGGATATTATACTAAGCGTTTCAAATTTAAAGAAAAGCTTTGGTGATATTAAAGCGGTAAATGACATTTCTTTTAATGTAAGAAGAGGCAGTTTATTTGCATTTTTAGGACCAAACGGCGCAGGAAAATCTACCACAATTAATATGATTTCTACTTTGTTAGAAAAAGACAATGGCAAAATTCTATTAAACAATCAATCGGATGATACTTATTTTAGACATAAGATTGGTGTAGTGTTTCAAGCAAATATTTTAGATAATGATTTAACCGTAAAAGAAAACTTAATCTATCGGGGTGCATTATACATTAATGACCAAAAAGGTGTTTTGAAACGTTATGAGGAATTAAAGTCTTATTTGAGATTAGATGAATTCGAAAACCAGCGTTTTAAAACACTGTCAGGTGGCCAAAAAAGACGTGCAGAAATCGCACGAGCGTTGTTTTCAAATCCAGAGATTTTGTTTTTGGATGAACCAACAACTGGGTTAGACCCAGAAACAAGACAAGTGGTTTGGAGAGTCATTGATCAACTTAGAAAAGAAAAAGGCATGACCATCTTTCTAACCACGCATTACATGGAAGAAGCAGCCATTGCAGATCACGTGGTTATCATCAATAAAGGCGTTATTGTTGCTGAAGGGACCCCAACTGAACTAAAAAGCAAGCATTCGTACGATAGACTCAAGATTGTACCAATTGATAAGAAAACATTGACCACATACCTTGATAGCATAAAAAAACCTTATTTTAAAATCAGTGATGAATACATCATGCAAGTCGATGAAGCAACAGTTGCAATCGACATTATTTGCAATCAAAAAGATAACATCAAACAATTTGAAGTCATCAAAGGCACCATGGATGATGTGTTTATCGAAGTGATAGGAAGTGACCAACATGTATGATTTAAAAGGATTGATTTTAAGAAATGTTAAAACGTTTCTTAGAGATAAAGCGGCAGTATTCTTTTCGTTTTTGAGCGTCATCATTCTATTAGGATTATATTTCCTATTTATTGGTAAACAGTATACTTCAGGCACAGAATTTAATGGCATTAGCGACCCATTAAAAACTTACCTTTCCACAGGCGTGATCATGGGTGGGGTTTTGGTTATTAATACGGTAAGCTTGTCACTTGGTGTGATGGGGAATATCGTCACAGACCTGGAACAGAAGAAACTAGAAGGATTCTTAGTTACACCGGTCAGACGCTATAAAATCGTATTAGCCTATTACATTTCATCCATATTGGTGACGTTTATATTAACGTTAGTAATGTGGTTTATCACCATTTTATACATCGGAATCAGCACGGGATATTGGTATAGTTTTGAGACCATTACACTGATTAGCTTATTAATTCTACTCTACACATTTGTGTCTTCAAGTCTTATGATTTTCTTGGTTACGCTATTAAAGACAACCAATGCCTTTGGTACCCTTGCAGGGATATTAGGCACAGTGATTGGATTTATAAGTGGGATTTACATGCCTTTAGAAGTGTTAGGAAAAGGCATGGCAAATGTGGCATCTTTAGTCCCGTTTTCACATATGACCATCTGGATGAAACAAATCATTTTAAAAGGCGCATACAGTGAACTAGACCCAATGATGGTTAAGGAACTAGAAGTCTTTTATGGCACGCTTAACATTGGTGTTTTAGGCAATGAAGTAGGAACTATTTGGATTGTTTTAGGCATCGCACTTTTATCCTTGGGTTTATTAGTGCTTTCTTACCGAAACATGAGTAAAAAGCTTGTAAAATAGAAACATCTCATTTAAAAACCGTTGTGAGACGGTTTTTTTTGTATTGAAGCGTTTGCTTAATGGATATCATTTTGATTGTGAAAACCTATTTGATAAAATAAATGAGAAGCTGATCTTTGCGAAAATTCATTTTGAAGACATAAGTAAGAATCTCGTAGATAAAAATGAGGAATCCTAGATCTACATTATTGCAAAAACGTTATTAAATGTAGACTTTACAATTACGGAAGTCAATGGCTGCGTGATGTGTTCGTATGTTCATACTAAGCTAGCCTCAAAAGCAGGATTATCAGACAATGATATCAAACAAATGTTTGAAGGAGCGTTAGAAGGTGTTCCAGAAAAACAATCCTTGGGCGTGCTATTTGCTAAGGATTATGCATATTCAAAAGAAGTGGTGGATAAAGCCTTTTATGCAAGATTAATAGAACACTATGGCATCAACCAAGCAAGAGCAATTCTAGCTGCATCAGAGTTTATTACCATGACCAATAGCATGGGCATCTCAATGGCGCTTTTGAAAAGCACACTTACATTCAAACATGTAAAAGGCTCTAACCTTTTGAATGAATGGTTAATACCGCTTTTTACAATGTTGTTATTCCCACTGTTTTTAGTAGTAAATCTACTAGTTATTCCTTTTCATGCTAAAAAAGTATTTAGAAAAGCTTAGTTTTGTGTTACAATAATATAAGAAATTAAAGGAGTAATCCACTATACATAAGAATTGCCACCGGGTAATTCATTAGGTGATAGACACATACCATTAGGTCTTTGAAGGTATGTGGCTATCACCTTTTTTTTAAGATTTTTTTTGGAGGATTTATAATGGTTAAAACAATACTAAAATATACAAGTCTGAATGTACTGGGGATGCTTTCAATCTCTATCTATATTTTGGTGGATACGTTATTCATCTCTAATATAATTGGACCACTGGGTTTGGCTTCTTTGAATTTATCTATTGTCATTTATAGTTTGATTACAGGGCTATCGTTGATGATTGGGATTGGTGGGGCTACTTTATGGGTTAGAACTAAAGATAACCAATTTTTTGTGACGTCTTTGTTTCTTGGAATTGGTGTTTCAGTGGTGATGATGGTTGGCGGTGTTTTCTTTACAAACGAAGTGGTAAACGCGCTTCAAGCCAATGAAGACATCTTTGACTATACGTTTATGTACGTAAGAACCATCCTGCTTTTTTCACCACTATTTGTTATAAACACCCTATTAATTGCGTTTGTACGACATGATAAAAACCCAAAACTAGCGATGTCAGCTATGGTTTTGAGTAGTGGTGTCAACATTCTATTTGACTTTCTTTTCATGGTCGTTTTTAAAATGGGTATGTTTGGCGCTGCTCTAGCTACCTCAGTAGCCCCAATAGGTTCTTTATTGTTGTTATCTACACACTTTATCTTGAATCGAAACCATCGACTAGGTTTTAAAAAAATGGTCTTAAAAATCAGTGATTTTGGACGGATTATCTCTAGTGGCATTGCTTCATTTGTGAATGAGTCAAGTCAAGCGCTGACATTGTTTCTGTTCAATATCGTGATTCTTTCTATACACGGTAATCAAGGGCTTGGCGCCTATGGGATTGTTGCGAACATTTCGTTAATATTGTTCGCGATTATGACGGGTATTGGACAAGGTATTCAACCGATTATTGGAAAATACATCCGGAAAAATGAAATCGAAAATGCCATTAAAACCATAAACATAACCTTGAAGTTAGCAGGTTCGTTTAGTCTTATGTTCTATGTGATCATCCTCTTTTTTAATGAGAGTATCATCGGTTTATTCACAAACGATCAGGCAATCCAACACTTAGCAAAAAAAGCAATGAGTATCTATTTTTCCGGTCTTTTGTTTGCATCTGTTAATGTCGTAGTTGGTCTTTCATTTAATGTGATGGGGCAATCAAAAAAAGCCTTCATAATTTCAATTATGAGAGGCTTCGTTTTAATCATTCCGTCACTGTTCATTTTAAGCAGGTTATTTGGATACATAGGTGTTTTTATCTCATTTGTGCTAACAGAAGGATTGGTTTCAGTACTAGCGTTAAGCTTTTTTAAGAAGAATACAATTGGCATTAACCAAAGTCTTTGATTTCAAACTCGATGAACGCGTGATAGCGTTCATCTTTTTTTAACAATGGAAGTTTTACCAGTGTGTTATGTATCCCATTAGGTGCGTACTGGAATTCTAATGCAACACCCGCGTGCAAGCCGCCATTTGGATAGTTTTTTAAGAGTTTGGAAGGTAAATTATGTGTATATAAGACCATAACTGGGTAAGAAGAGCGAGCTTCAAGCCTAAGTTTTTGATCCGGACTAATTAAAAGAACATCTTGATCGTTTAAAAAATACGCATCATCATAACCTCTGAACATGTCATCAAGCAATTGGATTTTTCGAGGATGATTGAAATCATAGTAACCCAATGGGTTCTTAAGGCTAATAAACTCAAAATCCTCAGTTCTGTCAATATATAAATTTGATGGAATCATGAGTGTATGATCTAAAACTTGTGAAGGTGTACCTGTTAAATTGAAATAGATATGATTCGTGATGTTTAGATAGGTGTCTTCATCACTTATGGCATCGTATTCGATTCTAATTCTAGCATCCTTGTATAGATAATAAGTAACTTTTAAATGAATATTGCCTGGATAGCCACCCTCTAAATGTGGGCTATTATAGGATAAAGTAAGAGACAAGAAATCATCGTTCTCATGCGAATTTTCATAAGAGAACATCTGGTGGTTAAACCCGTTTATACCACCATGAAGTTGATACTTTCCTAAATAAGGTGGGGTAGGCGTATAGGTTTTACCATCGATATAAAAAGGTGACGCCTCTATTCTACCTGCATGTCTTCCAAGTGTTTTGCCATAACTAAGAGGTGCAGAAATGAATGACTCAATGCTTTCTGGTGCGACTGTGATGGTTCTATTTTTATAAGACAGTTTAAAAATAGCGGCACCAAAGTCCAGTATGGATAACTCGGTAACAGCATTTATTAATACATATTCAGTTACGCTAATGCTGTTTAATTTATGCGTTTTTTTCTTAATCACAAAATCACCTCAAATGTGAGTTCATTATAGCATAAGTAGAATTCTAAACACGAAAAAAAAATACAAAAGTAACGAAAATACGAAAACGTTATCGTAACCGAATATGTGTTTTGTGTGTTTGTGAAGCCAAAAGCCTGTTTTTCTGAAAAAAGCGTTTACATTTTCATTTGAAAAGCATATTGACACTGTAAAATCGTGGTGTTAAGATTAGTAACGTAAACGATTTCGTTATCGAGAAATGAAGGTGTTTAAGTGAATGGTTAAACTTAAAGACATCGCAGAAGCAATGAATGTTTCAGTGGGGACAGTAAGCAAAGCGCTCAGACATAGTCACGAAATAAGCGATGAAATGACAGACAAAATTGTCCGAATGGCTAATGAGCTTGGCTATATAGCAAACTCATCGGCAAGAAACTTAAAAACAAACAAATCTTATAATATAGGCGTTGTGTATGTGGATAAGTCTCGTTCTGGGTTAGGACATGATTTCTTTTCTAACATGTTAAACAGCATTAGAGATGAACTTACAGTGCATGGCTATGATTTCACATTTGTTTCCAAAGGCATAGGCGATAACCGTTTATCTTATGTCAATCACGCCAGATATCGAAGATGTGATGGGGTAATCATTGTTACTGCAGATTTTAAAGACCCTGAAGTGATTGAGCTTGTTCAGTCGGAAATACCTGTTGTCACAATTGACCATATTTTTAACAATCGTTCAGCAATCTTATCGGATAATCAAGATGGATTAGCAAAAATTGTAGAATATGCGTTTGATCAAGGGCACAGAAAAATTGCTTTCATACATGGTGAAGATACCGCTGTTACAGAACAAAGAATAGCCTCATTTCATAAAGCGTGTGAAAGACTTAATATTAAAGTACCAGATCCCTATATTAAAGAAGGGCTATACCACTTTCCAAAGCAAGCCGGTTTGGCTACCAGAGAATTACTTCAACTGGAGGATAGACCTACCTGTATCATATATCCAGATGATTATGCATATATGGGGGGGCTAACTGAAATAGAGAAACATGGACTTAAAATTCCTGATGACATCTCGGTTGTAGGGTATGATGGCATTTTCTTAAGTAGAATATTAAGGCCTATGTTGACAACTTATGTTCAAAACAGTGTCGAGATGGGCAAACAAGCAGTGATTCAACTGTTAGATCAAATTGAAAAACCTAAATCCTTTATTGCCAAACAAGTGAGAGTGGTTGGGACTTTACAATTAGGTCAAACAGTCAAAAAAATAGGTTAATACTAAACATAGTGAAGACTATGAAGGGAGAAAAATAAATGAAAAAAGTATTTGCATTCTTAACTGTAATCGCATTAGCGATTACACTAGTAGCTTGTGGGAATTCTTCCACAACAGAATTAAAAGAAGAAGGGAAAGTGCTTAATATTCGTGTATGGAACACTGAGTTCAAAGACCGTTTTAGAGCATATTATCCTGGCTATTTAGAAACTAAATCTAATGGCGATGACTTATTAGACGATGGAACAATCGTAAAATGGATTGAAGTTGCGAATGACCAAAATGGTTATCAAAACGCACTTGATGCTGCATTAGCAAACCAAAGCAAAGCAGCAGCCGATGATAAAATAGATATTTTCTTAATCGAAGCTGACTACGCTAAAAAATATGCTAATGACAAATATGCCTTAGATGTTGAAAAAGAACTGATGATTCCTTCTGAAACATTGAAACAACAATATGAATATACCAAAGACATCGTTAGAGATGAAAAAGGTGGACTACGTGCTGTTTCATGGCAAGCAACTCCAGGTTTATTTGCTTATCGTGCGGATATTGCAAGAGAAGTTTTAGGCACAGATGACCCAGTTCAAGTTCAAGAAGAATTAGAAACATGGGCGAAATTTGATGCAGTTGCTGCACAAATGAAAGAAAATAATTACTTTATGCTATCAGGTTTTGATGATGCGTTTAGAACTTTTTCAAATAACACCTCTAGTAAGTGGGTTAATGATAAAGACGAAGTCGTTGTTGATCAACAAATTTTAAACTGGATCAAACAAACTAAGACCTACTATACAAATGGCTACAACCATGCGACCAAATTATGGGATGGCGAATGGTCTGCAGACCAAGGTCCAGACGGTAAAGTATTCGGATTCTTCTATTCAACTTGGGGCATTAACTTCACACTTCTAGGAAACTCATTAGAAGATGCAGATGCACCAAAAGAATTAGGTAATGGTACATTTGGTGAATGGCGTGTTGTTCAAGGTCCAGCTAGTTATTATTGGGGTGGTACTTGGATTGTTGGTGCCAAAGGCACAGATAATCCGACACTTGTAAGAGACGTAATGATGAAACTTACAGCTAATAAGAACATTATGACTGACATCACTTTAGATACAGAAGACTATACAAATAATAAAGCGGCTATGGATGCAATTGCAAAAGATCCAAATTATGGTTCAGCATTCTTGGGTGGACAAAACCACGTAGCATTGTTTAATGCATCAGCAGCTAAAATTGACATGTCAAACATCTCTCCTTACGACCAAGGATTAAATGAAGGCATTCAAAATGCATTTAGAGACTACTTCTTAGGAACCTCTACATTTGCTCAAGCTTGGGAAGCATTTAAGACATCTTCAAGTACTAAGTACCCAGAGCTTAAATTCCCAAATACACCAGTAGAACCAAAATAATCCAACAATAAAACATCGTGAATAGGGGGAGGTTTCTCCCCCTAAATCACGCTAAAAAGGAGTTTATAACAATGAAAAGAAAATCAAAAATAAATTATAATAAGTGGGGATTACGCTTTGTCATGCCATTTATTGTCATCTATGTTTTATTTTCACTGATTCCGTTACTATCTACATTCGTATACAGTTTCTTTGAATACTATTTCAGATATGGGGGACTAGAACAGGTAGGTCCAAACTTCACGTTTTTGGATAATTACGTCAAAGTTTTTACAGAGGGTAAATTTTTCGTCTACTTAGGGAATACTTTAATTATGTGGATTATGGGGTTTGTACCTCAACTTATTGTCTCACTTTTATTGGCATTGTGGTTCACTTCAACTCGACTGAATATTAAGGGACAAGCGACGTATAAAACGGTCATGTATATGCCAAACCTAGTAATGGCTTCAGCTTTCTCATTGTTGTTCTTACGATTGTTTGCGAACAATGGTCCAGTTACCAATTTGCTCTTTGAAAGTGGTTTATTGGATGAAACATTTAGTTTTGTAAATAGAGCCTGGCCGACCAGAGGATTGATCGCGTTCATGAACTTTTTAATGTGGTTCGGTAACACAACCATTTTATTAATGGCTGGGATTATGGGCATTGATCAAACCATTATTGAATCGGCTCAAGTGGATGGAGCAAATAGTTTTCAGACATTTAGAAAAATCATTTTACCTTTATTGAAACCCATTTTATTGTTCGTAATGGTTACTTCATTGGTGGGTGGGGTTCAAATGTTCGATATTCCAACCATCTTTACCAGTGCAACAGGTGGACCTAAACAATCTGCCATGACCATCATGATGTACATAAGCGATTTATTGAGTATCTCAAAACAATATGGATTGGCAGGCGCTGTGTCAACAGTCTTGTTTGTGATAACCGCATCCATTAGTTTAACGTTCTTTTACTTCTTCAATAAAGACGAATTTAAAAAAGAGAAGAAGGAGGTCTAATAGACATGAAAAAAATGACAAAAAGTCGATTAAGCCTTTATGCTCAAAGAGCCTTAATATACACAGTATTATCTATGCTTACTATTTTAATCATATTTCTGTTTTATACACTGATTGTGAACGCATCCAGAGCACATGCAGATATTCAAAAAAGTTTCAGTTTGTTCTTTGGTAAACGCTTCGGTAGGAACTTTGAAAACCTACTAGATAATAAGAACATCAATGTGTTAAATGCAATGAAAAACAGCATGATTATTGCGTCTTTATCCGCAATATTTACAACTTATGTAAGTGCATTAACTGCGTACGGGATACATCTTTATAATTTCAAAGGTAGAAAGTTCATATATCTGTTTATCTTAGCTGTTATGATGATACCTTCACAAATTGCCAACATAGGGTTAGTCACCATTCTTTATGGCATCGGATTAGTGGATAATTTTGCAGTGATCATACTACCCTCACTAGCGGCTCCAGCAACATTTTTCTTTATCAAACAGTACTTAGACAGTGTGTTACCATTTGAAGTGGTAGAATCTGGCAGAGTAGACGGGGCAAAAGAACTTAGAATTTTCCACCAAATTGTCTTACCAATGATTAAACCAGCATTAGCTGTGCAGTTTATCTTTTCATTCGTAGCTTCTTGGAATAATTTCTTCCTACCGAGTCTCGTGATTCAGTCACCAGATAAGCGCACCATACCAATCGTTATATCGTTACTGAAGAACTCAAGTCCAGATACATTTGATTTAGGCCCAGTATATATGTTTATGGTATTAGCAATTGTTCCGATGTTAATCGTATACTTGATATTCTCAAGACAAATCATAAAAGGCGTTACACTTGGTAGTGTAAAAGGCTAGAAAGAGGCTCTAAATGAAATACGGATATTTTGACGATATTAAAAAAGAGTATGTTATTAATACACCATATACCCCTTATCCTTGGATTAATTATTTGGGTGTTGAAGACTATTTTGTTTTGTTTTCAAATACATCAGGGGGGTATAGTTTCTATAAAGATCCAAGGGCTCGACGACTTACTAGGTTTAGATATAACAACGTTCCAGTCGATAACGAGGGCAAGTATTTTTTCATCAAAGAAAATGATGTCCTTTGGAATATAGGCGTAAAACCTACCAAAACTGAAGTTGATGAATACGAAGCGCGCGTTGGGCTTAGCTACACCAAAATAACCTCTAAAAACAATGGTCTTAAAGCCAGTCAATTGGCATTAGTTCCTCTTGGATTCAAGGGAGAACTTCATGAAATCACTTTAAAAAATGAAACGAATCAAGATAAAAAAATCAGCCTATTTTCATTTGTAGAGTTTGCGTTATGGGATGCTTATGATGACATGACCAATTTCCAAAGAAATTTTTCATGTGGGGAAGTAGAAGTGGTAGATTCAACCATTTATCATAAAACAGAATACAGAGAACGAAGGAACCATTATGCTTTTTTCCACGTGAACGAAGCAATCAACGCCTTCGATACAGATAGGGACGCTTGTATAGGCCTATATAATAGCATTAAAGAACCAAAGGCAATGATGGATGGAAAACTAACAAATAGCCTTGCAGATGGATGGGCACCTGTCGGTGCGCATCAAATTGATCTAACACTTAAACCCAATGAAGAAAAGCACTATATATTTATGTTAGGATATGTAGAAAATCCTAAAGAAGATAAGTTTGACGATTTGAATGTAATCAATAAGTCACAGGCGATTAAGATGCAAAAGATGTATCAATCACATGAAGATGTAACAAAAGCCATGGAAGCTTTAAAAGAATACTGGATTAATAAGCTTTCAAACTACCAAATAGAGTCTAATGACTTAAAATTGAACCGTATGGTTAATATTTGGAATCAGTACCAAACCATGACTTGTTATAACCTTTCAAGAAGTGCCTCCTATTTTGAGTCTGGCGTTGGACGTGGTATGGGATTTAGAGATTCTAACCAAGACTTGTTAGGATTCATGCATATGGATTATGCTAAGACGAAACAAAGAATATTAGACCTAGCTTCCACGCTTTTAGTGGATGGAGGGGCTTATCATCAGTATTCTCCATTAACCAAAAAGGGAAATGCGGATATTGGGGGCGGGTTTAACGATGATCCGAATTGGCTCATTTTATCTACAGTACAATACATCAAAGAAACTGGCGATTATCGTATTTTAGAAGAAGTGATTCCTTATGAATCAAACAAAGAGATAAAAGGCACCCTATTAGAACATTTAGACAGATGTTTTTATAAAGTTTCAAACAATATAGGCACACATGGGCTACCTTTGATTGGGCGAGCAGATTGGAATGACTGTCTAAACCTCAACTGTTTTTCAGATGAACCTGGAGAACCATTTCAAACGACTGAGAATAAAGGTGATGGGAAGGTTGCTGAAAGCATCTTTATTGCAGGATTGTTGGTTTATGTAGGAAGACCTTATGTCGAACTCTTAAGAAGACTTCACTTAGAAGAAGAAGCGAATTTAAAAGAAGACATCGTCAATCAAATGGAACAAAACGTCCTCAAATATGGTTATGATGAAAACTGGTTTTTAAGAGCTTACGACGCATTTGGAGAAAAAGTAGGGTCAAACGAGAACAAAGAAGGTAAGATTTATATTGAACCTCAAGGCATGTGCGTGATGGCTAAAATAGGTCTTAATGATTCTAAGGCATTACGAGCACTTAACAGTGCACAAGCACTTCTAGACACAGAATTTGGCATGGTATTGAACTATCCAGCTTATACAAAATATCATTTAGAACTAGGTGAAATATCCTCATATCCACAAGGATATAAAGAAAATGGCGGGATATTTTGCCATAACAATCCATGGATTATGTGTGCAGAAGCAACCCTTGGTAGAGCAGATAGAGCCTTTGAAGTTTACAGAAAAATCGCACCAGCCTATTTAGAAGAACTTTCAGACATACACAAGACAGAACCTTATGTGTATGCCCAAATGATAGCGGGAAAAGAAGCCAAAAGGCATGGTGAGGCTAAAAACTCATGGTTAACTGGTACCTCTGCCTGGAACTTTGTTGCAATCAGTCAATACATACTTGGGATTCATCCTGATTTCGATGGATTACGATTGAATCCAATGATTCCTGAATCCTTAGGTGTTGTAAAAGTCACTCGTAAGTATAGGAATAAAACTTATGCGATTGAAATCAAACATGGAAACGACAAAGGGATCTATGTAGACGGTATACTTCAAAAAGAGTCAGTGGTCAAACATATTAACGATGGTAAGCCTGTAGCAGTACAGGTCATAATATAATCCCCCTATTGTAAAAAGGCACAATTGTGCCTTTTTATTATGTATAATCTTGGTTATTTGGATTGTTTTTCAATGAATGTATCGGTAATTGTTTTAAAAATGTTTAAAATAAAACTTACAAGTAACAACGTTAAATAGGAGACAAAACTAAAACCTATGATATATACCAAAACAAAGATAGGATGTGGTAAATAAGGATCTAGTAACGACAAAATAGGTAATTGGTTATCAAAATTAGGGTTAATAAAAAACATATTAAATGCCCCATCGTGGACGAACTGATTAAACAACAGGTTTAATGAAATGGCAATTACGACAAGCATTAGAAATACTTTTAGCGCATTAACCATTGTTCTTAGGCTAAAGAGTGGTTTTGATAATAAAAGACTCACGCCGATGATTGCCATAAAACCATGATGTACCATTGTTTGAATATTAATGCCTATTGTGTCAATGAATACAGTTGAAGGATAAAACATAACAGCTAGTCCGGCAAAGGTGCCATAAGTTGAAAGAAAGGCGAGCAGATGGGTTTCAAGTTTTTGGTTTTTGGTGAGGCCATATAAGACATAAAGATACATTGGGGTAGAACAAAACTGAAAGGGAAACGCATACCACTGATAATCCTTGGCTTCGTAGGTATAAATGATTTGCTTATAGATCTCTAAAACAATCATCAAAAGCCCAACGACTAATAGTATTTGTTTTAATGTTGTAGAAGAAGTGCGTTTGAATAGTTTTGTAAAAATCAAGATACCGATTATCATTAATAAAAGAGATAAATAATGAAACCAACTTGTTTCAAATGAGGTATATGCAACGGGGGTTTTCATTTTCAAGTTCAAAAAGTTTAATAGCGTCTCCATGATTGGCTCCTTTATAAAAATTCTGAGGTGTATTATAGCATAGTATTATCCTAAAAGAAACAAATAAAGGAGGTGTTTCAGCTTAAGTTTTCGAAATCACTCATTTCTCTGTTTTCTAAGCAAAATCTATTTATGACATAATAATGTAATACATATTTATAAAAATAGTGTCTTATCATTCAAACATATTGAACAAAATTAACTGGAAAAGTGAAAAGAATATACATTTTATACGGTTTTTTTGTGATTTTGATTGTGTATTTTGAATAAGATTGATAAAATAACTCGTATCATTGACCAGATATTAATGTATGAGTCTATACTATGAAAGGGGATCATTATGAATCATTCTATCCAACCATTTAGAAATTATCGAAAATTCAATTCACTCGCTGGTGATTTAATTAGTTTAGCTGAAGAGATTATGCCTAATAAGGTCATCTATTTAAACTACTTAAATGACACAGAGCAGGTAACCCTTTTTGTATCAAAACACCAAACGAATGTAAAAGTGGAACAGGACTGTGTGATACCAGTAGATGAAGCTATTTGTAATCAAGTTGACTACCAAAATAAAGTGCCACTAGTCTTTAAAGACATCAGACATGAGACTTTACCAACCAAAGTTCAAAAAACTGCTCAAAATCTAAATCTAGGGGCATACTTAGGGATTCCAATCACATTTAATGACGGACAGAGATTTGGAACGCTTTGTGTTGGTGATGATCAGCCCAATGACTTTCATGACAAACAAATTAAACTGCTTCAAAAAATAGCAAACTTATTTAGTTATTATTTAGAGTTAGAACAAATGGCTTACAAAGACAGTTTAACCAATGTATACAGTGCTCGGTTTTTCAAAAGTTATTTCAAACAAACTCAAGTGACTGAAGGGGCTCTGTTTTTGATGGATTTAGACGGGTTTAAGCAAATCAATGATCGATTAGGACATTACGTAGGCAATCTAATTCTTCAAGAACTTGGACAAAAGCTTAATGCATTTACCCATGCCTATCCAAAATCCATTTCTATCCGTATGGGTGGAGATGAATTTTTGATTTATATTCCTGGGTATTTTCCAAAAAGAGAACTTGAAAGTGTTGCCTCAAAACTCGTTAAAAACTTAAGTTTTTGGAAGACTTACGAGTTGCCACAAGCGTTAACAGGCAGTGTTGGCGTTGTAAGTTTTAAAGATGTGACATATGAAGATCTAAAAGATTTACTTAATAAAGCTGATTTGGCACTTTATTCTGCCAAATCATCAGGAAAAAACGCTTATGTCATCGAAACAGCAGTGGAATAAAGAGGTCAAGAATCACTTATGAATAGAAAAAAGAACCCGTTCAAATTATTGTTTAAAATTGTTCAAGTGACTTTTTTAATTGCGTTTATCGTGCCTAAGGATTTGAACGTTTCATTTGATATATTAACAGCAATCGTCATTTTTTTGGGCTTGTTTGTTTTCTTTCATCTCAGCATAGCCTTTCATGAACTTGGACATTTAATCTTCGGATTAGCATCGGGCTATAAATTTCTCAGTTTCCGCTATTTATCTTTCATGATTCAAAAAGATCAAAATCAGAGACTTCGTTTTAAAAAGTACTCGGTCGTTGGAACTGGGGGGCAGTGTTTGATGATTCCACCAAAAAAAGACCCACTGCCTATTTTCTTATACAATGCTGGAGGCGTTATCATGAACGTATTTTTAGCAATAATTTTAGCCTTGACATACTTGCTCGATTTTAATGGGTATTTAAACACTTTTTTGTTAACAGGGGCAGTGTTAAATTTGTTTTTTGCTTATCTAAATTGGGGCAAATTTAAACGCATACAAAACGACGGAAAAAACTATTATGAAGCGAAAAAACAGCCTTTATCGAGAAAGTCATTTGAGATGATTTTAGTGCTGAATCATGAACTTGCCTTTAATAAACCATTTAGCGATATAAAAATCAATCCCGCTTATGAAGCACTTTCGTTCGAACATCCGCTTCAATCTCAAATAAAAGTAACACATGCCGTAAAATCTTTATATGAGTTAAGGATTGAGGATTTTATTGAAAAAATCGAAGAGTACGAGGCTTATTTCCAATCTATAAATATAAAAAGTTTAACGCATAATCATGTATATGTTTATTTTTCAAAACTGCTAAAAAACGAGCTAAATCACCCAATATTAAAGAATACGCAGCTAATAAATACATTTAAAGTGATGAAATACGAACCTCTTTTTGTATTAATCAAATACTATGAAGCTTTATTATTTAAAAAAGACAGTATAACAACAGATCGAATAGGTGTGTTAAAAGCCATTGAAAATGCGCCATTAGCCGGTGAAAAACAAGACTTACTACGACTACTTGAACACTTAGAGTCCTTTATAGACTTTAAAACACTCACCCTTATACCTTAGCCAATCGGTATAAGTTTTTTTTTGCCCTTTACAGAAACATCAAACCCTGTTATTATATAGATAAGTATAAATATAGATAAATATCGATATAAGGAGAAAAACATGTACGCAAATGTGTTTAAAGCATTGTCTGATGAAAACAGACTCAAACTATTTGAAAACATCTTAATGGGTGAGAATTGTGCTTGCAAACTGATCAATAAAGTAGATGTTTCACAACCAACTATGTCTTACCATTTAAGGTATTTAACAGAGTCGGGTTTGGTAGATTCTATTAAAGAAGGCATTTGGAAGAAACACACGGTCAATTTGGATAAACTTGATGAGCTCATCACTTATTTGATGTCGTTAAAAAATCTAAAAGGCAGTTGTCCAAATGATTAAAGACGTATTTGTTTTTTTAAACGACTTACTATTAAAAATGTCATGGCTTAACGACGGTGTTGAATGGGTTTTTAAAACAATTTTTAAGTTAGATGAAACTTCATTGTTCTTTAAAGGCATTACATTTTTCTTTTATGACGTCATTAAGATATTCATACTTTTATCTTTTTTGATTTTTATTTCATCGTACATACAGTCATATTTTTCACCAGAGAGGACAAGAAAAATATTGTCCAAGGTCAATGGATTTTGGGCAAACGTCATTGGCGCATTATTAGGAACTGTGACACCATTTTGTTCATGTAGTTCAATTCCTATCTTCATTGGGTTTACCAAAGCAGGCTTACCTATTGGTGTGACTTTTTCATTTTTGATTTCATCACCATTAGTGGATTTGGCTTCCATCTTATTACTCGCAAGTATATTTGGTTATAAGATTGCTTTAATATATGTGGTTGTAGGGCTTTTAATCGCGATTGTTGGTGGGTCTTTAATCTCCTTATTCAAAATGGAGCGGTTTGTGTTAGACTTTGTAAAACCAAATGAGTCCGATGTAAGGATTGAAGACATCACCGAAGAAGTACTTACTAAAAAACAGCGTGTAACCTATGCCAAACAACAGGTCAAAGAAATTGTGGGTAAAGTATGGGTATACATATTACTAGGCGTTGGTATTGGGGCATTGATTCACGGATATATACCTCAATCTTGGATTATGACTGTTTTGGGTTCGAATAACCCATTTTCAGTCCTATTAGCAACTCTGGTGGGCATACCTATGTATGCCGACATATTTGGGACATTACCCATTGCAGAAGCACTTGTTTTAAAAGGGGTCGGCATAGGGACAGTGTTATCCTTTATGATGGCGGTAACTGCCCTATCCTTACCATCCATCATCATGATTAAAAAAGTCGTCAAAAAGGAATTGTTGTTTATGTTTGTAACGATTGTTACGCTAAGCATCATCATTATGGGTTATTTGTTTAATACCATAGGATATTTATTCATATAAGGAGGAAACTATGGAAATTAAAGTATTGGGGTCAGGTTGTGCCAATTGTAAGAAACTGTTGGAAAATGTAAAAGAGGCGGTTAAAAATCAAAATGTGAATGCAACTATTCACTATGTCACAGACATGATGGAAATCGCAAAAGCTGGGTTACTTAGAACGCCAGGGTTGATGATTGATGGGAAGGTAGCCTCATATGGCAAAGTGCTTTCAGTAAGTGAAGTAGAAGCATTACTAAAATAAGGTCAGTTTAAAAGAATCGGTGGGGGGTATGGATGTAAATCCATTTCTCCACCGATTTTTTGACGTCCTTTTTTCTTTACTATTTTCACAAATATTGATATACTATAAATGATTTGAATTCACAATATTTTAAACAGTTTAGTACGTTAACAAAAGAACTGATTTTGTTATGCAATGGGAGGCATTCATGAAAAAAATACTATTAGTGATTGGTTTACTTATGATGATAAGTGGATGTGAAAAAAAGGCTGTACCCGAAGAAAAGCCACCAGTGATACCGGAAGAAGTCACCTATTTACATGAGTATGAACTGACTTTAGACAACTATGAAACATTTATTACCATCGATCAGTTTTATTTATCTATGGAAAATGAGAATAAGCGTGTATCCTATGTGTTTTATTTGAATAAAGAGGATGAACGATTTGAAGACGTGACAATAGGCATCCAATTAAAGGTTGAAACAAATTTCATTGGCATTCAAGAAAGCACCATTGACTTAGAGACAACCTTTAGTGGAAAGACACACACCTATATAGCGACATATTCGAGTTTTCAAACGTTAAAGGACTACAAAATAACAGCCGTTAGTGGTAAAGTTAAATCTAATACACTTTATACGATTATAGACAAAGAATTAGAAAGTAAAAAGGCTTATGAGAGTTTGATAAGTAAGATGGACACTTATGATCCTAATGTTAGTCGTATGACGGTTGACCAATATATTACCTATACCAATTTATATCAAACAAAAACAACAGTCATACGAACTGTGATCGATCAAGACAACTTTTATTATTCGACGATTGCTAATGGCCAAGAAGGCACAGTGGTGATTGAAAACAATGGCTATTATGAAGTCTATCAATACATCAAAGCCGGATATGACGATTACTTACAGTTGATTGCAGTCACAAACTCAAGCAATGATTTTGTCGATAGCGAACAAACGCCATTAACCTTCGATGAATCATGGAAATACACACAAACCAATGGGGTTTACACCATAGAAACAACGCTTCATGCCTTATTAAGCATGATGATTTCAGACGAAGCGACTTTATCCAGTCTTACTACTGGTATGGAAAACAGCATGGCTACAATGAAACTTGATATGAGAGAGACTTCCATGTCGATGGAAATCACTTACGTAATGAATGGTGTAGAAGTCAAAATTAAAGCGGATTATCTTTACAATCTAGCGCCTAAAATCGATTTCAACAACGCGACTTTTACCGCTCCCATCTACAAAGAAGCCATCAATAAAACCACAGATTTGGATCAAGGCGTCAGAAATCAATTGTTTATCCCTGGGTTTGAATACTATTATTTAATTGATATTGAATCAGGCATTTATGCATTAGAAAAAGACTCAAGCATGTATGTTGAATTTTACGATATGAATGATGAAAAAATAATGCTAAAAAACGCTCACCAATATGAACCTTTTCAAACACATGGCAACCTTTATGAATTTGAAAAGGGCCAATACTTGGTTAAGGTTTGGTTTAACATTAATCAAGTTTTGATGTATGATTTTGCATTAACTTCACTGGACAAAGCCTATTTGAGTATTGTTGACATTGAAAAACCAATTTCTGTCATAGAAAAAACGATAGAGGTTGTGGTTGAAGGTAAATATGACTATGTTGTTTATGAATTTGATTCGGCCAATGGTGCCATCCTAACATTAAAACCAAGCGGGGATGATCAAATCATTGAAGTCTATTCAAACAATAGATTACATACCTCAACCATTCAAACCAAAGATGAAGACACCATCATTAGACTTGATAGGGGTAAAAACCTAGTGGTGTTTTATAGTGAAACTCAAAGTAAAGCGACATATGAAGTCAGTTACTTTGCCAAACATCCAGAATCAGGTCAAACGCTTTTAGATACTTTTGAGGATGATTTCATCTACTCACAATATGCTTATAAAGCAATGTATGATTTCACCATAGAAGAAAACTCGCTGGTTCAATTAGAGATGCTTCTTCATGATGACAGCAACAAATTCGGCATCAGTTACGAAGTTCAAAAAGAAATAAATGGTGTTTTTACAAGTCAGTTTATCTTTAACATGAACGATGCCAAATCACTCTATTTAGAAACAGGGTCCTATAGGTTGATCGTAAATGGGGTTGCAATTTTTAAATTAAAAGGGACAATCACACCATTTACACCTGAATCAAGCGTAGAAGCCAACGTTGGTGAGATATCAAATATGCATGCGTTTGAGTATGACAAAGATGCCTATAAAGAGTCGTTTGATTTATATCCAAATATCGAAACAACCATTCATTTTACTCTGATAGAAGATGCTTATCTATATGTAGGTGTGGATGTCTTACATTACAACTTTAAATTCATCTTAAAAGACTTACAAGATAATCGAATTAATTTTGATTATCAAACGACCCCGTCTGTCTACTATTTGAAGGCTGGTACCTACAATATCTTACCGGATATCAATGATTCTAGTCTATTACTCGAACTTAAGATCTTTGTAGAAGTGATCACAGATATGATCGTTATACAAGATTTACATCCTTATGACTACCAAAACATACCTCAAATGTCTATGAATGATAGCCTCACATTTACTTATGATTTTATAGGAGATTTCGAAGTCGTTGAGTTTGTTCTAACGGAAAGTCAAACCATTAACATTCAATCAACCGGCAATGTTTTTATTTGCGTGTTTGATGAAAGTGGTAAGCTGATGGGACAAACCTATGATCAAAATAGCTTTAAGCTAGATAGTGGCACTTATCAACTGCTCTTACAACACATAAGTTCAAACATAGGCTCGACATCCAAGGTATCACTTTCGGTGGTTTCACCTTAACAAACTTAAACCTAAGCGACACTTGTATGGTCGTTTATGATTGTCAAAAATAAAAAAAATAGGACATAATTTGCCTAATTAAGCTCAATTTTCATGGGTTTAATTAGGCTTTTTTGTTCTTTAAGTGGGTAAAAACTAAACAAACACATGCAGATTTGCCTATTAAAATACATACAAAATAAAAGAATTTCATAAAAAAAATATAAAAAAGCTACAATTACCATTAATATGTATGAGTGTTTATCAGAGGTTATCCCCGTTGTAAAGGCGTATAGTAAGGTCAAGTAAAATGACCTAAAACTGATTGAAAATGACCTAATGAAACTGTTTTCAAAAGGCCTAAAATGGCTTCAAATCAAGGTTATAGATTTGTGTTATCTTGCTTTTTTTGGTAGACTAGATGGTAGACAAAAGGAGGATTATATGAAAAAAAGAAACTTATCTATTAAATTTTTGGGCTTGTTGTTACTCTCAACTTTCGCGCTTTTAGTAACAGCTTGTATGCCGAAAGAAAAAACCATTAAATTTGGCGAGGGTGATTGGGACTCTAATGCAATTCATGACCAAATCGCTAAATATATCATAGAAAAAGGCTATGACACAAAAGTTGAAATCGTATTAGCGGATACGTCACTGATGGTCTCAGCTTTAAAAGCAGGAAACATCGATGTCACACTTGAAATGTGGACAGACAACATTGTCACCTATGACCAAGATATAAAAGACGGTTATTATGAAGAACTATCTGTGAATTTCGCCGATAACAAACAAGGGCTTTATATTCCTAAATACCTACAGGAACAATACCCTGACTTGGTTACAGTAGAAGACTTAAAAGACTACGTGCATTTATTCCCAGATCCTGATTCAAATCAAGGCATCATCTATGGTGGACCAGAAGGCTGGTCAGCCACAGAGTTTCTACACAAAAAGATGGCGCTTTATGGGTTAGATGACTATTATAATTTCAAACCTATTGATTCCAATGCGATTTTATCTGCCACACTTAAAAGTGCTTACGATAAACAAGAACCTTGGGTAGGCTATAACTGGGAACCAACTTGGGTTATGGGCATCTACGATTTAGTATTATTAGAAGATACTGACTATAGCGCTGAAAAATTTCTTGTAGGGGATGGTGCATTTCCATCTACAGATGTTACAGTTGTTGTTAGAGACGGGTTTAAAGATGAACACGAAGCTGTTTATACATTCTTATCTAACTATGAAACCTCAACTGAAATCACCAATTTGGGTCTAGCTTATATGCAAGAAAACGAAGTTGAAGCAGACCAAGCAGCATTGTGGTTTTTGAAGACCTATGAATCCATGTGGACGACTTGGGTCACTGAAGAAGCCAAAACAAAAATATTAAACAGTTTAAAATAATGTACTCATGGGTGCCACTAATACTGGCATCCATGTTTTAAAAAAAAGGAGGCAACATGTTTAAATTTCCAACAGAGTTTATTTTTAAAATTGACAAATACATTGATGCATTCGTTAATTTTATCACAGAATACTTTTCATTCATTTTTGAATGGATTAGAACCTTAATCACAGGGTTGTTTGATTATACATATTTGATCATTGATATTATCCCTTGGTGGGTTTATGTCATACTGGTTTTATATGCAGGCATAAAACTATATTCACTTAAAACAGGGATTGCACTGGCCTTAATGTTATTTGCAATCGGAATGTTTGGACTGTGGGATGCCATGATCTACACGCTGGTCATTGTCCTAATATCGGTCTTAGTATCCGTTTTAATTGGTTTACCACTTGGTATTTGGATGGCAAAATCAAACAGAGCAGAACGCATACTAAAACCTACATTGGATATGATGCAAACCATGCCAGCCATGGTTTACTTAATTCCAGCGGTGATGCTTTTCAGTTTGGGTAAGGTCCCTGCTGTTTTCGCCACCACGATTTATGCAATTCCACCGCTGATCAGATTGACTTATTTAGGGATATCTAATGTGGATGAATCAGTAGTAGAAGCGGGGAAGGCTTTTGGGTCAACCCCTCTTCAAATGTTATTTAAGATTGAAATGCCACAGGCTGTTTCAACCATCATGACCGGGGTTAACCAAACAACAATGATGGCGATGGCCATGGTTGTTATATCATCGATGATTGGAGCAGAAGGCATCGGACAAGAAGTCTTACTCGCCATTAGACGTTTAGAGGTCGGACGAGGATTCCAAGCAGGACTAGCAATTGTATTTTTAGCCATTATTCTAGACAGAATTCTCCAAGGCATTGTTAAAAAGTATGAAAGAGGTGTATAAGTATGGGACACATTAAAATTGAAAACCTTTCAATGATATTTGGGGCCAAACAAAATGCCTTAAATGCGCTTGAAATGGTTAAAACGATCGACCGAAAAGAAGTAGAACAAAAAACCAACACAACGATTGCACTTAACAACGTGAGTTTTGAAATTGAAGATTCAGAATTGTTTGTCATCGTGGGGTTATCAGGTTCTGGTAAATCGACTTTGATTCGTTGTTTAAATCGATTAAACGAACCTACTAATGGAAACATCTATATCAATGATGAAAACATTATGGCACTAGATAAGAAATCACTAAGAACGTTTAGACGTAAAAACATTTCAATGGTTTTCCAACACTTTGGTTTATTGAGCCACCGTACCATCATTCGTAACGTTGAGTACGGCTTAGAAATACAAGGCGTTGATCAAGTACTAAGAAGAAAAAAAGCGTTAGAAGCGCTTAAGGTGGTTGGGTTAGAAGGCCAAGAAACCAAATACCCACACGAACTTTCTGGTGGGATGAAACAAAGGGTTGGCATCGCACGTGCCTTGATTTCTGAACCAGATATTTTATTGATGGATGAACCCTATAGTGCGCTTGACCCACTCATCAGAAGAGACATGCAAAATGAACTTTTGAATCTAGAAGACTATATCAATCGTACGATTGTGTTTATCACACATGATATGAATGAAGCCTTTAAGATGGGAGACCGAATTGCATTGATGAAAGACGCAGAAGTCGTTCAAATTGGGACCCCACAAGATTTCTTTGAGAATCCAGCAAACGATTATGTAAGAGACTTTATCAGTGATGTGGATAAAACACAGGTCATCAAAGTGCGTTCAGTGATGTATAAAAAACCATTGACTGTAGACTTTGAACAATCAAGAGGCGATGCCTTTACTTTACTCGAACAAAAGGGCCTCGACCACGCATTTGTCGTAGAAAACGGCTTTTATAAAGGCATGGTGTTAAGAGACGATTTAGCCAAATCCAGAAGTAAAGACATCAAAGACCTTATTATTAACGTGACACCCGTCTTAAGAAACGATTACTTAAAATCATTATGGCAACCTTTTGAAAATCATGAGTATACCTTACCTGTAACAAACAGTAAGGGCGTTTTAAAGGGTGCAGTATCCAAAGAGGACTTAATTAAAACACTGGCCTAATACAAAAAAAGTGAACGCTGTTCACTTTTTTTATCGTTCAAATAGGTTTATGATGGACTCAAACAAACTGAATCTAAAATCCTCCAAAACGATTTCTAATGCTTTTAAAGGATCATCTGTAATGATGCCATCTACGTCATAGTTTGACATGCTACGGATGTCTTCTTGGTTGTTTACAGTCCAAACATAAATCCGTTTACCAGCCTGGTGTAAAATGGAAACATAAGCACTGTCCTGTTTCACCATGGAAACAGAAAAACCTAAATAATCATAATTGGGACTATCGACTAAATCCATAATGTCTCCATAGAATATTGGTAACAACAACAGCGTTTTGATTTTGTTTTCAGATAAAGACTTCAAAAGTTGAAGCTGACTTCGATTAAAAGACATCAAAACCACCTCATCATACATTTCATACGCTTCTAATAAGGTAATAAGGTTTTCTTCAATCAAAGGTATATTAGACTTTAACTCAATGTATAAGGTTGTCTTTCCTTTTGTAACTTCAAACACTTCTTCTAAAGTTGGAATACGCTCATGCTCAAATTCACTACCAAACCACGACCCAGCATCTAACGCTTTTAAGGCCTGATAGGTGAATGACTCAACGGCGATCCGTTCAGTTATGTTTGTTGTTCGGCTCACATTAGAATCATGAAATAAAAAGAGTATACCATCTAAAGACATTCTGACATCTATTTCGATGCCATCAGCATTTTGTAAAAGTGCCTCATTAATGGCACTAATCGTGTTCTCTGGCGCATAGGCAGATGCCCCTCTGTGTGCGATGACATCCGGTCGATTAAAGAGTTCTATTTTAGATCTATCTTGTTCGATAAGGTTACTGAAAGTGCTAAAATTGATGATTGGAAGTAAGACTAATAACGATAAAAGCGTAATCAAATACCCTTTTGGTGTAAACCTAAAAGGATTTGTGACTTCTTTTTTGAAAGATTGCTGTGTGACTTGGATGTATTTAGTGAAAACAAAGGCATAATGAAGAGGGATGATAAACATCGAACCTATAAACGCAATAGAGACATATAAACTGTAAACGATGCTAAGCAGAACACTACTGACATAAAGACTTCCCAAAGTGAAATTGATGACAAGTCCTATGCTAAGTAATAGAAGCGCACTCGTTATAAATAATAGGCCATTTATAATCAGATTTAACAAAATAAAGCCAAAAACCAATTCTTTTGGTTTTTTTAGAAACAAACCAAAAGAACGTTTGATGGCCTTTATGGAGGTTAAACCTTCATACTCAATCACAGGAATTACATAAAACGTCCCCAAAAACAAACCGAATGAAACCAACAACATAACGATGATGGCTGTTTGAATGGTTTTGAGTTCGATAAACTGTTCAAATAAAATAGGCAAGGATCTATTTTGGAAAAAGCCATACACCTGAATAGCCTCTACTAAAATTAAGAAAACAGTAGCCCTTATTAACAGTAAAAAGAAATGCTTTTTAAACGCTTCTTTTAGACGATGCCATCCAATCATTAAAAGGGGTTTTAGTGTGATGGGATTTTTTTGATAATTTCGTTTGAACAGTTCATTTAACACAAGTAATTCATATAAAACATAACAGGCTAAAAGAATCCCGACGACGAATATGAATATAAAGGTATAAAAAGAGGTCAAATACGCATACAACAAACCATTGGTCAAATAAGCAATGCCGTTCATTCTTAAAGAAAGAAGAAACAAATACCTCACAATTGGCCACAACAAAAAAAGACCAAACAAACGGTAGAGTATTTCAAATGAGACTAATACCCTTAACTGATAGGTTAATCCCTCTTTTAATAAGGTTATCGTTTTCTTCATATCATCACCATATCTATATTTTACCATCTTAAGATGAAATGCTAGAAAAAACACAAATCGATGTAGAAATCCAATTGTATTGTATAATAAAGATAGGAGGGGCATGATTATGAAAATTAAAGAGTACTTCACCCCTAGATCACTGGTTTATACGGGTGATGCTAAACAAAAGACTACGATTAAACATTTTCATTACGAAAAAAAGCTTAATGTAACCAACGATTTCAGTAAAATGGATATCAAAAGTTATATACAAGTCATAGGTCTAACAGAAATAGAAGCCATTGAGAAGATTAAAAACCATTTTAATATTGACACGCTTACCCTAGAAGACGTTTTTAATGTCGAGCAACGTGTGAAAATCGAAGATAAACAAAACTATTTGTTTTCAGTTTTCCATGTGCTTTACCTTAAAGAAGGCAAAGTTAAAGAAGACTATCTGTCGATGTTATTGTTTAAAGATACCTTGATATCCTTCCATGAAACGGAGCCTATCTTTCTAGAACCACTCTATGGGTTATTAGAACAATATAAAGAATTAAAAGAAAACAGCATTGATTTTCTTTATTATCAAATACTAGACATCATCACTGACTTACACTTAGATTTCATTGACTACTCAGATGGCTTATTAGAAGCGTTTGAAGAAGATATTTTGGAACTGAAAAAATTAGACCAAGAGGATTTTTATCAAATTAGGAAACAACTCTTAAAACTAAAAGGGAATACTTCTCCAGTCTCAAAAGAACTTTTAAAAGCTTTAAAAAATCCTATTTTCGTCAAAGAAACTGCCCCTTACTATGATGATTTAATGGACCACTTAAATCGGTTGGAAGAAAGGCTTTCTGAACAAAGAGAATTGACCAGACATTTGCTTGATTTATATATGAATAATCAATCCAATCAAATGAATCAAGTCATGAAAACACTCACGCTGTTTTCTGCCATTTTTATCCCATTATCGTTTTTAACTGGTTTTTTTGGGATGAACTTTAAATATTTTGAAGCCCTTGAATACAAAGAAGCGATCGGGTTATTTATAGTCGTATCGGTAATCCTTGTGTTAGCGATGATCTATTACTTCAAAAGAAAAAACTATTTCAAGTAATCTTGAGGAAAAAGGCTAAATCGCTTATACTATTATAGAAAAGCAGGTGTTTTTATGAGTTTAGATGAATTTGTCAACATTATCATAGAATTAATCAACAATGCCCTAATACTTCTTTCGGTCATCTTTCTTTATACAGCAACCAATTATGACACAAACACAAAATCTTATCGAAAAAAGTTTTTAGTCGGTTTGTTTTTAGGGCTATCAGCCATATACATCATGACCAACCCATGGAAACTCTCTGAAGGCGTCTTTTTTGACACAAGAAGCATACTATACGCAATTTCAGGTGTCTTTTTTGGTTGGATTCCAACCTTGGTTAGTGCGACGATTGGGAGTGCTTATCGAATATATGTTGGTGGGACTGGCGTTTACGCAGGCGTTTTAACCATTTTATTTTCAAGTGGGGTTGGCCTACTTTGTAGGCATTCAAACTGCAAAACTGCTTTTAAAAATGCTTCATTTACCTATTATATTGTAGGGGTGTTCGCCCATGTGTTAACCTTATTATGCTTTTTCATCATTCCAAACCCTATGCCTGTTATTCAAGCAACTTTCATTCCTTATTTGATCATATTTCCGTTTGTAACGATGATCATCGGGATTGTCATCGATAACCAAAAAAACAGGCTAAGTCTAACCGATCAAATCATCAAACAAAGAACACTATTAAAAGCCTCTTTAGACTCAACGACTACCATGGAAATGTATGCGCTAGATCAAAATTTATGTTACCTTAATTTTAATGACTTTCACAAACAACAAATGAAAAGGTTTTATCAAGTGGATATTAAAGAAGGCGATGAATACCTAAATCATATTCAGGACCCTAAAATGAGATTAAGACTCCAGAGAAACATCTTAAAGACGTTAAGTGGTGAAGTCGTGCTAGACTCGAGTGAAGTCGAAGATTCACCGGGGAAATTTTTAGAAGAACGTTTTAGCCCGATTTACTATCAAGAAACGATTGTTGGTTGTATGGTGTTTTCATCAGAAATCACAGACAGAAAAAAATATGAAGCATCGATTTTATATTTAAGCTATAACGATGCGTTAACTGGACTACATAACAGAAGGTATTACCAGGAACAACTGCCTATTATTGACAATGATTCTAATAGGCCAATCACGGTCATTCTTTGTGACATCAACGGGTTGAAAATCATGAACGATGCCTTTGGTCATGATGCAGGAGATGAACTTCTAAAAGAGGTGTCTTTCGCCCTGAAACAAACGTTTTCAGATAAAGGATTTGTTTGTAGAACTGGTGGCGATGAATTCACTGCTGTTTTGAACCACACCAGTTATGAAGAAGCAGCCTATAAAGTAGATAAACTAAGAACGCAGTTAGAAAAGAAAAACATCAAGGGTATGATCATCTCAGTCTCGTTCGGGATTTCGACTAAAAAGTCGGATGAGCCAATAACAGAGGTGATTAGAATGGCAGAAGATCAAATGTATAAAAACAAACTATTTGAAATTTCTTCTCATAGAAGCGAATCAATAAAAACCATTTTAAATACCTTACATGAAAAAAACCCTAGAGAAGATAAACACTCCAAAAGAGTCTCCGAACTTTGCATTTTAATGGGTAAAAAACTTGGCTTTAAGAGCGATGAACTGAATCAGCTTAAAGCCATCAGCAATTTGCATGATATCGGTAAAATCGCGATTGATGAGGCTATTTTAAACAAGCCAGGTAAACTAACAGAAGAAGAATGGAAAGTCATCAAACGCCACCCTGAAATAGGGTATCGAATCATTTCGACTTCACCAGAGTATGCAGAAATCGCTTATGATATTTTGTCGCATCATGAAAAATACGATGGAACAGGCTATCCAAGAGGCATTAAAGGGGAAAATATTCCAATACGCGCTCGTATTATCTCGATAGCGGATGCTTTTGATGCAATGATTTCAAAAAGACCATATCGAAACCCGCTTACCATCGAAGAAGCAAGAACTGAGATATTGAGATGTTCAGGCACACAATTTGATCCAAAACTTGTGAAACTATTCATCGATATACTGGACAAAAAACAATTCAAAATTGAATGATGAGAAAAGCCAGCCCGTTTATTTTGGGCTGGCTTTCAACTTAAGTCAATGATTTTAGAAAATGCTTTACTAAGGGGTCTGTGTGAGATGAATAAAATGGTTTTGTCTTTCAAAGATTCGATGTTAGTCAAAAGCACTTTTTCAGTCATAGGGTCTAAACTAGAGGTTACCTCATCTAAAAGCAGTACTTCAGCATTCTTTAACAACGCTCTTGCTAAAGACAAACGTTGAAGTTGTCCAATGGATAAGCCTTGTTCCTCCTGAAGAACAGTCTCATAGCCTTTTGGGGTATTCATGATTTCGTCGTGGATGAGGGTTATTTTACATACGTTAATGACCTCTTCAAGCGGGACTTGCTTGCCAAGTGTTAAATTATGATAAATGGTATCAGACAGAATATAAGGGGTTTGTGGGACGTAAGCAAAGTAGCTTCTGGTTTGTTCACCTAAATGAAGCCTTTGATCGGTATTGGTGAGTTTGATCTGACCCTGGTAGGGTTTTAAAAAGCCCAATAAGAGCTTAAATAAGGTTGTTTTACCTAAGCCTGATTCACCTTTGATCCAAATGAAATCGCCCTTTTTGATGATTAAATTAAAACCATCTAAAATCAGTTTTTTATCATACTTGAAGGAGACATTCTTAAACTCGATTTGTTTAAATGGATAAGTTTTTGTGAGTGGCAGTGTGTCTTGAGGAATGTCTTTGATTTGATCGAGGTGTTTAATAGATTGAACCATTTGATAATATTTTGGAAGTAAGTTTGAAAGGCCTGAAAAAGGCGACTGGATGTTTTGTACCAATTGGATTAAAGCAGTCAATGCCCCTATGGATAGTAGGCCGATACTGATTTGATAAGCCCCAAATATGATTGAAAAAGCATATCCGAAGCCAAAGAATAGATTAAGCCCAAAACTTGATAAGGCGGAAATCTTTGTTTTATTCATGCGTTTTTCTAAAAGATGTTTTGAATCTTTATCCAAAGTATCTAGTGTGAAACTTTCAGATTCAAAGGCTTTAATGACCTCGATGTGTGACAAGGAATCTGTCATGTGTGTGTACATTTTATTTTCGATTTGTAAGGCTTGTTGATGAGACCTTTGAAGGGGTCTTTTTAACAGTTTAGATAAACCAAACAACACCAAACCTAAGCCTAAGAATAATAAAGCAAACAAAGGGCTTAAATAATAAAGCACGACAAACGCCAGTAAAAACCTTAAGATGTAAAACACCAATTTAGGCAGGATGTCTAAAAGCCCATCGGCAATTAACGCCAAGTCACTTTTAAATAGATGAATGTAACTGCTAGAATGTGTTTTTCTAACCAACTGATAGTGCCCGTTTAACAAGGTTTTAAAATAATCCTGTTGAAGTTTGATGTAAAACTTGTTTTGATAATAAACCCTTAAATAATGATTGATCATCTGAGCGAACAACTGAATCATTAAGACAACAATCAAAAGTAGGGCATAAAGGTGGAAATCATCATGATTTTTTATGGCATAATCGATGGTGGTTTTAGAAAGTAGCGCAAACAAAACTGCACTAGAAGATAACACCACTGAAAACAGAGAAAGTATGATTAAAGGCATTCTTAAATATTTATGATAAGGCATGCTAAAAGCTCTTAGTACGTTCATATGAAAAACCTCGCTTATTTACCTTCATTTTATCATAGTTTTTACAATTTTTGATATAAGATAAGCGATATATGTGTTATAATGAATTAAAAAGATGAGGTGTTATGGTTTGAGTACATACCAAATTGCCGGCATAAACATTTCTTTAAAGCCTCTAACAAAAGCGTATTTCGACGATACGTTGAAACCCTATATACACAAAGGGCCTTCTGATTATGAGATAAAGTCTTCTTTGGTGGATGGCATCAAACCAATAGAAGACCGTCCAATCATGCATGAAAAGCATCGCTTTTTTTATGAGATAAAGGGACAAACTGTTTTACAAGTATTAAACCAATCCAATGAAATTAAATATCAAATCACCACAAGTGATGATTATAAAACGCAAGAAATTGCGTTTGTCAAAGGACGAAACAGTGATTTAGAAACGATTGAGTATATTTTGTTTTCTATGTCGTTTTTAGAGGTCATGATGCGGGAAGGATTCTTGCCCATACACGCGTCTTGTTTGGTTCTTAATGAAGAGGCAATCCTATTCAGTGCACCTTCTAAAACAGGGAAGACCACACACGTTAAGTATTACTTAGACACGTTTGACCACGCGATTAATTTAAACGATGACAAACCATTGATTAAAGACGGCTATGTCTATGGCACGCCTTTTTCAGGTAAAACAAAGACGAACGTCAATGCGAAATTCAAGCTTAAAGCGCTTTGTTTCATCAAACAAGGGAAGATTAATGAAATCCATCGTTTAGATCATGATGAAGCAATTTTACACTTACTTAAAAATATGTTAAGACCTTCAAAAGAAAGTGTTTGGAATCAAATGATCCCCATCCTCAATGAAGTCTTAAAAAACCCAATATACCAAGCCAGCTTAACCAATGAACAAAAAAGCATATATCAGACCTACTATGGGTTTTATCGGGAGGCAAACATGCGTATCAAAGAAGGTTTTAAACTCAAAGAGATTGGTTCAAAAATCATGGTGTTACCAACAGACAACGAAGCACTGAATTTTAATGGGATTATGACGCTTAATCCAAGCGGTAAACAATTGTTTGAAGCGCTTCTTACGGAACAAACCATTGATTCACTCAAACAAGTGTTGATCGATCATTATGAGGTATCCGAAGAAGAAGCGTTAAAAGATGTGGTGAGCTTTATTGAAACATTAAAAAAACATCACGTACTCGTATGAAAGTAAAGGCCGCTTTATTAATACCTGTAGTCAAAGAGGCACTTGATGAAGGTAAGGTGACAACAATCAAGGTAAAAGGACATTCTATGTGGCCTTTTTACAAAGATTCAAAAACAGAAGTGACCTTAGAAAAAAGCAGTTATGACAAATGGGACGTTGTCCTAGCTTTATATGAGAATCAGTATGTCTTACATAGAATCATTCAAAAAACAAATAATGGCTTTATCTTAAGAGGCGATGGCGCGATTCGTAAAGAGGTTGTATCTTTAGAGTCTATCTATGGTAAAGTGATTCATTATAAAACAAAGAAAGTAGTATTCGAACAAAATGGATGGCACCGTTTTAAAGTGAAGCTTTGGGTGTTAAACCCATTAAGGAAATACTTATTGAGGCTTAAGTAATGGATGTTATATTCAAAGCTGTAAAGTATGCACTTAATCAAAAACAAATTGACTTCGATATTGAAGATGAAAAACAATTTGTGATCCTACTAAGAGAAAACGGCCTTTCGGGGTTGGTTTTTTCGTATATAAAAGATGGCTTTGGTAGTGAAAAACTTAAGCGTTATAAGACACAAATCTTATATGATTATGCCTTACGGGATGAAAAACAGCTTTTAATCAAAAAACACTTGAGGACACTTTTAAATGAGCATCAATTCAAACATATCTTTTTAAAAGGTTCAAGACTAAAACCGCTCTATGAAAAAACTTACATGAGAGGGATGGGGGACATTGACATCCTCATTGAAGCCCATGAGATGAAAAGAATCGAACAAGTGTTGATCCATAATGGGTTTGAAGCAGGCACGAAGTCACCTGCTCATGACACGTATCATTACATGGGGATTCCCATTGAAATACATCCGACCCTTTATAATGACTTTAACTTAAAGTATGTCCTTTTTAAAGAGGCGTTTGAGTATGCAACTTTAAAACAAGCGTATGAATACACGCTTGAACCTAATTTTGAACTGCTTTATTTGATGTATCATTTGGCCAAGCATTTTGAGTCAAGTGGCATTGGATTAAGAAGTTTACTGGACATTGGGATTTATGTAAAAACCTATCAGGAAAGACTAGACCCATCGATTCTCGCTAAACACTTAGAATCGATGTCTATGAAACCCTTTTTCAATGTGATTCTCTATTTAAACAACAGGTATTTTGGGTTCGAAACGACCCTTTATGATCAAAATTTTCATTTAAAAGAGGACGCTTACCAACATTTAACCAACTATATCATAACCTCGGGCATTCACGGAACCGGTCATACCTTCAATCCGATGGCCCCAAGACTTTTTAACACAAAAAACAAAGGCAAATCTAAATTTAAAGTGCTTTGGCAAATTGCCTTTCCAAAGTATCAAACCATGAAAATCATGTATCCAAAGTTGAAAACAAGCCTTTTCTTACCCGTTTTTTATGGCATTAGATTGTTCGATTTAAGTTTTAGAAAAAGGAAGGCATCTAAACTCAAATTAAAACAATTAGAGGTTTCACATCAAAAAAAGTCAGAAATCACCGATATTTTTGAGACTTTAGGCCTTTAAAAAAACGTTTTACCGGTATTTACAAAGTTTTTACGGACAAAAAGCCTAAATCCGTTTGAATTTTGTTGATATATATGTTATATTTATAAAAAATATTTAGAATACATGGGAGGTATTTAAATGTTTGAAAAACAGCAGTACGAAAGACCCACGGTCGAAGTGGTTGAATTTGAATTATCAGATTCAATTGCCGAAAGTGCACTAAGCACTTCTGGACTATTTGGGTTTGAAGAAATTTGGGGGAACGAATAATGAAGAAACTGGTTATATTAGTTAGCTTAGTCTTCGCTATGTTCGTTTCTAGCGTTATTGTGAATGCAGCTCCGCCTGCACAAGTAGAAGTATCTATGAAATCCTCATTTAACAACGGAAATAAAGGCGTTGGAAAAGGTAAATCTAATAAAAACATTGGGGATGTCTTAGCCTTAGATTCAGCATCAATTGGTGAGTCTAATGAGTTTTCTTACTGGGTTATTAATGGCTTTATCAAACCCAATATGGGGGCAAACGCACAAATTAGAGTTCAATCAAAAATGGACGTTCATGCTGTATTCCACACAAGTGGTGAACATGCCGTGCTTTTCGTCGATTCTAATGGCAAATTGATTGAATTACAATACGTAGCTGAAGGTGGTACTGCAATCGCACCAGCGACAGAAGGTTATTCAAAACCTGGTGGATTAGTAGTAGATTCAGTTAACCCTTGGAAATCATTAGAAGGTGAATCCAATCTAACAGGCATTAACGCTTCTAAAGTGTATGTATTGCAATACACACAAGCAACAGGCGTTATTAACATTCTAATTGAGGGTGGTCTTGTTGAAACCATTGAAGTAGCTAAAAATGAGATGGTTATAGCGGCTGCTGCCGATACAGACACCTTCACGCACTGGGCAGATGAAAATGGAAATGTGGTATCTTACAATCCAACTTTCGCGTTCACTGCACTTGAAGATGCATTCTTATTTGCAGAATCATCTGAAGTAACACCAACTTCATTCATTACTATGAAAGACTTAACTGGTATTAGAACAGGTTATGAATCTTACATGGGTCGTTTTGAACTTCAAGGCGATGATTATTTAATTGAATATGGGTTTATTTATTCAAACACAACAGAAGATATCACATTCGATACAACCGATGTTGTGATAGCGAAATCAAATATAGCTAATACTCAAACAAATGAATTCTTAATGAGCTTTGTTTCTGAACACCATGTTACTACAAGAGCTTATGCAATTATTGATAACGGCACTGAAATAGTTACCATTTACAGTGATTTAATCGTTAAGAATGAGCCAACTACGCCAGAACCAACTGTAGAAATACTTCATCAAAGTGATTTTGGTGAAACAGATGGTTGGGGTGCATACGGCTTGCTGGAAAATAAAGATATCGAAAATGGGTCAGAAGATCCTACTCCGACCGGAACTAGCAAGTGGGATATTTTAGGTGGAAATGTCAATGGTACTGGTTGGGATTATATTAGAATGGGTGGCAAAGCTGCTTCAGAAGAAAATCCAGCAACAGTTTACATGGCAACTAGATTCAGTTTTTCAGAGACTGTTACAGAAATAATCGTAAATATTGTTGCTCTTGATGGTGCAACAGGCGAAGAAATTCTTTATCTACAAACATCAGTTGACGGCTCAGTTTGGACTACAGTTTCATCTAAGCAAACTATAGTTGGTGATTTAACTTTTGATGGGTTGAACATCGCTAGTAATTCTTTTTTTAGATTTGTTTTTGAACGGGAATCATCTGGAACTAAAAACAAAGGAACGGATATAAAAACTATTACTTTCTCGGGTTTTTAGGAACCCCTACAACTGATGAAACACCACCACAGATAACAGGTTATTACCCAACTACGTTATCTATGGTTGTAGGGGATGTACCAATCATTCCATCTTGCCAAGCAACAGATAATTCAGATCCACATCCAGAATGTAGCTATACAGGCACATTTGACAATACAGTAGTGGGTTCTTATACAATCACGTTTAGGGCAGCAGATGAGATGGGTAATCAATCGACTCTAGTAGTCTCTTATGAAGTAACTGAGGAACCAGTAACAGAGCCTTTAGACCCTAATATTCCAACTGGATATTATTCTAATGCAGAAGGGAAAACAGGTGGACTCTTATTTAGTTCATTAAAAACAATCATTTCTGGTCATACGGTTTATTCCTATACAAGCACAAGTAACATGCTTACATCCATTGATGCCGACTTATCCGATCCATCAAAGGTCTATACCGTATATACGGGTACAACCGTAAATGGGACATGGGATAGTGGTAACACTTGGAACAAGGAACATATATGGCCTCAATCATCTTACGATGAAGCTTCCCCTATGGTTTCAGACATGCACCAATTAAGAGCTGCCATTCCAAGTGTAAACTCTACAAGAAGTAATAACTACTTCAATATAACCAGTAGTACTTCAGGTAGTTATCATTACGAAAACAGCAGTTTTTATCCAGGTGATGATCATAGAGGCGATGTTGCAAGAATATTGCTATACATGGCGACGAGATACTATGATCAAGGTTTAAGGCTTACAAAAGATAACTCAGGCACTACCATTAGAAATGCGAAAGAGATTGGTGATATCGATCAACTTCTCGCTTGGCATAATGCTGATCCTGTGGATGCTTTTGAGATTCAAAGAAACACTAGAGTATATGGTTATCAAAAAAATAGAAATCCATATATCGATAGACCTGAATTCTTTGAATCTGTTTACTATTATTTATTAGATATTGCAGAGAATATCAACTTGAGTACTTATGAACAAACATTGAGTGATTATCAAACACTTCAAGTATTATATGTACCTGTATATCAAAGAATAGACTTATAGCGATATCAAGGCACAATCTTATGGGTTGTGCCTTGACTATATAGTTTGAGATTTATAAGTAAAGGAGGTACCCTAGTTGAAAAAACTTATTTTTATTTTCATCTTATTATTAGGAATGACAGGTTGTCAAAAAACAGATTCAATGGTCTATCAACCCCCAGCTGGTTTTGTGTTTGATGAAACCTCACAGGTGCTTTCTTGGGAAGCATCAAAAGAAGCCAGTGGGTATGTAGTTTCCATAAACGATAAACTCCATAATGTAACTGGGATTTCAATGGATGTTTCTAACTTAGAAGCTGGTGTTTATGAAGTGAAAATCAAAGCGGTCTATGAGGGGGGCACTTCAAGATTTACCGTCCCTTTTACGATTCAAATAGTAAAACCTGTCTTAGTCGATGTTAACCTTTTAGAGGATACAATCACGTTTGATTCTATAACACAAGGCATTTCATACAGGGTTGAATCCTATGATTTTTTAGGCAACAAAACCACTGAAGTGACATTGGATCATAATCAGCTTAAACCGACCAGTGACATGGGCTTTAGTCATTATAAGGTTACTGGGACATTGAATCAGTTAGAGGTTTACACGAAAGACATTTATGTGGATGTTGTTGGGTATACTTATTTTCAAGAATCTGATTGCTTGATTGTGCCCGTTCAATCGGTAGAAAAGGTCTTTTTGGATGATGTTTTGTTAGAAACGGAACATTACTTATTTTCAAATGGACAGTTATCCATTTGTAAAGATTATTTAAGCGGATTAGAAGCTAAGAACTATGTGTTAAAGATTGAAGGCGAAGCCCTTTATCTACTTAACGTTATCGTATCTAACACAAAACAGCCGAGATTAATCTCTGAAAACAATATCCTTTTCAATCATGAAGACGTAAGTTTTACTTTTCAATTGTATGACGGGGCTTTTGCAGGCATTAGTTCTGACCCTATGATGAGTGATTCCGACTATACGTTTAATGAAAGCACACTAACAATTTCTAAGGGATTCATTGAACAGCTTATCCTTGATGATGTAACGCGTAAACAAGTCATCTTCCAGTATGAACTTACAAATAATGAAGTGACTGTGATTGGTTATTTAACCATCCGTTTGACTGAATAGTTCAAACAGATGGTTTTTTCTTTAATTTTTGATATAATACAAGTATAAAAGGGGTGTTTATATGTTTAAACCAAGCACTAGACAATCCACACTCGACTTAACCAGTGAAAGAAGTACCCTTAAAAACACGCTTTTCATTATTTCAATCTATTTGGTGATTGGGATAGCATGGATATTCTTTTCAGACCTATTATTAGGTGTTTTTATTGAGGATCCTAAACGTATTGAAGACCTTCAAACAGTCAAAGGCATCTTTTATGTCTTAACAACCGGGTATTTGTTTTACATTATTATTAAAAGAAGAATGGATTTATATGCGAATACCATTATAGACCTTAGAAGTGTCGTTGAAAAACTAAGAAGCACCAACGAAACTTTATCCATTTTGGAGTCTCAGCTGTATGATTTGGCTTATTATGACAAGCTTACTGGCCTATTATCGAGAAACATGATTGCACATAAGGTTTTGGAACATATAGAAAGTACACCCAATGATATATTCGGCTTTATTTACATCGACATTGATGATTTTAAACACGTTAATGAGACTAAAGGACATGATGTGGGAGATATGTTGATTAAAATGATTGCAGATGAGTTAAGGGCTATTGCTGGCCCACCACATTTCATCGGAAGACTAGGCGGAGATGAGTTTGTTGTTATATTGAAGAATAATCTCCATAAAGAACCAATGTTGACCCTGATTAAGAAATACGCCTCAAGAATTCAGAAGTCCTTCATGTTAGAAGAAGAAGAGTACTTCATCAGTGTGTCTGCTGGGGTTGCGACATACCCTTCTGACGGTAAAGATTATCGGACGTTATTAAAATCGGCTGATATGGCTTTGAGTATTGCCAAACAACGAGGTAAAAACCAAATTGTTTTATACAGTGAAACTTTTGGAGAAAAACTACAAAAGCGCACAGAATTATCAAACATGTTAAATCACTCAATTGATAAAAATGAACTCGTGGTTTACTACCAACCTATCTATGAAATTAAAACAGATAAGGTCACTTCAGTCGAAGCCCTTATCAGGTGGCAACATCCTACTAAAGGGTTGATTCCGCCATTGGACTTTGTTTTGATCGCTGAATCAACAGGCTTTATTAAAAACATCACGTGGTTTGTCATAAAAGAATCCTTTAATCAAAGAAAAATATGGCTTGAACAAGGGTTTGATGTGACAATGTCTATTAACCTGTCTGCGCGTATGCTTAGTGATAATGGTTTTGTGGACCGGATCAAAAAGGCCATTAAAGATCATAACGTTGACACCTCAAAATGTATCTTTGAAATCACAGAGAGCTCAATCTTAGAACACATAGATGAATCCATTATTACCTTGAATGAATTAAAAGCGTTGGGGTTCAAGTTGGCGCTTGATGATTTTGGGACAGGGTATTCGTCATTGACTTACCTGCAGAGATTACCGATTGACATCTTGAAAATTGACCGAAGTTTCACCAAGCAAATTAAAACGAAAACGGATTATAGTGCTTTAATGAAATACACCATAGAACTTGCCCATTATTTAGACCTAAAAGTCGTTGTCGAAGGGGTTGAACACGATTTTCAAGTGGATGTGCTTAAAGGGTTAAACAGTGACTACCTCCAAGGGTATTACTATGCAAGACCCAATTTGCCAGAAGAATTGGACCATCAAAAGTTTTGTCAAAACAAGTAATTATACGCATAAAACATGTGTGCATAGCGGCTAGAAGTCGTTATTTACACATGTTTTTCTATTTATTCTTCACACGCACTGTGTTATAATACCCCTTAAGGAGAGATATTATATGCCAAAATTATCATTATTAGAAAAGTATGCAAAACTGGCTGTAAAAGTCGGCGTTAACGTACAAAAAGACCAAGTTGTGGTTGTAAGAGCTACGACAGAAACAAAAGAATTAACCCGTTTAATCGTTAAAGAAGCTTATTTAGCAGGTGCTAAGAAAGTCATTACACAATGGAGTGACGACTATTTAACCCGTTATGCTTACGACTACCAAAGTGTAGAGACACTTGAAGAAATTCCAAATTACAGCATTGAACAAAGTCGTTATTATGTCGATAACAACGCTTGTTTTATTAATGTCATTTCGCCTATGATTGGTGTCAATCAAGGCATTGACCCAGTTAAGATGGCAAAATCACTAACTGCAAGTCAAAAAGCTGTGCCTTTCTTAAGAGAGTACACCATGGGCAACAAAGGCCAATGGACCATAGTTGCAGCTTCAAACCCTGTTTGGGCAGAAGCGGTTTACCCAGACTTAAAAGGCGAAGAAGCAACTGAAGCCTTATGGACGGCTATTTTAAATGCGTGCCGTGTATATGAAGACTCAGATCCAATTGAAAACTGGCATAACCATAATGCATCACTAGAAAAACATAACCGTATCTTAAATGACCTAAACTTCAAAGAGTTAAGATTTAAGAATGGCTTAGGGACTGACTTAACTGTTGGTTTGGTTGAAAACCATGTATGGTCAGGTGGCGGCGAAAAGACGACTAAAGGCGTTTACTTCAACCCTAACATTCCAACGGAGGAAACCTTCACAATGCCATATAAGTGGGCAACTTCTGGTAAAGTGGTCGCAACCAAACCTCTTAACTATCAAGGCACATTGATTGAAGACTTTTACTTAGTGTTTGAAGAAGGTAAGGTCGTTGAGTTTGATGCCAAGAAAGAAAAGAAGACTTTGGAAGAAATGCTTAACACAGATGAAAACGCAAGATACATTGGAGAAATTGCGTTAATCAGTCACGATTCACCAATTTCTAATACCAATCTATTATTTTTAAATACGTTATACGATGAGAATGCATCTTGCCATATGGCACTAGGTAGAGCTTATCCAATGAACATTAAAGGCGGCTTAGATACCCCAATTGAAGAACTAGAGAAGAAAGGGTATAACAAATCCTTAATTCACGTAGACTTCATGTTTGGGTCTAGTGATATGTCTATCGTAGGCATTAAACAAGATGGGTCTGAAGTCGTGGTATTCAAAGACGGAAACTTCGTGATTTAACCTTAAAAATGCCTTCGGGCATTTTTTTATTTTGGATTTAATGGTATAATTTTTGATAGAGGTGTTATTATGTTACCAATGAAACGTATGAACATTGTTGTGACCAAAATGGAGTTAATCAATAAGCACATAGCGGGCACATTCCAATTGAATCATAGAATTACTAGACACACAGGAAAAATAGCGGATCAAGTCTATTACACAGAACTTAGGTTTGAAGTCTTAGACCATGCAGATACGGTTTATCCAATTAACTTGGTTGTGCACATGCGGGTGAACTTTGAATTTCATGTGGCTGAGAAGGAAGAAACCATCGAGGACTTTTTAAAATCAGAAGCCGTGACGATTCTTTATCCCTACTTGAGAGCCACCATTACACAATTAACGACTTTGGCATTAATACCGCCAGTTGTGATTCCTGTTATTGACCCACAAAAACTATTTAAAGAAGATGGTATTTTAAATTAAACAGTCATCTGTTTGATTTTTTTCTAGATGAGGATTATTAAGATGAAAAAAAATGAGTATTTAGATATTTTCTTCACATTTTTTAAAATTGGTTTATTCACTTTTGGGGGTGGATATGCCATGATTGGTGTTATGCAAAGAGATATCGTAGAAAAGAAAAAATGGATTGACGAGGAAACCATGCTTGAGTTGATTACCATCAGTGAAGCCACGCCTGGCCCTTTCGCAATCAACGGGGCAACCTATATAGGATACCAGCATAAGAAGTTTTATGGTGCATTAATGGCAACCTTAGGTGTGGTACTTCCAAGTTTTATCATTATTTTGTCAATCTCCCTTTTTTTAGAAGCGTTCAGTGGTAACATATACATTCAAAACGCTTTAAAAGGGATATCAGCCGGGGTATCTGTCCTTATTTTTAACGCGTTATTCAAATTATCTAAAAAGGTAAAAATGAACTATGTCAATGTGCTATTGATCATGATTGCTTTTGGCGTGTCTTTTTTCACAAACTTCTCAATCATTTTGCTGCTTTTAATCACAGGTGTACTTGGGTTTTTTGCTTCATTCATTCAAAGAGGTAAAAAACTATGATGGCACTATTGAAATTATTTTTTGTGTTTTTAAGAATTGGTCTATTTACCTTCGGTGGTGGGTATGCCATGATTCCTATGATCAGACAAGAAATGGTCTTAGGAAACTATTTAAGCATTGATCAAGTCAATCAGTTTATTGGAATTGCTGAATCAACGCCTGGGCCATTTGCTATTAACATGGCTACTTTTGCAGGGTATCATAGTTTGGGTTACATGGGCGCGGTCATGGCTACTTTAGGGGTTGTTTTGCCAAGCTTTGTGATCATTTTACTGATTGCCTATTTCAGCGATAAATTCATTAAAACAAGACCTGTACAATCCATCTTAAGTTTCTTAAAACCCGTCATACTAGGATTAATCTTAAGTGCTGGATTAGGGGTTATGTTACACGCCATACTAGGCGACTATTTTCAAAAAATCAGTTTTGATTATAAGGCGTTAATCATCTTTTTAAGTGTCTTTATCAGTTCTAAGTTATTTAAAAAAATGAGTCCAATTCATTTGGTCTTGTTGTCGGCTTTGTTAGGGTTAATACTTTATGCATTTTAAGGGGTTTTTCATTGACTATATCAAGACATTTCATTATAATTGGAATAGTTGGTTATGCTAACAAATAAATGACACTAGGAGACTATATTTCATGCAAAAAGAATTGAAACTAGCCAATCCGGGACCGCTTGGTTTATTAGGCTTTGGTTTGACAACAGTATTACTTAATTTACACAATGCGGGATTGATTCCACTGTCGATGGTTATCATCGCGATGGGCATCGCGATGGGTGGGTTTGCCCAAATCATCGCCGGCATTTTAGAGTTTAAAACAGGCAATACATTTGGTGGGACTGCTTTTACCAGCTATGGATTGTTTTGGTTAAGCTTGGTCATCATTTGGTTATTTCCAAAAGAGGGGTTAGAAGCTGATAAAGTATCTATGGGCTATTACTTATTGTTGTGGGGTATTTATACGGCATTTATGTTTGTTGGAACCCTAAAACACAACAGAACAACTCAAGTGATATTTGGTTCGCTTGCACTATTGTTTATATTGCTAGCCTTAGGAGACTTCACTAAGATTGAACTGATTACCGTTGTTGCCGGATATGTAGGCATTTTCTCTGGATTAAGTGCTTTCTATGGTGCGGTTGCTCAAGTTGTAAATAATGAATTTGGGAAAAAAGTATTACCTCTATAAATGAATGTTTGAAGAATCTCTATTTGATTTGAGGTTCTTTTTTTCTTTCTGTTGATATGGTACAATACTTAAAAAAGAAAAAGGTGCTGTAATGAAAAACATTAAAAAATATTTGTTAGTGATACTCTTAATGACGAGTGCGGTTGGTTTTTTTGGTAGTTTGATCGATAATGGGTTTTCGTCTTTATTATATTTTACCAATCAATCAAACTTCTTAGTATTCTTAGTTGTTTTAGGGATGCTTACCAAAAAACCTATTAAGCATTTGGAAATAGTTGGCTTTGTTGTCTTTATGAATATATTGATGACAGGTATAATATTCAATACGCTTTTGAAGGGTTTTGAAGCTACAATGTCGCCAATACATTTATTTTATTCCTATTTGAATCACACAGTTAATCCGATTTTGTATACAATCGTGTTCTTGGCTTATATGAGACTTGATTTAACTTATAAGAAGTTTTATGTGTTGTTGGTCTATCCTTTGGTGTATTTCATGGCATACATGGTCACAGGCCCATTCACAAAGTTTTATCCCTATCCTTTTATGAATCCAATTGAACTCGGACTCAAAACATTTTTAATTACGAATGTGTTGGTTTTATTGCCTATTTTAGTCTTATTTAGTTTGTTCTTAATTCATATAAGCAAAACATTACATCAAAAAATCGACAAACCTTAAGCGGGTTTGTCGATTTCATTTAGTGTGAGTACTTCGTCTTTTACGTTTAACTGATAGTCTTGATGAGGTAATAAAGTGCCTTCAAGCATCTTCATAGCCAAGAAAGTTTCAATTTCTTTTTGAATAAAACGCTTGATGGGTCTAGCGCCATATTCAATGGAATAGCCATTTTTTAAAATGTATTTCGATGTTTCTTCATTAAAGGTTATCTTTATATCCTTTTCAAGTAATCGGTCCTTAAGGTCTTGTAGAAGTTTATCTACGATTTGAATTTGGACATTGAAACCCAAGGCATTAAATAGAATGATTTCATCAATGCGGTTTAGAAATTCAGGTTTGAAGGTCTTTTTAACGAGATCCATCACTTGATTTTTAGAAGAGGCATCGCCTGCTAAAAGGTATTCGCTGCCTAAGTTGGAGGTCATGATGATGATGGTATTTTTAAAATCGACGGTTCGGCCTTGATTATCAGTGAGTCTGCCATCATCTAAGATTTGAAGCAGAATGTTAAATACTTCCGGATGTGCTTTTTCAATTTCATCAAACAAGACGATGGAATAGGGTTTCCTTCTGATGGCTTCTGTCAGTTGCCCACCTTCATCGTATCCTACATATCCAGGTGGAGAACCAATTAGCCTTGAAACGCTATGTCGTTCCATGTATTCACTCATATCGATTCTTACGATGTGTGAGGCATCGTCAAAAAGATTTAAGGCCAATGACCTTGCAACTTCGGTTTTTCCGACGCCTGTAGGACCTAAAAACATAAAAGATCCTATAGGTCTATTTTGGTCTTTAATCCCAGCTCTTTGTCTGATGATAGCATCACTAATGAGTTTTATTGCATGGTCCTGTCCGATGACACGTTTTTTCAGTGCAGTTTCCAGGTTTAAGAGTTTTTCCTTATCGGCTTGCACGAGTTTTTCTACTGGAATGTGCGTCCATTTTGAGATGATTTCTGCGATATTTTCTTCGGTTACGACTTCGCTAATCATTCGCTCATTTCCCACTTCGGTGTGCTGTTTGATTTGTTGTTCAAGTTCAGGGATTTTAGAGTATTGAAGTTCGGCTGCTTTACTGTAGTTAGAGTCATTAAAAGCATTTTGGAGCTCATTTTTGTATTGTTCTAGTTTAAGTTTAAGTGTTTTAATTTGTTCTAATTCGGCTTTTTCTTTTTGCCACTGTGCTTTTAATCGATTGGACTCAATGTGGTAAGTTTTTAGTTCTGTTTCAATTTTGGATAACCTGTCTTTACTTAAAACATCGGTTTCTTTAGATAGGGCACTTTTTTCGATTTCCAACTGCATGATTTTTCTTAATACTGAATCAAGTTCGACAGGCATTGAGTCAATTTCCATTCGAATGGATGCACATGCTTCATCGATTAAGTCAATGGCCTTGTCGGGTAAGAAGCGGTCTGTGATGTAGCGATTGGATAGGCTGGCTGCTGAAACAATCGCATTATCGCTAATGTGTACGCCATGGTGGGCCTCAAAACGGTCTTTCAATCCTCTTAGAATCGAAATGGTATCGATGACGGTTGGCTCATCAATTTGGATTTTTTGAAAACGTCTTTCTAGCGCAGTGTCTTTTTCAATGTATTTTCGGTATTCGGTTAATGTCGTAGCACCTATACAGTGTAATTCCCCTCTAGCAAGCATCGGTTTTAACATGTTAGAAGCATCCATTGCACCATCGACTCTACCTGCGCCTACAATCGTATGGATTTCATCAATAAACAAAATGATTTGACCATCAGAAGCTTTGATTTTATTTAATACGGCTTTTAAACGTTCTTCGAATTCCCCTCTAAATTTAGCGCCTGCAACCAGTGAAGCTAAATCTAGTTCGTAAAGGGTTTTATTTTGTAGACCAAGCGGCACATCTTTATCAACGATACGTCTGGCTAAGCCTTCAACAATCGCGGTTTTACCTACACCAGGTTCCCCAATTAAGACGGGATTATTCTTGGTTTTTCTTGATAGAATTTTGATCATACGTCTGATTTCGTCTTCACGACCGATGACGGGGTCTATTTTTCCTTTTTTCACAGCGTCGACGATATTACGACCAAATTTATCCAACAAATTAGGGTCTTTTTCATAATTTTCCATTTGTGGCATCATAGATATCCTCTCCTTTTTTGGCACTCAATTATGACAAGTGCCAATTTACACCTTCATTATAGTCATCGACGCTTTAATTGTCAACTAGTAAACCTCTGTTTTTTTTAAGAACATTTTAGTCTGTTAATATGTTATAATATAAATCTGACCAAAGGAGTAAATAACGATGAAAAAATTATGGATGGCAGTAGTAGTTGTTTTGTTTGGTTTTGCCTTAATTGGCTGTGAATCAAAAACGGATTATGAGAAACAACTTATTAAAGCTGCAAATGGGATTGAAATGCCGTCACAAACGACTGAATCGCTAGACTTAATTGACCAAATTGATCTTGACGACTTAGTGATTGATGTAACTTGGACTTCTAACCATAGTTATATCACGAATGAAGGCGTTGTCGTGAGACCTGATTTTGAAATAGGGGATCAAGAAGTAACGCTCACCGCAACTTTAAGCATTTTAACTTATAAGCATGAAAAAACATTTAAAGTGTTGGTGTTAAAGCTAGAAGAATCCAAAATAACCTATAAAGTTCAATTTGAATCCAATGGAGGTTCGAGTGTTTCTTTGATTACGGTTAATGAGAACGAATTGGTTACGAAACCAGAAAATCCTACGAAACTTGGGTTTGACTTTCTAGGTTGGTATACGGATGAACAGTTGACAGAAGCTTTTGTGTTTGATCAAGCAATTGAAGTTGACTTAACCCTTTATGCTAAATGGCAACAGAAGAAAAACACCCTTTCATTTAATTCGAACGGTGGATCTGACATTGAAATGTTTAGCCGTTTTGCGGGGTCTGTTTTAACCAAACCGGAAGATCCAATCAAAGAAGGACATTTATTTCTTGGTTGGTTTGAAGACGAAAACTTTCAAACGCCTTTTCAGTTTGGTGTCATGCCTAGTGAAGACTTAGTGTTATTCGCGAAATGGGAAGTGAAAACTGAAATCACGATTGATTATTTAGATATCTTTTATTTGAATGACACGCATGGGTCTATTGAGAAGAAAGATTATGCATTAGGATTGGCATATATTTCTAACTATGTTAACTTTCATAGAGAACAAAACCCAAATGGGACCATCTTATTAAGTGGTGGCGATATGTTTCAAGGCTCAGCATTATCTAATTATTATATGGGATTATCGACTTTAAACATTATGAACCAAATGGGGTTTGATGCGATGACACTTGGTAATCATGAATTTGACTGGGGGCTTGAAGTCATTCAAGGTTATTTTGATGGGTCATACGCTAATAATGATGCGAATTTTCCTATTTTAGCCTCAAACGCATTTTATGAGAATAGTACAAATTCTATCGAACATATAGATCCTTACACCATCATTGAAAGAGGCCAAGTTAAAGTTGGCATCATCGGCACGATTGGAGATGGTCTTGAAAGTTCAATTGCACAAAGTAGAATCGACGGGTATGAATTTGTCGATGCTAGAAGTTATGTTGAATACTACACAGACTATTTAAGATCTGAAGAACAAGTGGATTATGTCATTCTAATGATGCATGATAATGGGTCATTAGACTTAGAAGCAATCTCAAAACTAACAGGTTCTAAAAAAATAGATTTAATGCTAAATGCGCATACACATCAACGCTATGTGAGAGAGTATTCAAGTGGTCTGCTCGAAGTACAATCAGGATCAAATGGAAATTATATTGGAAAAATCAGAATTGATATCGCTAGTGGTGACATTCAAGCAGAGAACGTCAATAGTCATATGGCTTTAAACGAAGCAGACAAAGCGGTTCAATTAATCATTGATACCTATAAACTTGAAACGGATGAATTGTTTAATACTGAAATCATTCGCTCAGAAAGCTACTATTCACAAGACGATATCGCTTTGTGGTTAACCAAGCTTATTGTTAAACAAACAGGCGCGAGTATTGCATTTCAAAACTATGGTGGAACCAGAGCATCTATTAATATGAATGAACCTATTACACTTGGAAAGCTGTTTCAAATATTCCCATTTGATAATGTCATTAAATCTGTCTATTTAGACGGATCCGCCATTAATAGTCTCAAAAATGAAGCTATATACAGTACGGATGGCACAAGTTTCGTAAATGGCAAACTTTATCTTGTTTCAACCAATGATTATTTGTTTGATAAAACAGATGGACCTTTCATTAATGGGGAAAACCCGATTTTTGATGGAACCCTATTGAGAGACTTAGTTGAAAAGGAGATGCGTTTACAATCTGAAGTTTATGAAACCTTTGATGTAGACAACCCTATCCTTACAGCACAAATCAACCGTGGGCCCCAACAATCAAGCAGACTTTATCTACAATAACGATTGACAAAAGCGCTATTCCTAGTTATAATGGAATAGCGCAAAAAAAGGCCCTGTAGCCAAGTGGTAAGGCGCGGCACTGCAACTGCCTGATCGTCGGTTCAAATCCGGTCGGGGCCTCCAAAGAAATCTTGAATTGGTAGCGAAAAACTACCAAATAACACCAAATTATGCCCTTTTAGGGCATTTTTTAATAAAAAACAGTCCATCTTAAAGTCTTTAACGACCGACATGATGGACTTTT
>JAVESF010000024.1:0-12037 GCA_034006765.1 Acholeplasma sp. | reverse complement strand
AATTTGGATAGTTCTGTTTTCGGATGACTCCTAAATAAAATGTGAACATGATCTGAATCGTGGTTCCACTCAATTAAGGTAATATGATAATTAGTAGCTATATTTTCAAAAATCTCTTTAGCACGATCAGAAATGTCATCTGTAAAGACTTCACGTCTATATTTAGTGACTAAAATCAAGTGATACGACAACATAAAGACTGAATGTAAATTTGTGTCTAATTTTAACATTATATAGCCTTCTTTCCGTAATGATACCGAATGTTTATTATATTTATATTATACCATATTTTATATGTAATATTCCACATAAAAAAACAAAAAAATCAATTCATCCCGCTACCTATAGAGGAAGGGGACTTCTTGATTAGATTGTTAAAAATCTGTCTTTAAGTGTTTCAATGAATGTCATAGTTTCCTCTTTCACTTAATGTTTTTTTTAAAAAGATCATCAACGCGTTTATCCATTGCTCTAATGCGTCTTTCAATCTCATTTTCAATTGTTTCTACTCTAATGCCACAAATCATGCCTGTCACCAAATCACTTTCAGTATTTTTTAGTGGCATTTCATCGAAAAACTCATAAACCGTTTTCTGTGCCATGATGGCTGACAAATCCTTTAACGGGTACCCAGTTAATTGAACAATCACTTCCTCTAATTCAGTTCTTGAATGATTTTTTCTTTCTACTTTTTTAACATAACTAGAAAAAAGAGAAGTCATTTTCATTTTATATAATCGTTCATAGCTCATTCGGCATAATCTCCTTGACAAACTCGTGACTTCTCATCACCGTTATAGCTTCTTTGACAAGCACATCTAAAACCTCTAAATCAATTAAGTTAAGGCGCTTGATATATAAACAACCTTTGCCAGTTTGGTGAGGACCTAATGCCTTCAATGCTTTATGTGCCTTGATGTCATAAGACATATAAAGCGTAATTGCTTTTTTTCGACTGGCAATTCCGATTAGAGGCATTTCTCCTTTATGGCCAGATGGGTATTGATAAAACAATTTGCCAAATCCAATGATGCCTTTATGTACTGTCGGTTTATAACCTGATAGTTTTTCAAGTCTTTCAACCAAATGAATCATGTCTGTTTTTCGTTCAGGATCAAGTGAGTCTAAATACTGTTTAAGTGTTAGTGTTTTCTCCATTTTTATTACCCTTTCTAACAAATCATAAGATAAGCCCAAGTATCAATACCAGCACAACGATAAGTGGTGCTGGCATTGCCCATACTAAGAAAGTTAATACGGCTAACATAGGGCCTCCAACATGATAACCAATCGCCGTAATGGTTTGAGTACTGCTCGGTCCAGGCACTAGTGTATAAAGACCAATCAACTCATCCTGTTCATCGTCCTTTAAATACCCTTTCTTTTTCACCAAATACGATTGGAATACCCCATAATGAGCTTCAGGTCCCCCATAAGAACCAAGTGAACAGAAAAATACGTCTTTTAAAAATGGACGATACATCTTTGACATAAAACCCCTCCACTCTTATTCATCTATTTTATCATGCACATAAAAAATCATCGAATACTTTGATTTATAAAGAAAAAAACAAATAAACGATCACGCTTATTTGTCAATGAGTGGCTACGATATAGTCAAATACTAGTTTGATTACTCGAACGTGCATCAAATAATCGTTTTGAAATATCCGATGAAACGGCTTCACAATTCGCTAAACTTGATACAAAGTAAGTTTTACTCGTCGTTTCAATGAATAGTTTGCCAAATGTATAGGTCATGTTTCTCGAACGCGTTTTTCTTGCATTAACACCAATGATGTCAATTAATGGAATTATGTCTTGATGACTTCTATGGTGTAAATAGAGGTTTTTTTCATCCATTTTTATTAACGCTTTAGGGATTGAAAAATAGCTACTCACATAAATTAAATAAATCACAGTGAACGTCCCAATGCATAGATAAATCCATCGAGATTGTTCGGGATTAGAACGTATGGATGCTGTTTGACTCCCAAAAACCAATAACCCAACTAACCCAACGTATAAAACCGTATAAATCGAAAACTGTCCACTTGATCTTTTTCCCACGGTAATCATAATGCCTCCTGTAAAAGACGCTTGTCCTATTGACTTTATCATATCAAAAACTTTTTAGTTTGTCATTCATCATTTTAAAAAAATGAATCTTTTTTGAAAGTGTTGGGCGTATCTTTATAAAATTTGGGTTAATACACTCAATCCTTTAGTAAATAAGTCTAATCATTTTGAGCGTTATCTTGTATAATAACAGTATTGTTAAACAATTTTAGGAGGTCTTTATGAAAAAAAACAATCATAAAACGAAATGGTTTTACCTGACTTTGAGAATCCAAATAGTCGTAATCTTTATTCTAACCATCGCTGAGATATTAGTTGGTAGAAAAGTGGACTCAGATTTAAGCCGAAACATCTATATCATGATTCAATCTTTTTTCTTAATGTTGGTGACATTCATACCCTTATTGGTGTCAAAGACTTGGAGAGTTGAAATTCCCAGCATTTTAGAAGTCTTATTCATTCTTTTTGTGGTTTCACACGTACTATTAGGTGAAATTGGCAGATTCTATGCGAGATTTACTTGGTGGGATTCCATGCTTCACTTCATAAGTGGTGGTTTGATTGCCTTATTTGGGTTTTCACTCATTAACTTGTTAAACCAGCACGAAAAGATTAACATTGTCATGAGCCCTTTTTTCAGTGCGTTTTTTGTCGTTTGTTTTGCATTAGCTGTAGGGGCCTTATGGGAGATTGCGGAATTCTCGTTTGACACTTTTTTTGGCAGTAATTCGCAGCGATACGCCAATATATATACAGGAAATGACTTTATCGGTCAACAAGCCTTATTTGACACTATGAAAGACTTGATCCTCGATTTAATTGGTGCGTTAATCATTGGCGTTGTTGGCTATTTTGACATTAAGCATCGACAAGGCAAAGGCCTTATCGATAAATTCGAAATCATACGAGTAAAAAGTAATCAATCTTAACGATGAACTGTCTAATCCAAATAAGGTTAGGCATTTTTTTTATCCGTTTAAGGCTTTATTGATTAAGATATACCTATTCTGCCAAGCAATCACTTGGATCAATACGTGTGACAAACACTAATATACATGAAAGACCTTTTCTGATCATCATGAAAGCCTACAATGCCACTTACAAACACTTTGGTGAGGTTTTACTAAACTATCAAATACCCTTGAGATAAAGCGATTTATAACACGTTTTTGCGTGGTTTTTTAATGATGCCTCTTTCAGTTGATTGTTTCATATTAAATTGTGTTTCTATAATTTCAAGACACTAAAAATGCATAAGAATACCGCTTTTTTTCGATAATGTGGTTATTTAAATATCTGTCCTTTATTTAGAATAAATGTATATCTATTCTGATGCTATTGTGTTATAGTCCAGTTATCCTATAAAGCTTTGATTCAAGAAAACAAAAGCTTTTTAAGGAGAAGGAGCATAACATGTATATTTTATTATGGTTAGTATTTGGAGGCGTTGTTGGATGGGTTGCGAGCTTACTCATTAAAGAAAATCAACGAATGGGTTTAATCGCTAACCTCTTAGTGGGTGTCATTGGATCAGCTTTAGGGATGTGGCTTCTAGATCTCTTTAATCTCGGCAAACCCGATACCTTTTCGTTTAGTGGCTTTTTAGTTTCCGTTTTGGGTGCTTCATTACTACTCGTTCTCTTTAGAACTTTAAGGAAAACATTATGAAAAATCTAAAACCAGCAAGACTGATTGTGGTAGGTGCTATATTAGGATTATTATCATCATTAATGATTTTACTGCCTGTCCTATCGGTCAGTACGCCAGAAGGGACCTACACAGGGATTGAACTTACCTTTGGAAAAGAACTGCTAAACTGGGGTGGTTTTGTCAGTGCTAAGATTATGTTCAGTCCACTTAATCTACTGGCTTTTGCGCTCCCACTATTAGGGTCACTTTGTTTGTTGTTTTTTAGGAAAAGTCAAATGATTGGTGCGGTTGTTTTCATCATCGCTGCCATTTTACTATTTTTCCTACCTAACTTTACAACGGTTAATCAAACGATTTTAGGAACGACTTCCGAAATCGACATTGATTGGACGATGGACATCGGACTGATTGCAGCGATGTCGTTATCAATGATTGCAGCTGTTTTTAGTATTTTAGGTGCTGTTGCAGAAAAAGAACTACAATAAGTCTTACTGACTGAGAAAACGCCTTATCAGACACAAGTAAACGTGTCGGATAAGGCGTTTTGTTTATAGAATCACATAAGTGATGCCATCATTCATCTTTCTGTAATCACTGTCATTTTTCAAAAGGTGCTCATAAGTTCTAATCGTTTCATCAAAGCCCATTGGCGCGCTAAACGCTTCACCTGGGATAAAGGCCTTTATTTCTTGTTTTTTAAGTTTGTTTCTTAAAGATTTTCTTACCATATGTTTAATCGAACCACCCACACCGGTCGACCCATACCCATGTAAAATTTTGATTACTTTGAGTTGTTTAGATTTGGATGATCTAATGATTGCTGACAGCCTAGTGCCTGCTTCTAAAGTAGATGGCATATCACTTTTAATATCATAGGTTATCATATCACACCTCATTTCTTTATGATTTTATTCTACCTATTTAGATTATATACCAATTAAGCTGTTTTATTCTAGGATATCCAGAAAACAAAGTTAACCCACTATTATGAAAGTGGGTTAGTGGGGGAATATCAAGGATGAAATGGTTTAGTGATTTGGAAATTAAGCATTACCTACAAGGTTTTTATCTTGATCGTCTATTAAGGTTTTCACCTCTTCGATATGTTGTCTTTTTGTGGTTTTATCCATTTTAGTCGTTTTTTCAAGTAAAGCCAAGTAGTAATTCAAGTCATTTAGACATAGTTTGTCTGATATGTGATTACGATTACTCTTAACAAGCTTGATGGTATCTTTAATGTTTAACACGTGTTTATCTTGACTGACATTAATTTTACTTAGTGTGCTTCTTTGAGAAAAACTCACAACTGGTAAAATAACATCATCCTCGACATTCAAATAGGAAGCTATCGCTTTTTGATGCGCATAGTTCTGTCTTAAAGGGTTATAAAATCTGTGCTTAACAAACCGATTGAACGCTTGTGTCCAAAACTCGTCTTTTTCACTGCCGAAGATATAACCTCCGTAGTTTTTAACTTCAAATACGTATATCCCTTGATGCGTGAGACACACGATATCAAGTTCCGTCTTAGTCGTGTTTTTACCGGATAAGTATAAATTAGTTAAAACATATTTTTTATCCACAATCTTAATGAGCTTTTGATATAGCATGAACTCGCCACGATTGCCTTTATTGAAAAATGTCTTGAAAAAACCATTTTGTGATTTCGCTTTATACCCACTTCGATAAACGGAGACTGCCATGAATATCATTTTGATTAGTTGAAGAAGCCCATAAATTGCATAAGCAATCATTTGGGCAGATATCCCAATTAAACCAATCAACCATTCAACCATTGGAGCTTCTTTCTTTCTTTTCCTTTTAGCCATTTCATTCATCCTTTCATAATAACGTCTTTCTGATTGAGACGCCGACAAAATGAATGTACAACAAAAAAACTCACCTTTATAGTGAGTTTGATGATTTTTCAATTCAATTGCCTATTATTGCTAATCCTTCAATCTTTAAAAGCCTATTGGTTTAGGGGATTGATCGTTTTCTTGATAATAAAGACGATAAGCTTGATAGGACAAACTGGTTTTACAGTAGTCTAGCCCTAGTAGTATTAGATGTAAACCACTTATTATAACTAAGGGCAGATAGTCTTTTAAGCTTATTTTTAAAGTGAATAGGACAACCGAAGTCAAAGCGACTTGTGTAATGAATAAAAGTTGCATCTTGAAAAGCCCCATAAATTCTGTATCTTTGATTTTAAGTTTAAACTTTTTTCTTAGATCGAATAGTGCAGATAATGCGAGATAAAACAAGAACAATGAAAGAACAATCATGGAGAAGCCCAAATGATTAGAAGGATTAGATTCAATAAGTTGGGTTGCCTCTACAAGATAGTATACGCCCATAAAGCTAGACAGTATTTTTATGATAAGACCAGGTAGATACCACTCATTTAAAGCGGATGTTCTCATGTAGAATATATCGTCTAAATAATCGATGATATAATGCTTTTTTGTATAGACACTTTTGAAAAGTGAATAAAAAACACTTGGGACCATTAAAACAAAACCATAGGCAAATAAGTCATATCGTTTTGTGAAATTTGCAATCATGCCAAATAACAAATAGGCAAATAAGATCAGTAATACCATATAAAGCGGCTTTTGAAAGAATCTGCCATAGTGCTTTACGGTTAAAGATTGTTGAGCAACAATCTTTTGATAGTTTTGGTCTTTCAATACCATAAGCTTCTTTTTGTCTTTATCTGAATACACCAAATCGTTGACTGTAATGTCAAAAAATTTCGCAGCTTGTATGATTTGATCTAACGACATCAAAGAATCGCCCTTTTTCCATTTTGATAGGATAGACCCATCTAATGAGTGAATACTGGCATATTCTTTTTGAGTGATGCCTTTTTGTTTCAAGTATTTAAAGAAGTTATCAACCACAACACTGCTATCGGTATTATCTTGATGTTCTAACACATAAATCCTCCTTGTTTAAGACCTTTTTTATTCATCTTTATTTGATGAGTGATTGGTTTTTATAGGCATTAATCGTATTTAAGTGAGCAGTTTGTTTTTCATCGGTCTTAAGTACATACTTTTGCAAAGTATCATAAATTTGCTCAATATCATGCTGAGAGATTTCAACTGGATTTAGCTTTGATAAATACCTAATTTGGGTCGATGCGTTTTTCACCTGACAAACACGAGCGTAACTTGGGACCGTTTTGAAATCGAAAATAGTGTGATCACCTAAGACGATTAAACTTCTAAAGTATCTTCCATCTAGTCCTGTAGCGTTTTTCAAGTTTCTATAATGATTCGTATTTTGTTTAATAGGATTGAAAAAATCATAAGATGTCCCACTTGGATGCTTAATCATCAAGCGGTCATCGTCTTTCCAGTTACCTGTAATTGTCCCAGCATAATTTTTCGCTTCTACAATATAAATGCCTGATTTATCTACCATTAATAGATCAATCTCGGAAAAGGTATCATCTTGTTTCGGAATATAGGCATTTTTTATAAATTTCGCATTCGGAAAATCGTTTTTAATATAGGCATATAAACGGTTTTCAAGCATTTCTTGTTTCATCCTTATGAAGTCGTTATTACCCTCTTTTTGAGCAATTTCTTCAGCGATAACTTCTTTATTCACTTCTTCAATTAGTTTTAAATGTAGCTGATGTCTAGTCCTTAAAGAAAGAACTAAAAAAACCGCATTACAAATGCCCAAAAGAATCATGAGTATTGCAACCGCTATGTTTTCTTTAATCCCCAAAATACCACCAGTAACAAATAAAAAAACGTTGAAATACATAATTGAATCCATACTATTAAACATATGTTTGTAACGCTTAATTACTTTAATCATCGATATACGCCCTTTGGTCTTTTATTTTTTATAGCTATTGTGTTCAATGGTATAGCCAAAACTTTTAAGTAGCAAACTAAGCTTAGAGTATCCGTGGTTCTTAACGTTAAAGTCAGGATACTCTGAGACTATCTTGTCTTTAAGTTGTGAAATAACCGCTTGCTTTTTTCTGCCAATGAACGCACTAGCAATTTCTTTGATGGCTTCAGTTGGTGTGGTATTGGTATATTCCACATAAGTAGTGGTTTTCACTGTGTTTGTCTTAAAACCTAGTTTCGTAACCAAGTGATTTAACGAAGGAGACCCATACTTTCGTGGGTCAAAGTCTGAGTTTTGGTTTATTAGAATATCACCCAGTCTAGACAGTTGTAGGATGTTATTTTCACCATTTTCTATAATGATGTTGTCAATCACTTTCTTTATGTCATACTCATTAGATGGCAGTTCCACTTCTTCATCATCGTGATCAAAGTACTGAAAGTATTTAAATTCGCTACAAGCGGATTTAAATGCCTTTGTCGTTTTTCTTTCATCGCCCACGCCAATAACGGTTGCGCCTAGTTCCTTTAATTTGATGGCAAGCGGAGTGAAATCAGAATCAGAAGTCACGATGAAAAAAGCATCTGCTTTATCTTGAAATTTGATTTCTAAGGCATCAAGTGACATTTCAATGTCAGAGGCATTCTTACCTACTGCCACATTGTATTGGTGAACCGGTTTAATCGCATAATCTTGTGCTTTCTCACGCCATTCTTTAGAAATGGCGTTTATATCTCCATAAAACCTTGCGATCACTAGTTTTCCATATTTAGCGATTTCATTTACGATATCGTCAATATATTTATAACTGACATTTTCTGAATCAATGATCAATGCTACTCTATAATCCATATTAATTGCTCCTTTAATGGTATAAATCGAATAAATTATATTTCTTAATTATATTTTAACACACGATAAAGCATTCGAAACCTATAAAAAGAACCAGTTTTCCTAACTGGTTCTTTAGAACGTTACTTTTTGATTGAATCTACAATTTTGTTAAGTTTACCTTTGACATCACTAATGCCTTTGTTAATTTCATTGTTTAATTTATGTCCAGGATTTTCTTCAAACACTAAAATGGTTTCCTGTTTGGCAGTTCCTACTACACTAACGAAATCAAATCCTTCTTTTTTCTGTTCATGGATGACTTCTTCAATCTTTAAAGCACGTTGATGCACGTTTTTAATTCTTTCAACTACTACTGTCTTCATGTGATCGTCTCCTTTATTAAATTATACCACATATTAAGATCAATTATCAGGTTCTCTATCCTCCGATAAATCAAATAATGTATCCTAATTTTAGTTTAAATTAAGGTTTAATGATTATGACATTATAACTTATCTTATTGTTTTCATATAATTTTTCAAAATTGACAAATCGTTAGTTTCAAAAGTGCAATCAGAATTGTCTCTAGCATTTTCTCGATTAGTAACCCTTCACAAAAGGCATAAGGTTAATCTAGGCTATAATGTGGAATCTGCAGTAGGATTTTCATAGTGTTTTCTTTCCTGATCAAATCTAAGTTTCATCTCAGCTAAAGCGTTTAATTCGTAATCGACAAATGGGTTATCGTCTTGTGTATCAGGTATAAATGATTCTTCTGTAATGTCTTTATAAATAATACCTGTATACATCCAATTCGTTATAGGACTTAAATGATCTTTATCCACTTCTTTCATGATTGTTTGGACCCACAAGTCGTATTTTTCTTTTATGAATACTCTGAATGTGCTTGTGTCTTCTTTTTGATTGAGTATCCTTGATAGTGTCGATTCATAATAGTCTTTGTAGATGGAAAATTCGTGAATTTGGTCTTTAAAGGCGCGTTCTTTAAATGACTTTAATGCTATTTCATATGCTAAATAGGCTTTCATTGGTTTTAATAGTTTCCAAGGGTAATCTGTATAATACCTTGGGTCTTTTCCATCCCTTGGAAACCCTGATCTATACCAATTCATTATTGCCTTCAATGGTAAGTCTTTGATGATACAAGTCCCTGTGATTTCAAGTTTTATTCTATAGTTTGATAAACGCTTCTTTAAGCCATATTTGACATAGACTGCAAGGATAGTTGCCGATAATGTTAAATATGGCTTTTCGACTTTAGTTTCTGTTTGGTTTAGATCAAATCGGTCTAAAGAATCATCTAAATAGGCTTTGTTTATAACGAGTCCAATAAAGGGTTTGTATAGCATCGTTGTTAAACCTTCAAGCGCCTTCTTTTGTTTCGCTAATCGTGTGGTTTCATTCATGTCTTTCAAGTAATAATCCATAGTCATCTTGTTCATATAATTCCCTCTTTTCTTCTTTACTTACTCATAAATCTTTCTTTTTATTCAGTTATAAAAATACACAATCCTCCTTGTTTGAGGGGCCAATAAAACAAAAAAGACCCCATCGTTAGATAGAGTCATCAAGTTCATGTCTCCATCTGTCAAGCTTTAGCACCTTGCCTAAAGGCAGGTTGCTGAAGGGTCATCGAGCTTGTCTCTCGCCTTCTCTTTATGGTAGTTTTAGTATAACAATCAGATGCAGTTTTGTCAATTAAGAAATAAATTTGTTTTAGTGAATGAGATAATAAGATTTTTCTGAATTGCAAATTGAAACCATTCGATTTTCATTCGTGACATAAAAGAGTTCAACCCCATCTAGAAAGAGCCTTATTTTCTTTGACTCAAACGCTTCTTCTAATTTGTGTGGATCAAGTTCGTAAGTTTCAAATGATTCATAGATTGTTTTATCACAATACCAGATTTTCATTATCCATCTTTGGCAAGTTTCTTTTTATCTCTAGTAAGAACAAATGCGTTTAAGTCACTAAATTAAAATATACTGAATCTAAAGTCGTTATACGTGGCAAATCTTTGTATCTCGTAATCTACGATATATAAATCCTCTTCAAAAGGAATAATTGTGTAGTCCTTAAATCCTGCTTTAATCATTTTTTTGATGACGTTGTCAGGCAGAATAGGATGCGTGTTTTGTTTATCCTTCAAGTCCGCTTTAGAAATCTCAACGCCCCCTGTGACTTCTTTTTGATCTTTTGATTCACTAAGATGACTAATACATAACTTTGAAATTTGATCGATGACATGGTTCGCTTCTTTTCTCACTTTGATTTTACTAATGAATGAATCATAATTGAATCCAATTCTCTTTTCAACCTTATTAAAAGAAATAACAATGTCAAAACAGTCACTGGCTTGATTATTCTCTAATCTAACTTGTGTTTCACCTTCGATGATCTTTATGTCTTTTAATGGATACTTTATCAAATTATAAGTTGTTTTTTTGAATATCTTATTGATTGAATGTATCAAAATGATATTTCTATTTGTCAAAAAAAACTCAAAATGATCTTCTTCATGTATAACAGTATCATCGTGTTTCTCATAAATGATATATTCATTAGCATCTAATTTTAATTGATTTCTGTTCATGTTATCTATCCTTTCGATGTAGGCGTCCTTTTATCACTGTTACTCCACTTGGCTAAATTCTTGACACATCTTTTCAAATCGCTTTTGACAAGGATATCAAACCAGTCTTTTATATAAGGATCCATTAGTAAGCTTGCTTAGACGGTATAACCCCTCTAACGCCTCCCATTGGATTTTTTACATCTCCCGTATATCTAGGTATAACATGGACATGAAGATGCATGATGGTTTGTCCCTCCGCAACACCCGTATTTATGCCAATGTTATAGCCATCTGGTTTATATAAGCGGACCAAGTGGTTTTTTACCCACATAATCGCATCATCAATTGATGTTTTCTCTTCAACGTTCAGCTCAAAGTAATTAGCAACATGTCTTTTAGTAATCACAAGACAATGTCCCTTATTCACTGGAAAACCATCGTAGATAACCCTCGTTTGTTTGTTTTCATACAAAACATTTTCTTGTTTAATTTGACAAAACAAACACATTTAGCATCACAACTTTCTATTATTCTCTAGTAGTTTTATTAAAACTTCATTTTAAGCATAATTGTCACAGATTCAGTTTACTCATTAAGCAAGTTGTCATTTGCTTTAAATTGCCTCGTTGTTTTTAATCGTTAATCTATTTACTAATTGTCTTTGTATCTGTCTTCTACACATTCGAAATCACACTAACTTGTGTTCCAAATTAATAAATAAACAGTATGATTATTTAAATCATATACATATTTTTGTCCCGTTTTTCCTGTTAAAAAACACTCTCATCGATTAATTTCATCACGTTATTATAAATCTGTCCAACTAAGTATAACCATTCAATCCTTCATATCTTGAAAAGATATTATTTTATTCTATAGATAGATTAGTATAACAAGTGCAACACACAATAAAAATATAAAAGTTCATAGAATCTCTTATAATGTAAGTGACCAAACAAACAAGATAAGGAGAAACTATGAACTATCAACATCTTACCATA
>JAVESF010000023.1:0-12087 GCA_034006765.1 Acholeplasma sp. | reverse complement strand
ACAAATAAATTTCAATTTCATTATACTACTTAAAATGCTGGATTTCAAATCTGGTTTTTAAGTATGTTCATAAATAGTGATAAATAGAAATCAAATTAGTATTGACTTCCTTTATCTAATTTTTTATTTTAAACTAAACGTGGACTTCATGGTAAAATATTCATAAGGTGATTATGATGAACAAAGAAACGATTAACCAGATAAATATCCATAAAATTGAAATAGAAAAATTAAAAAAATAACTAAGCTACTACATATATGTCATTGAAAGTAAACAATCGTTTGTTCTAGTTGGGCATTTATCCAATATCAGTGAAACGACACTAAAAAAAATAGAAGCAGTTTGTTCAATAGACTCACTAAATGGCATTATTTCTTTCGGTGGATTAAAAGACCCTGTGATTGCTGAGAGATTTAGAAGTCTTGGGTTTAAAGGTCTATGCCTACATATGAATAAAATGGATATCTCCATCAATGAAGCGCAAATAGAGGTGCTTGCTTACGACCATCTTAAACTTATTAATGATCATTTCAAGTTAAACATAAGCGTGTTAATCAATCCCTTGTTAGATGATTCATTTATGCTTTATGAACAAAACTCAAAAGTACTATTTGTCAATCAATTGAAAAATGGATTAGACGAAGAAATGTTTACGCTTTTTGAAAACAGCATTGATGCCATCCTAACGCGTAAAAGTGGACATGTAAACTATATCGACAAGATTCTTCCGATTTTAGGGCAATATGAACATGAAAAAACAGATAAAATCGATTTTCCAAGCGTTTATAAAACAAAAATGAACAGTTATTTAGAAGAAGTAGATCGCTTAAAACATGATTTATCTATCGCCCATGATCGTATTATCACACTTGAAAAAACGCTAATCCACACTCAAGAACATCTATTAAAATGTCCTATCACTAGACTTTTTTTAGAAAATGTTTTGTTAGATGAACTGCGTCTAGGTATAGAAAAACATCCAACTAAAACCAAAAAAAATGGTGCATTACTTATTCAGCTTGATCAGCTGGTTGAAATAAACCGAAAGCACGGAAAAGAAATAGGAGATGAATCCATTCGAAACTTAGCTTATATTATCAGTCAATCTATTCAAGATGATTTGGCTAAACTATATAAGCAAGAAGGACCAGGTATTATTGTTTATTTTGAAGATATATCAGAAGAAAAGCTTTCTAAAAATGCCTTAACCATTAGAAATGCTTTGTTAGATTCAATTGTATTCGTTGAAAAAGTTAGTGTAAGTATCGCTTTATTACATTTTAAAGAGCTTAAATCAATTTCTGATGAATCAATATTTTCCAAAGAGGTTATTCAAACACTAAGAAATAGAATGCGTGTTGCTCAAAAACTAGGTAAATCTCAAATTGTAGACAAGTCAAATGCATTTAGTGTCAAGCAAGCAGATGCAGTTTTAATCGTGGATGAAGACGAAATGAGCCGCAATATGCTGATTAGAATTTTTAAGCGAATTGAACTTGAAGTTGTTTCTGCTCGTTCAGTCGAAGAAGCGATGATAAAAATGAAAGAAAACAACATCTTTTTGATTGTCTCTGAAATTAATCTGTCCAAGATGGATGGATTTACTTTAAAAAGGCTCTTGAACGAGTCAGAATCTTATGCTCAAATTCCTTTTATTATGGTATCGTTCAATAAAACGCCAGAAAATGTGAAAAGGGGGAACCTTCTAAACGTAGATTTAATTTTGGATAAGCCAGTTTTGCCAGAAGAATTACTTGGTCACATTAAACGTTTGAAGGCGAAAATGTCATGACCTCATTTCAAATAACAGTTGTTTCAATAATATTCATCTTGCTTTTGTCGATACTGATTTTATTGATACTGATTGAAAAGTTTAAACAATCAAGACAAAGTCGTAAGAATGATTTGGCTAGGACTTATCTTTTACAAAAATACTTTGATGGTCTTGATGTTAAAAATCCAGTTTCAACACGTTATTTTGTAGATGCTTTTATAGATATTGAAACGCAAATAGTGTTAGAACCAGACATCAGAATCCAAATAATCAATGATTTTAAGCAGTCTAGGTTTATTAGTAATATGCGAAAAAATCTGAAAAGTTTCTATTCATATAAACGGAAAGAAGCCATTCATTATTTGAGCTTATTTAAAGATGAAACCACGATATTAAGACTTAAAAAACAATTTAATAAAGAAAAAGATGCGTCCGTTAGATTTTATTTATTGCATGCTTTAAAGGGACAAATCGATGCCACTTTTTTTAATGATATTTTAAATTCATTAGAAAAGTTTAGTTTACACTATCAACAATGGGTATACGCCTTCTTGAAAAACAATTACAAGGAAATGTCTCAGTATCTAATGGCTTATCACCTGGACCCAAGAGATTCAGTGAAGCATTTATGGCTTTATGTTGCGGCTTACCATTTAAGTGCTGATTTGAAAACATATACGATTCATGCATTTTTAGACAATGATGAGTCTGATGATATCAACTATATGGCGTTATCTGTCATTGAAAAGCAATACCCAGATTTTTTATTGGACTCAACGTATTTAAATCACGAAAATGACTTAATCAAACATGCGGCTATTCGTTGTTACGCATCTAGAATTGATGAAAAGACACTGTTGACCTTGTTAGATGATTTAGATGGTTCAAAGTTTGATTCGACACGAATTCATACACTTTCTCGCATTGTATATGAAAATAAGGCATTCTTAAATATTTTAGTAGAAGAATATGACAAGCGATTCCGGGTGTTTCAAAAACAAGCGGTAGCAAGGGTGCTTTCACATTACATTGACTATCTTGCCTTAAAAATCACTTCTGATCAAAGAAACATCATTCTAAGTATTTTGAATGATTTGGTGGTACTCGGGATTACTGAAGATTTAATTGATTTTATGAATAGCAATAAAGATAATTTTATAGAAAACGCTCTACTCGATGTCATTCGAAATCATGCTTCAGAAAAACGTGAAACACTCGATGATTTTTCAATGTATTTGAATCAGTCAATCTTAACCAAACTGGGAATGATTCAAAAAGCTTTACCTAAGTCTATCAAGGAAAAACAGCCAGTTGAACGCAAAAAGGTGATATTTATTATAACTTGTATGTTGGTTGCTGTCCTTGCATTACCAATGCTATTTTTAATTGAAAACTTCACATTATTAATAAATGATGGGCCATTGATTACACTAGCAGTGATTTCTTTTAATCGCTATTTAGCGTATTATTTTATCACAATCAATACGGTTTATGTGCTGTTGTTGGTCTTTTCAATAAGAGGCACGATCAAGCGTATGTTGTTATGGAAGATTAAGAAGTATCCATTGTTATTTGAAAAGGATTTGTTGCCAAGTATTTCAATCATATCTCCCGCCTACAACGAGGAGAAAAGCATTGTAGAATCAGTCACATCGTTGTTAAATTTAAAATATCCGAATTATGAAGTGATTGTGGTTTCAGACGGCTCGAAAGATAAGACTGTTTCCAAACTCATTGAGCACTTCGAACTAGAGAGAAAACATCCGTTTTTCAAGATGAAAATTAACACTAAACCAATAAGAAGCGTATATGTTTCTAAAAAAATACCGAATTTGATTTTAGTTGATAAGCAAAATGGTGGAAAAGCTGATGCTTTGAATGTTGGTATTAATGTCGCCAAAAATGATTATATATGTGGCATTGACGCGGACTCATTGCTGGAAGAAGATGCCCTTTTGAAACTGATGAGTGTGACTTTAGACAGTGATAAAACGCATATCGCACTTGGGGGAAACATTGTACCTGTTAATGGGGCAACCATTGACAGAGGAAAGGTGGAAAAAGGCGGACTATCTAAAAACTTGATGGTGTCTTTTCAAACATTAGAATATTTAAGAGCTTTTACCACAGGTAGAGTTGGGTTTAGCGAATTAAATAGTTTGTTAATCGTTTCAGGTGCTTTTGGCTTATTTAATCGGTTATCGCTAATTGATACTGGAGGTTATTTAACCATCAGTAGTAGTTTAAAAAAAGATACGGTTGGCGAAGATATGGAACTCGTTGTAAGATTAACTCACGATGCAATTATTAAAAAGAAGCGTTATAAAGTCAGTTTTGTTCATAATGCAAATTGTTATACCGAATTACCTGAACGTTTTAGTTCATTGCTTAAACAAAGAAATCGGTGGCAAAGAGGTCTTTTGGATATTTTGAGTTATCACAGAAAAATGATATTCAACCCTATGTATAAACAGCCAGGTCTCATTGGGTTTTCCTATTATTTTATATTTGAAATGATGGGACCTTTTGTAGAATTATTTGGTTATATTGCGTTATTTACTGGATTGTGGATGGGTATATTAGACAGTGCTTTGGTTATGTTGTTGTTTTTCGCTTCGATTGGATATGGGATATTGGTATCTTTATTAAGTTTATACATATCCGAAAGACAAAACAAATATTATCCTGTTAAAGATATGTTCAAACTAATTTTGCTTGCGATCATTGAGAATTTTGGCTATCGTCAAGTGATGTCGGTTCACAGGGTATTCTCTAGTTTTTCTGCATTAAATGAGAGCGGACAGTGGGGAAGCCAACAACGAACCGGTTTTCAAACGAAACAGTAGTTGCATATTTCATGAAGATAAGGCCTCTTTTTGTTATAATTTATGTAATCGGTACATAAGGAGGAATTCACATGTTACCTTTGGTTTATCAAAAACAACTTGAAAAAAAGTATATCGGACTGTTTGTTCTTTATACAGGGGTTTTCTTATTGATCTATTTTCTTTTAGACAATCTAAATGGCGGTTTATCGAAAATGGCAAACGACTACGGGGTTTACCTAGTGGTTATCAATGTGGGTTTAAACATAATTATGAGTTTGTTTTCTGCGCATATGTTTAACTTATCGAGTGCAATGGTGGCTTTAACAAAAAAAGAGGGTAAGGGCACGTTTATGACCATGTTTTCCGTCTTATTTGGGATTCTTACCTATGGTTGTACATCCTGTGTCATAGCATTTTTCGCGGTGATAGGCATTACATTTTCAGTTGCTGTATTACCGTTGGCGGGATTGCCTTATAAACTGATTTCACTCTCATTGTTGTTGTTGGGGTATGCTTGGTTGTTAAGAGAAATTAAAAACACACAATGCAAGATTAAATAATGTTATAATAATTATAGATAGGGGTGATGCTATGCAACTGTTTTATCAAGTCGATATTAATTTTTCGTCAGCATTTATTTTGTTGTTGGTTGCAGTCGTAGCATTTGCACGATTGAATCGTAAAGATGAACTATCAAAAGCCTATCTTTTTACTGCAATTGTCATTATTTTCCAATTGGTGTTTGAGGCACTAACAGTCCTGTTTGAAGGGTATAATGAGCCTGTTTGGATTTTCATAAGAACCGCACTAAGCTTTACGCTCTTCTTAATTGGTCCGTTTCTATCACTGACATGGTATTTATTACTGAAAAAGATGTTTACGCCTCGGGCTACTTCATCCTTGGCCTCTAAAATCGTGCTTTTTCTGCCACAAGCATCAAATGTCCTATTGGTTTTGTCTACACTGTTTTATAAGACAATCTTCTACATTGATGGTGCGGGTGTTTATCACAGAGGGAACCTATTCTTTTTATCAATGATCTTCAGCTATTATTACTTGGCACTAACGTTTTTGATGATTGTAAGCAATCGTAAACGTGTGGTTAAAGAAGATATAGTCTTGCTTGCTATTGCCTCTTCACTACCCATTATTGGAGGGCTTTTACAAATTGTATTTTATGGGGTATTGTTCATTTGGCCGAGTGTGGCGTTTGCATTAATACTGCTTTATTTATTTTTACAACAGAGAATCATTCACCATGACTTTTTAACAAATGCTTGGACTCGAGAATCGTTTTTTCAGTTTATTAGTCATAATTTAGAGAATTATACCAAAAAACCATTTGGGGTAATTTATTTTGATTTAGATAATTTAAAAACCATCAATGATAAGTATGGTCATAGTAGTGGGGATGATGCGCTTAAGAAAGCGGTTGAAATCGTAAAAAGTAGTTTGGATGAACAAGCCATTGTTGCCAGACTAGGCGGCGACGAATTTGTGAGCATATTTTCAGCAACCTCTCAAACAGATGTACAAAACTGTGTAAACAGAATTCGGTACAATCTTGATCAATGGAATCAACAAAAAGATCTTATGTTTAAAGTTCAATTATCGATAGGTTATGGGTTATTTGAAGAAACTAAAAAGGAGTTTGAAAGTTTCATTAACAAACTAGATTATAAAATGTATCAAGACAAACGTTCAAAAGAAGACAATTAGTCTTCTTTTTTGTTTTAGATAGAAAAAAAGCACACAAAAACTGTGTGCTAAATTTGGTTAAGATAGGCTTCAATAATGGCTTGTGTCCCTAAATCCATCTTGTTTAATTTCGTATAAAGCATTTCAGCGTGTACCAAATTAGGAAGAGTGGTTTTCATTTCATCAAGTGCGAGTCTCAAGTCTTTAATAAAGTGCTTGATATAAAAACCAGGTTTGTAGTCTTTTTTAACCATTTTCACGCCATTGTTCAATGCCTGCCATGAACTTGCACTGCCGCCGTTTATGACTGAAAGCACTTTGTTTAAATCTAAATCATGGTCTTTGGCGAAGGCAAGACTTTCTGCAATGCCAATGATATTAGACGCAATTGTGATTTGATTGGCGAGTTTCATCATTTGACCTGAGCCAGCCTCGCCCATATAAGTAATGGTTTTACCCATGCTTTGAAACAAAGGTAAGACTTTTTCATAGCTTGATAAATCACCACCAACCATTATAGATAAGCTCGCTTCAATCGCGCCTTTGTCTCCACCTGTGACAGGTGCATCCAATATAGACAGTCCAAAGGGTAATGCAGCTTTGTAAAGGTTTTTAGCTAATTTAGGCGAAGATGTCGTCATATCAACCAAAATCGCACCTTTCTTGCACTTAGGCAAAATGGTTTCATATAAATCTTTGACTTCGAAAGGATATCCGACAATTGTGAAAATAACGTCCTTATCTAAAATAGCCTCAATTAAATCCCTTGTGACTTTAATGTCATTCTTAAAAGGTTCGATTTTTGAGTAAGTTCTGTTATACAAAACCACGTCGAACCCGCTCTTTGTTAAGTTTTTAGCCATTGGCAAGCCCATTATACCGCCACCGATAAATCCAATTTTCATCATATCGCCTCCATTACTAGTATACCAAAGTTTGAACACATAAGATAGAAAAGCAGTCTATTATGATATACTATTAACAGCCACACATAATTTAGACTTTACATACGAAAAGAGGGATAAAATGCAAATATATATCGACAAAAACTCACTTAAAGACATCATTTTTGATAAGCTAAAAAAAGTTTTTGGTGAACACGATTTTGTATATGAGCCTAATAAAGACGTCATCATTGCGGTTGTCTCTCCAAATCGAGTTAAAGCATCTTTATTAGATCAAATGCCTAACTTAAAATGGATTCAACTCACAACGGTGGGTTACAATCAAATTGACTTAGAGGACTTAAGGAAAAGAAATATTTGCCTCACTAACGCAAAAGATGTTTATTCAATCACAATTGCTGAAGACATAATCACCAAATTGTTGGTGATTAATCGAAACGTAAAGAAATACATAAAGCAGATGTCAGAAGGCAAGTGGATTGCTTATGACAACGAACATGAACTTTATAACGCGAATATTGGCTTTTTAGGTTCGGGAAGCCTTGCGGTTCATGCCAATGAGAGGCTAAAAGCATTTAAGACGTTTAGTATGTGTTATCGACAAAAACAAGAAAAACATCCAATGTTTGATGAAACGTATTATACAAAAAATGGTCTAATCAGTTTGTTGAAAAAAGCTGATTATGTCATCAATACCTTACCCTTAACAGACTCGACCAAACATCTTTTGAATAAAGAGAGTTTGAGCTATATGAAAAAGGATGCAGTCATCATTAATGTGGGTAGAGGTGAAGTGATAGATCAACAGGCATTAATTGAAGCGTTAGAAAATCACCGTATTAGGGGCGCAGCACTAGACGTGACTACACCAGAACCGTTGCCTAAAGGCTCTAAACTTTGGTATATGGACAATGTTTATATTACACCACACAATGCGCCATCTAGCCCTTATATGTTTAACCGTTTATACAAACTAGTTGAGGAGAATCTCATCAGATATTTTAAGAATGAGTCTCTATTGAATATTGTGAAACTACAGTGAGGTAATCATGGAAGCGTATTTTGATCATTTAGACGAAAAACAAAAAGAAGTCATCAATGACCTTTGTGAATACACCATAAAAAGAACGCAGCTTAATCCAATCATCATGTTGTCAATTCCAACCTTTAAGCTTACTCAAGAGGTTATGGTTGCCATAGATATCACGAAGACTTATCTCGGATTATACACAACAGACCAAGACGTTATCAATGAGGCTAGAAGTCTATTGGAGACTGCTTTGTTTGGGAATTGTACTGTAAAGGTAGATTACAGAGATAAGAATAACATCAAAATCATAAAAATGATCATTGATCAGATTGTTATGAAACACATGACGTTTAACATTGAGTATTTAATCAAGTCGTTGGATGACGAATATGAACATTTTAGAGATTTAGCTTACCAGTACTTACTTGAGGTGCAAAACGAAAATGAACTTAAGCACATAGATTATCGCTTTTTCTTGACTCATGAAAAAAAAGATTATGTGTCTAAAGGCATTGGATTATTATTGAATGCAGTGACAATCGATGAACATCGAAGCTATGACAGTTTATTAATAGACTATTTCAAAGTCTTAGATCATCCACTCATTTCAATTGTATTAGAAGCATTAGAAGGTTTAGGTTGCTGGATACTCTATAAACCTTACTTGAAACAAATGATTAAAACCTATTTAAAAACAGTATCTTTTTCACGATTCAAACCGCATCAAATCGACAAAATCAGAGTCGAAATAGAAAAAATAAAAGGGATATAACATGCAAAAAATAAAAGTAGATAAAGTGACGCCAGAAGGCTATGTGCTTGTAAAATTAGATAAGACTTATATAGTACCAAATTTAATGGAAAACGAAGAAGCTTTCATAGAAGTCACAAAAAAAGGCATTAGAATCGATAAGAGACTATCAAGTCATAAAGACCGAGTTAAAGCAAAATGTCCAATATACGATATATGCGGTGGTTGTCAACTTCAACATTTGAGTTATGATAATCAAATGAAGCTTAAATTTGATCAGGTTAACCATTATTTGACTAAGGAGTCTGTCAAAACAGAACTATTACCTGTGATTAAATCAAATTTACCTTACCACTATAGAAATAAAATACAAATGGTGTTTGGTCTAAACAAAGGAAAGATTGTTGCAGGTTTTTATGAGGAGAACACCCATAAAATAGTGAATGCAGCAGGTTGTGATATCCAAGACGAAGTCGCTAATGAAATCATAAATACAATCAAACTGTTGATGAGAAAACATAAACTCATGCCATATAACGAAGATACCAAAGAAGGTATCATCAGACATGTCATGATTAAAAGAAGTAGAAAAACCAATCAAGTCTTGGTCATCATCGTGACCCCATCGAATGTCTTTCCAGGTAGAGGGAACTTGGTTAAAGATTTGTTGAAAACACACCCATTTATCACTTCAGTCGTGCATAATGTTAATCCGAAAGAAACCTCATATATTTTAGGTGATCAAGAGCGTATTCTTTTTGGCAAGGGCTTTATTGAAGACATATTGCTAGATAAACGATTCTTGATTAGTAGCAAAACATTCTATCAAATTAATAGCGAACAAACCGAAGTGCTTTATCAGCAAGTGATTGATTTCTTAGAACCTAAGAAAACAGATATTATATTAGATGCATATTCTGGAATCGGGACCATTGGCATTATTCTCTCAAAGTATGTGAAAAAGGTCTTGGCCGTTGAAATAAATCCAGAGTCTGTCAATAACGCAAAGAAAAACGCTAACCTTAATAAAGTAACAAACTTTGAAACGATTGCAATGGATGCCAAAGCATACATTGAACATCTAGTAAATGATAATAAAGCACTAGATGCAATCGTAGTTGATCCACCACGAGCTGGATTAGATAAAGCATTTATCGATAGTATTTTGCTAATTAAACCACAAAAAGTGGTTTATGTCTCATGTAATCCAGAAACATTGGCTAGAGACCTAAGACAACTTTCTTATACATATCATATTGTAAAAGTACAGCCAGTCGATATGTTTTCTCAAACTTACCACGTTGAAAACATCGTATTGCTTTCTCTAAAAACGTCATAACAAAGCCATTCATATAATAGAACAAGAAGCATTTATCCCTTAAAAACTGGGTTAAATGCTTCTTTTTTACTTTTTGCCCAATGTGGAAACATATCGAAATCAATATGGAAACATCAAACTATGCTCTAAGCATATATTTTCTTGAGTGTGAGAACATCTATTTCGTAAACAATTATATCACTACAACCCGATATAACATCTTAGCTAAGCCATCAGGTGCGTGATATGTTTCCACAATGATTGGTTCAGTTTTTAAGAACTCAAAACGTCGTTCTTTGAACTCATTGTCTGAATAATTCTTGGTTCCAGCAATACAGTATACGATCTCATTTGGATTGACTGATATCATTTTATAGATGAATGTACTCAAAATCTCAGAATCTAGCTCATCGATGACTAAATTCTTTTTACCTAAAATCTCATTGATTTTATCCATACGTTTTTTGGTGTCGTAATCTTTTCGTGTTCAAGTTCAAGCTTGTTAATCTCAGCAGTTAGAACTTTAAGGCGATCGGAGTATTCTCTATACTTGGTATAAAATATTGATTCTGGAATATCTGGTGTTTTTACTTTTGTATCAATTAGATTGGATAATGCTATTTCGTTTTCGTCTCTTTTTAATGTTAACTTTTCAATGATACTTTCAACATCATCAACCTTGATGGTTGATTTAATAAGACCTATTTAAGGGATAAGTGTACCTATGCAGGAGTATGCCTATTCTATCGGGAGGTCTTTTTTATTTTCTCGGACAAATAATAGGAGGAAATCAAATGAAGGATTTAAAAGAACACATCGATGATGTAAGAAAATGTAGTTACTATTTTAAGAACACAGATTTGTTGCTTCAAGCTTTCACAAGAAAGTCTTATTCAGCTGAATTTGGTGGGGAAAACAATGAGGTTTTAGAGTTCTTAGGCGATCGGGTTTTGGATTTTTATGTGACCAAAGTCATCGCTGAAAGATATGGAGTTTTCAAATCTCAAACGGATACATATGATGAGCAAGAAGATAACGATGAATATTGCATTAAGGCTCATCGAAACGAGCAAAACTTTACTGAACTGAAAAAGGAAATCGTAAGCAATGCGAATCTTGCTAGAAGGATTGAAGAGTTAGGTTTCAAGTCGATGATGTATTTAGGTCAAAGTGATATTGATAATCAAGTATGGAATCAAGAATAGGTTAAAGCTGATTTATTCGAAGCCATTCTCGGTGCCATCGCAATTGACTGTGATTGGGATCCGGATGAGCTCCAAAACTCTGTGGAATTCATGCTTAAAATTGATGATCAATTACATGATGTAGAAGATGGCATGGATGAGCTAAAAGAAAATCTAACACAGGATAATGCAGTCAGCACACTTAAAGAATTGGCTGAAAGTGGCAGATGCTCCATACCACAATATTATATTCCTGATGAACAAGTGTATGATGATGGTGAGTATTGGTGGTCATGCACCTGCTATGTTCGAAGCTGGTCCATACAAAAAACAGCACTCTCTTCATCAAAAAAAGGTGCTAAGAAGTATGCCACTTATCTTGTTCTATGTGATTATTTTGGCATAGAGCCAGAAGATGAATAATTTAAGATAACTGCCTATAAGGTACTTGGATTCCCGTGATATAGAAAAGCTTCCCAGATAACACTAGGTTATGGTAATATTCCGCATACAAGTGCCAATTGGCATTATTTTAAAGCATGACTATATAAAAAGAGTTTTGATTTTAATTTATATTAACAAATTCAAAAATTTTCCT
>JAVESF010000007.1:0-65528 GCA_034006765.1 Acholeplasma sp. | reverse complement strand
ACAAATAAATTTCAATTTCATTATACTACTTAAAATGCTGGATTTCAAATCTGGTTTTTAAGTATGTTCATAAATAGTGATAAATAGAAATCAAATTAGTATTGACTTCCTTTATCTAATTTTTTATGCTTTTTCTAAATGCGTCGATCTGATGGTTTTCAACTATGATTGATTAAGTAAAGCTACCATGAAGGGCTCGATAGATTCAGGTTTAAATGAGGGCGAAAATCGATAAACGACTTCACCCTGTTGATTCACCAAGAATTTAGTGAAATTCCACTTGATTTTCCCATTAAACAAACCATTGAATAGTCCTTTTTTACCATAGTCTACCGGTTTTTTTGACTTTAAATACTTAAACAGTCCTGATTGATTTTTCCCATTCACGTCCACTTTAGCGAATGTTTCGAATTTGGTGTTGAACTTTAATTTACAAAAATTCGATACTTCCTCTGATGACCCAGGTGCCTGGTTCATAAATTGATTAGATGGGAAATCTAATACTTCAAATCCTTTTTCTTTATATTTTTCATAAAGTGCTTCTATACCCTCATACTGGTTCGTATATCCACATTTAGTGGCCGAGTTAAAAATCAGTAACACTTTGCCTTGATAGGCACTTAGGTCTGTTAGTTCATGATTGGTTCTTTCTACTTTTATTGAATACAAGTCCATATTATCCCCCGATGCGATTTATGACTATTGTACCAAAAAAAGTGAAAATATACAAAGAACAAAGAAAAAGCCCACTAGTGCGGGCTTCTATCTATAAAGTTTCAATAGGTTGATCAAAGAGGATAAACGCAATGGTTGGCATATCACCCTCATAACTAGGCATTTGTCCTAACAAAATTCCTGATACAGTAACAATCTGTCCATTGTTTTCAAAAAGATTTGTGTATTGTCCTGATTGATTACTCACAAGTTCGATTTCATCACTAAAGACTTCACCGACTAAATAAATCGCGTTATCGCGAACCTCTACAATGCCAGTAAGTTCCAAATGGCTGTATGTTTCTTGTGTGTTGTAGTTTCCATCCATATAAATATAAGGGAAATCTACATATTGAGGGACATCTAAACCTACATACTGTTGTGAAATCCATTCTACCTTATAATCATATGCAATGTAAAGATCTCCACCTGATTGTTCAAAAGATCCCTGTAAAATGATTTCATGTCCGATATATTCTGCTAGTGTATTCTCCATTTCAATGAAAAAGATTACGCCAGAACCATCATAAACATACACAAATGAATCATAGTTTAAGTCAACGCCTACGATGACACCTTGGATGTAGTAATCAATCGCTTCTTGTTCTTGTTCAACGATGCTGATCACATGTAAGATTGAATTGATTTCATAGGGTGCCATATAAATTTCGAATGCTTCTTCTAATAAAACATCTTCATATGTGACCTTAATGGTAATCATATGATAATAATAATCGGTAATATCAGCAATCGTTATCACTTGATTGTCAACCATAAATAACTCGCTGTATATGCCGCTATTAACCACTGTAATGGTGCCACCTAAATCGGGGTATGAAAGTGGTATTTGATAAGTCATATTAGGCCTAAAAGTGAAACTCATTGCGCCTCTCGCATAGGAAAGAATTATGTTTGCCTTTTCAGCATTCGTGCCTTCATAAAGTTTAAGGTCTGTTTCAGCATTCATCAATAAGAAATGTCCAAGTTCTGTCTTTTCATAACTTGTGCCAAGGTAAACTAAAGAGACACTTACAAATTGATCAATGTAATTTGACAATAAAGTTTCATCCATATAAACGTCGCTTTCTATGATGATTTTGTTGATATCATCTGTTAAATAGAATGTGTTATTTTGGAAAATGAAACGTCCACTAAAAGTCGCATAATACATTGGAATTTCTTGGTTATAAAACAGCTCATAGAATGATTGAATCGTTTCAACTTCAGGGTTGATCACAACTGGATTAGACTGTGATGTTATCTCTAAATGACTTTCTTCCACCCTTTGATCCACATATAATGAACGCGAGTTAAAATAAACTTGTCCTAAAACAACAACTTCATCACCTACGGTAACGGCGTCATAACTATTCACATAAACCAGACCTGTCTGATCTTGTAAGATAAAATAATCTTCTCCGGTATGAATAACGATACCAGCTATATAAGCTGTTTCACCTTCAAACTTATATACGAGATCACTGACATCTTCTATAACATAAGGTTCTACCGCTACTGTAAATGTTGTGATTTCAGTTAAACCTCCAATTGTGATTTCTGCTTGTAGTTCTATGGTTACGGCAGTGTCTATCGTTAAAATTTGATTAAATGCATCTAAGTAATCTTGACCGCTGATGACTGAAAAAACAATAGATGCTTCAAATGGGTCAAAATAAGTTGGCATATCGAGCATTTGATAAGGATGATGGGTTTGTCCATAATAGTAATTAGCCATTTGAATCAAATCTGTCATCATCGCTGCATCATTCTCATAGTTTAGTGAAAACTCATTCAAATCACCAGAGAACAACAACCCATTTTCTTCAAAGAACTCATCCCATACAATAAAACCTCTGATCGTAACTTTTACATGCATGTAGTCATATAAATCAGCTTCTCTATATGTGTATGCTAATGGTACATAATACCCATCAAACATTTGATCAGATATCACTAGTCTACCCTCAACTTGATCGATATATCCGGATATTTCTACGTAGCTAGCATACAAATCTGTGAAGACATTAAACTGATAAAACTCAGTAAGAGTCAGACTAATTGGGTCAATTGGTATGGATTGTCCACTACTCAATAAAGTCGCTTGTACGTCGTGATTCAGTGCAGGCAAGCCTTCATGATATACAATCGTACCGTAAAGCGATAATAGATCCCCTACATGATAATTATGTTGACCTAAAACAAACATATAACCCGTTTCATCCGCAACAATCATTGGATGTTCATTGGTTTGTGGGTAAACGACAATCGCTTCTAAGAAATACGCTATGCTGTGATCACCTGACTTGATGGTTGAGATGCTGACACCTGTAGTATTGATAATTAACACATCAAACTCATAACTTTTTGTCAGCTCACCTAGTGTAAGTGTGAGTCTAAACCCAATGCTTAGATTTTCTGTAATGGCAGTTGAAACCAAGTGTGTGATTGGATCATATAGATGTGCATTGTCCCCAATGGCTTCAATGTTATAGGTTAAATCGCCTGAATAGTTCATGTCGAAAAAGAGTTCAGAACCAGGCAATGCAAACTTATTAAAAGTATCAATGTTTAAATACGCAATACTGTCTAATTCGTCATACGAGTTTTCTAAGATTTCAAAGTCATCATATTGATTTAGATAGTAAAATTGATTAATGGTTTTACTTCCAATCGCATAACCGGTTATTCTAACTTCGTTACCTGATTCATAGCTTAATACAACTTTGGCAAACTCATCAATTACCTGTATTTCAATCGCGTTTTGATAACCCACGATAAATAGTTTATCCAACTCGCTATCATAATTAAGTGTGCCTTGTAGGGTTACCCAAACAAAACCTGCACCGAGGGTACTAAAATCTTCATAAACAAAGTCAATGACACTGTATAAATAGTTTTGAGGTAATGATACCGTAAATCCATCGACAGAAACCACGGCATCCGATGAATCATTGATAAAATAGTCAAATTCGAAATCATAATACCCTTCTATGGTAACCATGTCACCTCTAGATAGAAGATTGTTAGAGGTATATAGATACATCATGCCTGTTTCATCCGCTACAATCAGTAATCCATTGACTAAATCAGACATCACAATTACCTCTAGTTTTACTTGATTGGTCACACCCGATACTAAGATATCTGCAATTTTTACAAAGTCTCCCAATGGATTCACCCATAGAGTGATCACTTTGGTTTCAACAATGGTCTTGTAAGTGACGGTAATCGATAATGAAATGCTCATAGGTTCACTGATTGAAGCATCGATCATGCCTGTGGTCAAATCGATTGCCTCAATTTGGAAGGTTTCATAAGTAAATACCAATTCTGAATATAGTGGATGCTGTGTGACTAAATCAACGGTTTCACCCGGTTGATAGTTTGGATTATCAAAAAGGTACTCGATATAATTAAGACCAAGTAAGACCATTTGCTCATCACTGAGTGGTAAGACAACCACATCTGATGGATTTGAACTCATCAACAATGATAGTTTAGGTTCCTCTGACATCGCAGGGAAAGTAAGACCATGAATCGTCACCTCTAGACCCACATAAGCCGATAGCATTGAAACAGTTTGTTCATCCATAATAACGAGTTCTACACATGCTCCTTCACTACAAATCGAAAGCATTGGACTACCATCAATGGCAGTGAGCACACCTGTAATCGATTTTGGTTTTAGCCAATCATACTCAACATCTAAAGACATAAACTCTAAAGTAGTGATTGGGGTAAAGGCTTGTGGCAATGGGTTGTTTTTCGAAATGAGACGGGTTGAGTTTTCATCACCTTCATAAACAAATGCAACCCCAGGTTCGCTCTCTTTATAACCACTCACAACGATTTCATCGCCTCTATCTAAGACCATAGAGGTATACACAACCACGACTGCGAACTCATCCATGACAAGTGTTATACCGAGTTGTGGTAGCTGCTGATAAACAATGCCAGTCAAGCTTACATATCCATGATCGTCAACGCCAGATAATTCGTTTGGTGTAACAAAAATATCTGCCTTAAGATGTAGATAGAAGGTCGTTTGAACAACGACTTCATTTAATGTGATGGTGCAGTTAAGTTCGATAACTCTATCTACTTCGGTCGGCATAAACATACCCGTTTCGACGTTAAAGTAATCTTTATTAACACCCACTGTTTCAAACAATAAGGTTGTACCGAACATGCCATCTGTCGTTGGTAGTTCAAGTGTGTATCTGCTGTAAAAATCTGTTTCATTAATCATTTGAGCTGATTCAAGCATTAAATCAATCTTTTCTTGATCTGTGAGAGGTATCGTTTCTATGGAATCTGAATCGATTCTGATATGATAATCCCTATCAAACTCGTCTGTATCTGAAATGTGTTCAAAGTAAAATTCAACACTCACGTACGTGTTTAAATAAGCAGAGATTGCAGAATATTCATAGGATCCCATCGCTAAATGCAGCAATAGATCACCAAGTGTGTTAGTTAGGTATAACTGTCCTTCTTCCTCAACTATGAAACCGGATATTCTAAATTTATTGATATAGGCATAAACACTCATTGAATCCATTGTTTCTAGTGCTTCTTCGGTAATTACGATGGTTTCAATTGCAGGGTATGTCTCTTCAATCAAATTCATGTCACGAATATTTCTAATGGCTGGATGTCCATTAATTGGCAAATAGTATCCAAACAGTTCAACCGTATCGCCCACAGAAAAACCTGTAGCAAATTCATGAACATATAGATACATCAACCCATCGGATAAGTAAAAACCATAAGCGGTTTCTTCTGCCATGATGTAAGTGATGACCCCTTTAATTTTCACTTCAGTGAGTGGTTCTTGTACAAGGACCGCATCAAAGTTTGTATACCCATCATCTAAAACAAATTTCGCATACAATGTTTTATCATTTGCAGGCATCGTAAAGAAAACCACTTTGGTTTGATAATCCGCTTCTTCATACCAACCATCAAATTTAAAGCCTTCTTTTTCTAAGATTGGTAAGTCATATTGTGCTTTATAATCTACTAAAACGCTCGTAATCTCACCTTCAACATCTAGGTTAAGCGTATAAGTATCATAATCAAATTTCGCGTACAACTCAATATTCATTGCAGGCATTTGTGCAAGTAAGAAAGGTTGTTTCAGTGATTCATCTGTAAACCATCCTAAGAAGACAAAGCCTAACTTAGTTGGTTCGGACAGACTAATTAAAGCATCAAAATCGACTTTTATTGGTGTTAATTCAAGATTTCCAAATGAGATCTCATATTGATTAACTTGATAAACAGCCTCTAAATCCACATCTCTTGCTGGCATGTTTAAAGTTTCAAACAAGCCATCGTCTTCATAAAAACCTTTAAACGTATACCCCAACACTTCAGGCATTGTTGGTAAAGTAATCTCCGTACCAAACGTCAATAAGATGGTTGAATGTAAAGAGCCTTGAGACGTTATTTTAATGGTGTATTCATTGATTTCATACTTAGCAAACAAATCAATATTTGAATCAGCCATCACTTCTTGTGTGAATGCTGTTGTAAATGCTTCGTCTATAAACCAACCAACAAATCGATAACCCTCTTTGATTGGAACAGGCATAGTAGGCATCACACCTTGATAAGGCACTTCTAAATCAGTTAACGTTTCTCCTCCATTTTCTTCAAAAGAAATGGTGAAATTTTTAACAACCCATTTCGCATAGAGGGTTATATTGTTTGCAGGCATGGTTGAAAAAGCAAAAACAGTGGTTAAAGCTTCATCACTATACCAGCCTTCAAAATCATGTCCTACTTTATAAGGGGCTTCAGGTACAGTAATTTGAGAACCAAAATCTTGTTCCTCCTCTGTAATCAAAGAACCACCATTGGTTTGATAGGTGATTGTGAATTGAGCAGGCGTCCATTTCGCATAAAGCGTTAGGTTGTTTGAAGGCATACTTGTAAACACATAGACTGTTGTTAGTAATTCATCTGTAAACCACCCGGCAAATTGATAGCCTGTTTTGGTAGGTGCAATTGGCTCATTTAAAACCACACCAGCTTCATGAGATTCGCTTTGAATGACAGACCCACCATTTGTTTCATATGTGATTGTGAACTGTTCAGGCGTCCATTTTGCATAAAGTGTTAGGTTGTTTGCAGGCATGGTTGAAAAAACAAAAACAGTGGTTAAAGCTTCGTCACTATACCAGCCATCAAAGATAAACCCCTCTTTTTCCGGATCAACAGGTGCGGAAATGGTAGCCCCTTCAAGGTAAGTAGCCGTCTCTACTGTGGTTCCACCATTGGACTGAAAGGCAACGGTATAACTGGCTTCAATCGGATTCCATTTCGCATAAAGTGTAATCGTCGTACTTTGTGTTAATAAGACCGAAATCGAAAAAGGTGTGGTTAAACCCTCATCCGTATACCAGTCTACAAATTCATACCCATCTTTAGTTGGTTCGGGTAGATTAATGGTTTTGTCTGTGGTTTTTATAGTCAAATCGGCTAACTCAGACCCACCATTTGTTTCAAATTTTACTGTAATGGTCTTATCGCCTGTACAAGCAGACAAAAAACCTAGTAACAATACCATTATTACTAAAACTCTTTTTCGCATTAAAAATTCTCCCCCTTTTTAAGTGCATACGTTTAAAAAACCAGTGCCATCCAGTCTTTTATTTCTATTTGCTTTCACTATATCTCAAAAAACCCCTTAAAACAAATTTTTTCTAATTAAAAAATAGTTTTTTTCATGTTTTCTTATTTTTTAGTGATGAATGAACGAAAAAACCACTTGTTTATTAAACAAATGGTTCTAGAATTTACGATCGCTTATTTGATTTTTCTTGATACATTTTCTCATCCGCCACACGAATAAGTTCTTCTAATAATCGTCCATCATTAGGATAAGTTGCATGTCCCAAGCTAGCCCCCATCGAAATTTCATTACCCTGAAGGCTGTTTAGGTGTTCAATCATTTGTCTGGTACGTATCATTTTATCAATGACTTCAACCTCTGATACTGTGCTTCTAAGCAGGACTATAAATTCATCCCCACCTAAACGCGCAACGAAATTATTATGATAAATCTTATTTAAAATCTTACCAACCTCAATCAAAACCAAATCCCCAAAATCGTGACCATAAGTGTCGTTGATTGGTTTGAACCTATCTAAATCCATAAATACTAGGGTGAAGCCTTTTTTTGTATTTAAGAATTCCATGACCAATTCCCCAAAATGTGTCGTTAACTGATGTCTGTTTAAAAGTCCTGTTAATGCATCGTGTGTGGCCATGTAAATTAGTTTCTGTTTGGCAACTGCAAGTTCTGTGACATCACTGGCCAATGATATTACCGTGCGTTCTCCCATCATCTCCATCGAACTTGATGAAAAGATTACTTCTAATTCCCTTTTGTCTTTGGTGTAGAATTTGACCTCTTTAGGTTTGACACGATTATTATGATCAATCTGACTGAAAAAAGCTTGTCGTTGGGTTTCACTTCCCCATATGCCAAGTTCTGTGCTTGTTTTCCCAACAACTTCTTCTCGACTAAATCCCAATAACGTTTCAAAAGCACGATTCACATCCATGATCAGTCCCGTATCCAGTTTAGAAATCACCATCATGATGGGTGACTCGTAAAAAGCACTTTCGAACTTAACCTCTTCCACACTGATTTCAGACTGAGCACGATTGTGTATCAAAACCAAAATAGAAATTGGTAACAAAGTCATATAAAACACAATTGCAACCCCTGAAACTACATCACTAATATGATTGTCAAACAAGTCATTATGGGAAGTTTCATTAAAAATCATATAAATGACTTTTAAAAGATTCATCCCCACAAAAGAGACTGATACTGCCGCTAAAAAACGAGTAGTTTTTGCATAATAAATCGGCATTTTTCTAAAAATCATATAGCTTAGTACTGAAAATGCATAGAGGCTGACCAGCCCGACAATAATATGTCTAGCCTGTAAAGAATCATAGACATATAAATAATATAAAAACAGAGCACTCGATATAAATAGCACCACTGCGTGTAGTTTAGGGTAATTATGAATCATCATAAACCGACAAAATCCACGAATCAGTAGCGTATAACCGATAAAGACTAATAAATTCGATATATATATGGTAAAAAAAACATTATTGGCATGTCTATAAACCGTCAAATGTGTCCCAATTGATAACAATAAGATGCTTAGTATCCATTCAAAAAGACCTTTGTATCTATATTTATTGATATACCAAACTTCAATTAATGACAGTGCAAAAATTAAGCCTATGATGCTTCCGCTTAAATAGAGTGTTCTAACATCTAAGAGCATACTAACACCTCTTCTCACTATTATCATATCAAAAAAAAGAAGAGGTTGTGTATCTCATTGCTTAATATTCTTTAAAATAGCAATCAAACAAAGAGTATGCTATAATTTTTAATGAGAAAGGAGTCGGATTTATTCCATTTTTAATATTTAGGTTTAAATCCAATTATAATTATGACTAATACTATATCTGTTTTTCAAAATGACCTTTGGGCAATTTTATCAACCACGGGCATCATCCTCTTTTTACTTGGGTTCTTCTACCTTGAAAGCAAGCTTTTCAAAAAATATGAAAACACTTGGCACAAAGGCATCCTTATTCTATTTTTCTTGCTGTCTTTGGTGATTGCATTTCTTTCAGTCGTTTCCGTAATGTTTATTTGGGGGTACGACTTCAAGAAGTATTTGTCCACAACCTCTGATGACTTATTACTTTTCTTAGAACAGAGTTTGGGCGCGATTATCGGTTCTGTGATTGCGATTGCAACAGCTGTATTTGTGATTAAACTTGCAAAATTAGGTTTTAGAAGTGTTGGTAAAAAATCTGGTCCACTTCAAAGAAGAAAACAAACCATTGCTAAAGTATCCATGAGCATCATAAGATATTTTATCGGTATATTGACCATTTTAATTGTGCTTTCAATTTGGGGGGTCAATGTATTGCCAGCCCTTGCAGGACTAGGCATTTTAGGTCTAGTTATAGGTCTAGGTGCACAAAAATTCATCAATGACTTAATCGCAGGGTTTTTTATCATCTTCGAACATCATTTTGATGTAGGTGACAAAATCGAAGTTGCAGGATTTAAGGGGGATGTGATTGATATTGGGTTAAAAACAACCCGTATCAAAAACTGGAAAGGTGAAATTAAGATATTGGCCAATGGTCAAATCAATGAATTAATCAATTTTTCAAAAAATCCATCCATTGCAGAAGTTAGCTTTGGCATCGCTTATAAAGAAGATGTTCAAAAAACCATTGACCTACTCACTGCTGAACTTCCTAAACTTAAGACCCGTTTCCCTCAAATAATGGAAGACCCACAAGTCCTAGGCGTCACCAATCTAAATAACAGTTCCGTGGATTTAAAAGTAATTTGCAAAACAGAAAACCAGACACATTATGGGGTAGAAAGAGCATTAAGACAACTCATTAAGGAAGTACTTGATCGTAACCACATTGAAATTCCTTTCCCACAAGTGGTTGTCCATAACTCTATATAATAACCCGCAAAGACCGTCCTATCATTTTGTTTGACGGTCTTTTTTGATACACACCTATTTTTGGTATAATGAAAGAAAGAGGTGATTCTTTATGAAGGCATTGATAACAGGGATGAATGGTACCGTGGCACCAGTCGTTGCCAATTACTATAAAGCTATGGGCTATGACGTTGTCGCTTATGACCGTTCTATTCTCTCTATACATAACTATGATGAGGTTTATGAGTTTATCAAAAAAACACAACCAAAAGTTTTATTACACCTCGCTTTAGGACCGATTACATGGTCTCAAATGCTTGCTAAAATTACCAAAGCATTGAATATCACTCTCGTTTATATTTCAAGCGTTTCTGTCTACAGCAATGATCAAAAAGGCCCTTTTGTGGTTAGCGATAGTCCAAATCCAATAGACGATTATGGCCTATACAAGCTTAACACTGAAAAAGCCATTTTATCGATTTATCCAGAGGCTTATATTATGAGGATTGGCTGGCAGATTGGTGAATCTGCAGGTTCAAATAATATGGTCGATTTTTTCCAAAAACAAATGGACACACAGGGTTATATTGATGCTTCTTCGAGATTTTTTCCTAGTTGTTCCTTCATTGAAGACACGGCTGAGGCTATTTTTAATGTTGTTTCTAATCATCTACCTGATACATACTTAGTTAACTCAAATCATAAACACAGTCTATTTGAAATTGCGACTTATTTGAAAAAATGGCATCCTTTGTTTAAAATAAAAGAAACCTATGATTTCACGTATGACAATAGGATGTTTGACGTTAGAGTTCCGATTCGTAAACTAGATTCGATTATTCCACAATAAACACACTTAATGAGAATTCATTGATAAAAACTGAAATATGATATATAATTTTAAGAGTATAAGGAGGCTATTATGAAATACGGATATGGATGGGTTTTAAAATTTGTTTTAGCGGCTATTCTTCTGGGAGTGGGCATTTATTTAACATTTGCCGATGAAGTAGTTTACACCATTACTGGGGTAACAATCGTAATATTCTCTTTATTACGTGTGATTCCGTTAATGAAGTCTTTAAAAAAAGAAGTGCTTAGAACGGTTAACTTGATTGAAATTATTTTTGATACCTTAATTGGTGGTGTGTTAATTTATATTGCCTTATCTGGAAAATTTGATGAAAGCAACCTTTGGGCTCAAGTTTATCGATATGGCGTTGCATTCTTCTTCTATGCAAGAGCATTGGTATTCTTTAATTCCGTTGTTTTCTTAGGAGAAAAAACAGAAATTCCTAAATTTTGGGTTCACATTGGTTCAATCACCATCGGGACTTATATCGCAACCAGTTCAGAGTTTTCATATAAGAGTGTCGCATACTTCTTACTCATTGTTGCGTTAATTGGCGTTTTATACTTAAGCTATGATGGATATAAAGGGTATAAACAATACCGTCGATTCCAACTTGAAATGAATGAGGGCGAAGGTAAAGGTAAATCCAAAGAAACACAAAAAGAAATCGAACAAAGAAAAGAAGTCATTTTAGATGAGCAAAAAGACGATAGACCTTACGTAAACTAATCAAAAAAGCACTCATAACGAGTGCTTTTTTTGTATGATCAATTATATGATACGGTTTTTTCCGCGTTTTTTAGCTTCATACAGGTTCAAATCTGCTTGCTTAATTAAATCTTAAAGCGTTGCACCTTTAAACTGATAAACGCCCCCACTTATCGTTACGTGAAGTCCATTAGAAAATACATGTTTATCAACAATATCTCGGATACGTTCAGAGATTTTTTTCGCGTCTTTCAATTTCGTATTTGGATAAACAACTAAAAACTCCTCACCACCATATCTACCTAGTCGATCAGATTCTCGTAAATTATCTTGAATTACTTTTACTAAGTCCTTTAAGACTTCATCGCCTATTAGATGCCCATATGTGTCATTGACTTTTTTAAAGTCATCGATATCAACCATCAAAACAGATAACTCTGTATTTTTATGTTTTGATTTTGAAACCACTTCTTTTAAGTAGTCAAAAATACCCCTTCTATTTAATGCTCTTGTGAGTTCATCTGTTACAGCTTTTTCTAATAAAACTTCTTTTTCATTGAGTAGTTTTTGTTCAGTATCCTTACGATCTGTAATATCAAAAACAATGCCAGCTAGTAGTAAAGGTTTTCCTTGTTGGTCTCTTTTAATCACAGAGCCTCGGTCATAAAACCATTTATAATCGCCATTTTTATGTTTAACCCTATATTCAACTTCGTAAACGTGCTTTTCACCCCTAAGATGTGCAACCATGTTATTCATCACCGTTTCATAGTCATCAGGATGAAGTTTAGAGGTAAAAAAATCATAGGTAACCGGCTGTTCTATTTCAGACATTTCATATCCTAAAGCCTGAACTTTGAGTGGGTTAAAGGTGACTGAATTAGTTGGATAATCCCAATACCAGTGTCCTAAATTACCTGTCCAACCAAAATTGAGCATGCCTTCATCTTGTTGTTCCTTTAACAAATACTCATTAAGGCGTTTTAATGCTTCATTTTCTTTAATTAGTGCTTCGATTTTTTTCTCATAATCCATCACAATAGCGCCACCCTTATTAAAATAATATCATAATCTTTGGTTTATGTTATAACAAGAGCATTTTTCTAGCATTGCTTATCCTGAAAATGCTATGATACATAAGCCATATAAATGTGTTAAAATATAAATAAAAAGGGGTGACTTTATGCAAGATTTATATGAAAAGTTTATCAATTATCTTGAACAAGAAAACAAAGATGATGCTTTATTATTCATTCATGACTTATTAAAGTCTAATACAATCACATTAGACATGCTTTATGATGACTTTATTAGGCCTGCCTTAACAGAGTTTTCATGTAAAAGCGATGACGAAGATTATTGTATTTGGAAAGAACACACTAGAACTTCAATCATTCGCACTATTTTAGAATCGACTTATCCTTACCTCATTGAGCTTAAGAAAAATGTTAAGTTGAATCAAAAGAGAATCGTTGTGGTTTGTCCAAGTGAAGAATATCATGAGGTCGGTGCTTTAATCATCACAAATTATTTCACTTTATCCGGGTTTGAAGCAGTGTTTATTGGAGCTAATACACCAAAAGAAGACATTTTAAAAGCTGTAAAGGCCTTAAAACCTGACTTCTTAGCACTGTCTGTGACCAACTATTACAATTTAGTTGTGACTAAGAGAATCACAGATTCAATTAAGACTGATTACCCTCATATAAAAATCATTGTGGGCGGACAAGCATTTTTACACCCTGGTGCCCTAAATTCAATCCAGTATGATTATCACCTTAATTCCAAAGAAGACATTCTAAAGTTTGGAGGGTCCCTATATGAAACTAGCCTTTAATATTGCCGTTAGATTTCTTAAATCTGGCAAACTTCAAACTTTATTCATTATTCTGGGGATTGGCGTAGGCGTCTCTGTACAAGTATTCATTGGGGCATTAATCTCAGGTTTGCAAAAGGATTTAGTGAATACCACAATAGGTCGTAGCTCTCAAATCACTTTTTCGAAAACTGATGATTCTTTTATCACAAATTATGAGGACTTGCTGTTAGACATTTTAAATAGTGATTCGCGAGTAAAAATAGCAACGCCTAATTTAAACGTACCTGGCACACTATATAACGAAACTGACTCGAATCTGCCTGTTCTAGTTAGAGGCTTTGATCTCGAATCAGCCAATCAAATTTATCAATTTGAGGACAGCATTATCCAAGGCAGAATGCCCAACAATGACAATGAAATCATTTTAGGACAATTCTTTGAATCTGAACTTGGCCTTGAATTGAACGATACATATACCATTAATGTCCCTATTTACGGTGATCAGACATTGACTGTGGTCGGGTTCTTCGACTTGAAAGTAAAGTCCATCAACGAATCTTGGGCCGTATCTAGCATTAAAACCACGCAAGACTTACAAGGTGGTTCTGTCGTAGCAAAACAAATCGAGACTCAAATTAAAGAATCCAGTTACTTCGATGCGGTTGAAATCAAAGATCTTGTTTTAACCAAAATAGGCGCGTCTTATGAAGGATCAGACTGGGTGTCAAACAATGCTTCGCTTCTTTCAGGCCTACAAGGACAAAGCATTTCTTCACTTATGATACAAGTGTTCGTGTTGATTTCGGTCGTATTAGGGATTGCATCAATATTAGCTATCATCGTATTACAAAAATCAAAACAAATTGGGATATTAAAAGCGATGGGTATTAAAAACAGCGATGCGTCCTTAATCTTTTTATTCGAAGGTTTAATCCTTGGAATATTTGGTGCATTCACCGGTATTTTATTAGGATTTGGTCTGCTCATCAGTTTTCAGACTTTCGCCATCGATCAAGCCACTGGAGAGCCAGTCATTCCGCTATTCATAGATTATGGATTCATCGGCATATCAGCCATGATTGCCATCGCAGTATCCACACTTGCAGCCTTAATACCTGCGAGAAAATCATCAAAACTATCCGTCATCGAGGTGATTAGAAATGCCTAATGTAATGGAACTAAAAGGCATCACAAAAGTTTATGGAGAAAAAGTAAAAACACAAGTTTTATTTGGTGTTGACTTAGCCTTTGAAGAAGGGTCATTTAACGCAATTATTGGCCAAAGCGGCTCAGGTAAATCTACCCTTATGAACATATTGGGAACATTAGATTATCCAACAGATGGGGATATATTCATTAACAACATCAACACTAAGACACTCAAGAAAAACCAAATTTCTGAGTTACGTAATCAAAACATTGGGTTTATATTTCAATTTCACTATTTACTACCCGAGTTTACGGCTTTAGAAAACGTGTTAATGCCACACAAAATTTCAAAAAAACCTATTACCAAAGACATAGTGGATCGGGCTAATGAATTGTTGGATTTTGTTGGTCTATCAAAAGTGAAAAATAACTTGGCCGTTAATATGTCAGGTGGTCAGCAACAAAGAGTTGCCATTGCGAGAAGTTTAATCAATAATCCAAAGATCATCCTCGCGGATGAACCTACTGGAAACCTCGACTCTGATTCTACTGAACAAGTGTATGGACTATTAAGAGATATCAATCAAGCATACAAAACAACCTTCATCATCATTACACATGACAGAAAGATTGCTGAAAAAGCAGATCGTATCATCGAAATCAAAGATGGTAGAATTAATCTAGACTTATTGAATCAAACCCTTTAAAGAGACTTCGGTCTCTTTTTTTTATTTTTTGGCACGTAGGTCATTGAAAGTGCCAAAAAAGATTTAATAAAATGCAAGTGTACTTAGCTTAAGTACATAAATTCAAATAAAGGAGTGGATTCTTATGATGAGTCTATTTAAAAGAGACCATGATTTCTTTGATAGTCTTTAAGATGATTTTAACTTCACACCTTTCGTGAAAACTGAAACAATGAAGACTGACATGAAGGAATCAAAAACACACTTCCATTATTCTTAGAATAACCAGGCTTTGACAAAAAAGACGTTAGCGTCAGCGTTGACAAAGGTTGTTTGATGGTTGAAGCAGAACGCAAATCTGAGCCTGAAGCTGAAAAAACAGGTAAATACATCAAGCGCAAGTGACATTATGGTTTTATGACAATAGACGTAGAAAAAATAAAAAGTAGACTCTTTTTTATTAGTGTCTACTTTTCGGGGTTCACTTCAATTTGCTAGTCTCTTTTTACTATCATGCATCATTGTTTTTCGGTTGTTTCAGTGAAGTCAGTTCCTAACTCATCTACCACTTTATAAGTATCAAGATCAGTTGGAAATTTAGGCGCTTGTGTCCCCATTGACATTACATTTAAAAGATTTATATCAATTAGTCCATCTACTGATTTAAAGATTAGTTTTTCTGCCATTTGAACCACACGATTGTTTTCAATAGAAATCACATACGTGAAGTCCAACTCTTTAACAATCTCATCTATTTCTGCTTTCATTTCAGTTGCCATAAATTGCACTTGTTCTTCAGACATTTCGTATCCAAGTAATTCATAATAGTATGCGATAACCTCAGTCATTGAATCGGTTGCTTGGGTTTTATTAATAGAGAATACGATAGAGTATTTATTCCCATCTTTATAGACTTTTAAGTTAGGAATTACATCCATAAGTGCTTGAAGATCAGCAGATTCTAGCATTTGAAGGTACTCATTCGGAATCATCCCGCTAACAGCATCTGGATCCACATTGCTTAGAATCATTTCATCCCACATCGTTTGTGTGACTTGTTGACTATATTTTTCTTTAAACACTGCTTCTTTTTTAAGTTGATCATCTTCTTGGTATGAGCCATCTGCTTTTAAATAGAAATACCCATCGACAAAATATGCGCCCATAGATCCCTTAACTTTAAAGTTTTCATATGATAACGACTCATAACCATACTCTTGTTGGAAGACAGAAAGATCCATATTACCTTCAACCAATAATTTTACATCTTCAATTGCGCTTCCCATTACGCCATATGCCATTAGATCAATGGTCATGCTTAATTCGTTTGTCGCTTTGTTTGTAAAGGCATCAATTTCTTTGTATTTAACATACCCTTCTGTCTGCATCTTAAAGGATTCAGAGTCCACAGCAGAATAATCAATGTTTTCAAATAATTGAACCATCTCTTGTGCAGTTAATTCAACGGCATCATCTTTACTAAATTTAGGGAGTTCAAGTGCTTCTTCTTTACAGGCACTTAACCCCAAAACAAGCATCATCGAAAATATAAATACTAATAATCGTTTCATTGCTCAATCACCTCTTTGTATCAATTATATATTGAAATAGTTTAAAAGTAAATACATATAGTTAATAGACAAAGCAAAGGTTAATCATATATAATAAGTGTGGAGGTATCGTTATGATCACTTTTATTCAAGTAAAAAAGACTTATCGTATGAAACAACACGTTATCCATGCACTTGATGGCATAACTTTTAAAACCGGAAAAAACAGTTTAGTGTCGATTGTAGGTCCATCGGGTTGTGGCAAAACAACCTGTTTAAATATGATTGGTGGACTTGATCAACCCGATAGTGGCACTTTTCTATATAACGGCATAGATACAGCCTCCTTTAGCGAACAAGACTGGAATGAATATCGTAATCAAACCATTGGATTTGTATTCCAAAGTTTTTTTTTGATACCTCATTTGACGGTTCTTGAGAATGTGATGATGCCCTTAAAGCTTTCTGGTCACTTCAATAACGAAGCCGAAAAGATTGCAAAAAAGGCCTTAAAAGACGTTAACCTTTCTGCCTATTCGAATCACAAGCCAGCCCAACTTTCTGGGGGCCAACAACAAAAAGTTGCGATTGCACGAGCACTAATCAACGAGCCTGACATTATTCTTGCTGATGAACCTACTGGTTCTCTTGATGAAAAGTCTAGCATTGAAGTCATGATGATTCTAAAAAAAATCAGTGAGACAAAACTTGTGATCATGGTTACACACAACCTAACCCTCGCTTTAAACTATAGCGACCATATATTATCTATGAACAATGGGCAAGTTATTAAAGATGAAGTCATTCATAAGAACCAAACCATCAAACATGCAAATAAACCAGATAAAAAACAATCCCGTATGTCCTTTATGACTGCGTTTAAACTATCTTTTAGCAATCTTACAAACCGAGCTTTTAGAACACTTTTAATTGGGTTAGCTGCGAGTATTGGTGTCTTAGGGATGACACTTGTACTTTCGGTGTCCAATGGCTTTAACCGTTTTTTAGACATTCGGCGTACTGAAACATTAAATGCTTTCCCGATTCGTGTTGAGAAGTATAGTTTGGTAGTCCCTTTCTTCGATAAGGACTACCAACCTGATTTACCATTGTTTTCGAACGAATCCGTTTTATACCCAAGAAATATTCAATACGAATTTACGACCATAAATACACTAACCCCTGATTATTATGAACATATAAAACAGATGGATACCAATCTGTTTACACACCTTCACTATGACTATGAAGCCACACACACCTTTTTGTCAAATAACGGTTTTAGCTTAAGGCAAACGACGACTACTTTTTATGAACTACCTGTTTCGCATGATTACTTATCCGACAATTTCGATGTTTTAGAGGGTAGATTACCAAATGACGATCAGAATGAAATGGTGGTTATCCTTGACAGGTACAACCGGCTATCTAAAGAGTTCACCGAAAATATCGGATATGAAAACATGGATTCATTGTCATTTGAAGATTTGTTAAACCTTACTGTCTACTGGATTCCGAATCAAGTAAAATATACAAAAACCAATGGCCTATATGTTTCAAACAATCCTTTAGCACTAGATCCCACACAATTCAACCCAATAAAGGTTGTAGGTGTAATACGTGTTAAAGACAAATTCAACTTAGATTTGATTAACAGTGGCTTATACTATACCAATCATTTAGGAAATACCATGCGAAATGAGGCTTTGAGTTCTTCCGTTGTCTCTGAACAACTTTCTTCTAACACTTCGGTATTTGATGGAAGCACACTGACTCCCTCTTTAAAAAATCAACTGCTCAAATCTTTGGGTTATGCAGCTTACCCGACTGGATACACAGTTTACTCAAGCACTTTTGACGCAAAAGATGAAATCCTTACTTATCTAAAACGCTACAACGATAGCGTTTCATCAAACTTATCTGTTGAGCCTCTTGATTTGGCAGGCATCGGTTTATCAACCATGAGAACCGCCATCGATTCCATGACAACCATCTTGCTTGTTTTCTCGGCTCTTTCAATCATCATTTCTAACTTAATGCTTGGCATTATTACATATAACTCCGTAACCGAACGTATCAAAGAGATTGGTATTCTAAGAGCCATAGGTGCTAGAAAGAAAGACATTAAAACCATTTTTTATGCAGAAACAATGATCATTGGATTTATTTCTGGTGTAACAGGCGTATGTAGTGCTTACTTATTCAGTCCACTACTAGATGTTTTACTAAAAGGTCTTACGACTGTTGATAACGTCACTTATCTGCCAATTCTTTATGGTTGTTTAATCATTCTAATCAATATATTCATTACAGCTCTATCTGGGTGGATACCTGCTCGAATAGCAGCCAATAAAGACCCAATCCAGTGTTTAAATACAAGTCAATAAAAAAAGAGTAAAATGCAACTTATCTGCATTTTACTCTTTTTTAAATAGTCTTTATTGTAATTCCAACCGTTTTTCAATGATAAAATAGGATGATACATAGAAAATAGCTGCGAACAGTAATAACAAACCGTTGTTAAACCAAACAGCGCTACCCGTAGTGCCACCCAAGATAGGAATGAACTGAGTGCCCCTATATAAAGAGGTTCTAATCAAACTAATCACTTGGGATAAGACAAAGTATAATAAAATACCGATGACGATTTTTTTCTCACCCTTATAAATCATATTTAGAAGCGTGAATAAGAAAATTAGAAACCCAATTGTATAAATACCATTGATCAAAAGTGAGACTGATGAGGTGAAAATTATTTCCGGATTCAGAGACAATTCAGCGATAAGATTATCTACAATCAGCTGAATATCTTTGCCTACGGCGATCAAGTAAAATACTATGACAGATATGACACTAAAGACGCCAGACAAACCTAACCACATCAAATTAACCACTGATTTACTTACAAGGATATCGAGCGTTGAAGACGGGGTAGAAAACAACAGATAGCCTGGTTTGCCAAATACCCTATGTCCTAGGTTCATCATGATGGTATAAAGTGTAAAGATGACCATCATCATCATCGTACCTATCGTAAATAGCATCGAAGTCGACATTAAAAGCACATTATCTATTTCTACCGATAGAGCCATTAGCACTGATATACCGATACTTGCCAAATAAAGCGGTAGAAATTTTCGATAACTAGCAAGGATTTCGTGTTTCATCAATTTAAACAACATATTTGAATTCCTCCTTGAATATTTCTAATAGAGACTTGCCTCTTTCATCCACAAGTTCTTTTGTGTTTCGGTGCAAGATGGCTTTACCTTCTTTTAAAAATACAACTTCATCGAATAGGCGTTCAACATCATAGATTTGATGGGTTGACAATAACACAGTTGCATCCATATTTCGATATGACATGATGGTTTCCAAAATGATTTCTCTCAGTGCTGGGTCTACACCACCAATAGGTTCGTCAAAAATGTAGATCTTCGCATTTCGAGATAAAACCATTGCGAGTTGTAATTTTTCTTGATTACCTTTAGACAATCGTTTAATCAATACTCTGTCTTCAATTTTAAACCTCTTTTGAAGCGTCTCGAATTTATTGACATCAAAGTCACTGAACATGTCTTTGAAATAAACTTTTAAATCTTTGATTCGCATCCAACCATCAAAGTAAAGTTGATCGGGTAAATAGGCAACTAACGCCTTAGTCTCTTTGGATACTGGTTTGTTGTCTAATAACACAGAGCCCTCGTGATTTTTTATCATACCCGTAATGATTTTAATCAACGTTGTTTTGCCAGACCCATTTGGCCCGAGAATACCAATGATTTTACCTTTTGGCAAAGACAAATTCACACCATCTAACGCTTTTAAATTCCCATATGTTTTCGTTAATTGGTTTATCTCAATAATTTGATCCATTGTATCACTCCTTATTTAGTTAATCGTAAATTATTGGTTTCATTATAACAAATAAGTGATGATATGTATACCTATAAATAGAACCCATTTAAAGAGAAATTTTATAAATGCATTCATGGGTTTTTATTGAATCGAATTATTATCTATAAGCATCAAAAAAAGACCTTTCTTTTTTTGATGTTTAAAAAGATCTTTAGTCTATTTTGAAGTGTTCAAGATAATCGAGTAATTCGTTAATTGGCAGGGGTTTTGAAAATAAGTATCCTTGAAGGTATCTTGCCCCATTATCTATCACAAACTGTTTTTGTGTTTCCGTTTCAATGCCTTCTACTACCACTTTTAACCCTAACAAAAGACCCATTGAGATGACTGATTTCGTTAAATTGCCTGAATGGTTTGGATAGTCTTTGATGAAAGAACGGTCTATTTTAATTTCATCCAATTTCATATCCATCATCGAAGCCAAAGAATTGAAACCCGTTCCAAAATCGTCCAGTGAAACATTTACGCCTAATGCTCTTAGTTTCATCGCATACTCTATAAGATGATTGACATCAAACAAAGAGATGCCCTCTGTCAGTTCAATGGTCAGCTCACGCTTTGGAAAATCATGATGATCAATTTCATTTTTTATGAAAGTGTAGTAAGCATTATTCGCCAGTTCGACCGGGCTAACGTTGATCGAAATTGAAAGATGATGGCCTTTACTGCGCAAGCGCAAGTGATCTTGAATGGCTTTTTTTGCAACTAAGCAATCGAGTTTATGAATGTATCCATATTTTTCAGCAATAGGAATGAATTCATCCGGGCCAATGACGCCTAATCTAGGATGAGACCAGCGTATCAAAGCCTCAACACTGTAAACTTTTCTTTTTATCATATCGATTTGCGGCTGGTAATAAACCAAAAAATGGTCCTGTTCAATTGAATCCGCCATCGATGCGAGTAACTCAAATTCTCGTAATAGTCTCTTCTCTAACGAATCATCATATCGATAAAAAACAATTTCTGTGTTTTCAATTGCATAATTCACAGCCATTTGAGCCTTTGAAATTAGTTCTTTTATGCTGATTGCGTTGTTTGGGTAGTTGGATGAGCCATACTTAAATTCCAAGTTTACCATTATATCATTATAGGTAAAGTTGGTTGAAAGTAGTGACAACACTTTCGTAACATCCACGGACTGATCATACTCACTGCCAAATAAAAACGTATTTTTGTCAATTTCACCAAACACTTGTTTGTTTGTAAAGTGCTGTTTTATACGTCTTTGGAATTGGATGATGGTATTAATATAGCCTTCTCGTCCAATTCTCGCTTCAATTTGATGTCGATTGACGACTTTCGCAACGAAGATTTCAAAGTTTGTAACAGTGTGTAACCGAGATTCCAAATCTTTCACTAACCATTTTTCATTAAATAAATTGGTTTCATCTGAATAAAACTCGTGACGATTTTTTTCAGTTTCAAGTTTTTTATAATCCGTTATATCTGAGTGAAGCGACAAGTGAAAACGTACTTGGTCATGTTTATCTTTGATTCGAATGATTCTAATCCGTTTTGGATAAACCTCTCCATTTTTCCTTTTATCCCAAATCTCACCTTCGAAGTAATCCTTGGCATAAAGTTCTTGCCACATTGAATCGTAAAACTCTGCGTTTTGAACACCACTTTTAAGGATACTTGGTTTATTTCCAATTAAGTCACTTAATGTATAGCCGGTCATTTCTAGAAACTTCTCATTTGCATAAGTGATAACATTATGTTTGTCAGTTATCAAAATCGATTCATTGGATAGTTTTGATACAATGCTATAAAAATTATTAAGTTGCTTCGTTTCATTGGTTGACAATACGATGATTACGACCAAGCCAATAAATAGACTGATGATGATTTCAGAAATCAAAAACAACAAGCTAACTTTAAACGATAAAGTTTCGCCTGTTAATAATAGTTGCGTCAAAAAATACAATAGTCCTGTAACCGGCATTGCAAATAGGATTGTGTAAAGGATTCGTTTTTTAGTTAGAGTTCTTGTCATGCCATCACATCCTAAACTTAGTACGACTTAGTTTATCAAATATGATTGAGACATTCAACAAATATGAAACTGTAACACCATCGATTATAATAATTCTATTTTGACTACTAATTAATCTCTAATGAGTAGTCTTGTTTCAACCATTTTTCAATAGGTTCTTTATCCGTTTGATTCAATCTAGTAGGCACCTCAATCTTAGGAAAAAACGCTAATGACATAGATTCTTCATTCATGACCAATGCTTGATTATCTACTCTTTCATAAAAGATGAGTGCCACATAGTACGTTAAATCTCCATTTGGATAGTGAAAAGCCTGTGATTCACCTGAGTAAATCCCAAATATGTTAGGATTAGTAAGGTGAATGCCTGTTTCTTCATGCACTTCTCTTTTTAACCCATCGATGATTTTTTCGTTTAGTTCTAGAGTGCCCCCTGGCAAACCAAATAATCCGTTATCAGATCTTTTCTGCAATAATATGTGACCTTCCTTGTTTTCAATTATAGCCCCCACACTTACACTTCTAATTGCTGCATTACCTACCAGTGAACGAATCGTTTTAATATAATCTGCCATATGTTTTCCTCACTATAAAAAGTCTACACACTTTAATAACGTGTGTAGACGATTATTATTTAAGACATGAACCCTAGATTAATTGCCTTACTATTGACTTCTATCAGGTGTTCTTTTTTACTTCCAAAATAGTACTTAAGAGCTTCCAAAACGATAGTTTTATCAAATAAGTTTGTATCCTTTAGGTATCGACCTAGCAAAACCATATTGATGGTTTTTGGCTCATTTAAGCTACTTGCCATATCATTGGCTTTTATACCTATTGATTGATAATGATCAGTTTCAACAGCTTTAATTAATGATTCATTAAATAACATATACCCATTATTTTTTACCGTATTTTTGAATTTAAGATAGCTTGGTTCATTTAAAACAATTAAATCGTCAGATTCTTGAAATACTGGTGAATAAATAGGTTCGTCTGAAATCGTAACCATACAATTTGCAGTTCCACCACGAGTTTCAGGGCCATAAGTTGGTACCCAAATAGCATTTAACCCCTTCAATGTTGCACTATAAGCAAGTACCTGTCCTAGTAACATTACGCCTTGCCCACCAAAGCCAGCGATACGAATGGTTTTAGTCATCTTTACCCACATCCTTATAAACCCCTAACGGAAATTCAGGTACCATCTTTTCAGTTACCCACTGCATCGCATCATATGGGCTCATTCCCCAGTTTACTGGACATGTAGATAGTACTTCTATCATCGTGAATCCTTTACCTTCCAATTGGTATTGGAAAGCTTTTTTAATCGACTTTTTGACTTTATTGACATTTTGTGCGCCTGTTAATGCAACTCTTTCAACATATGCTACGCCTTTTAGATGTTGAAACATTTCAGACACTTTGATTGGATACCCTTGCGTATGAGGATCTCTACCCGACTGAGAAGTTGTCGTTTTTTGTCCTATTAATGTGGTTGGCGCCATCTGCCCACCAGTCATGCCATAAGTTGCATTGTTTGCAAATATGACGGTAATGTTTTCACCTCTATTTGCTGCATGAATGGTTTCAGCAATTCCAATAGAGGCTAAATCTCCATCCCCTTGATAGGTGAACACAACATTATCTGGTAAAACACGTTTAACACCAGTAGCGGTTGCACAAGCTCTGCCGTGTGGCGCTTGTTGCATATCACAGTTAAAGTATTCATAGGAGTAAACCGAACAGCCGACAGATGCAATGCCAACAGCTTTATCTAATATACCTAATTCCACCATTACTTCAGCGACAATTTTGTGTAATATCCCATGAGTACATCCTGGGCAATAGTGAGTCTTTTTGTCTGTCAGACCAGCTGTTTTCTCATATCTAATCATCAGTCTCTCACCCACTTTTTAAAGTTTATAATGGCATCTCTAATTTCTGTTGGATCAATTACAATCCCACCAGTTCTTCCATAGAATGCAACTTCAAATCTACCTTTGTTGGCGATTTCAACATCATCAACCATTTGTCCCAATGACATTTCTGCCACTAAAATACCCTTACAACTACTTGGGATTAAATCAAATGCTTTTTTAGGGAACGGCCAAACTGTAATAGGTCTAATCATACCAACATTGATGCCTACTTCTTTTAACATTTCAATGGAACTTCTCGCAATACGTGCAGTCGTCCCATAGGCAACGATGACGTAATCAGGGGTTTCCATATTGATAAGTTCGAAACGTACCTCATTTGTTCTCATCAAATCATATTTAGATTTCAAATGTAAGTTGTGTGCTTCAAGAGATTGAGGGTCTAAAAACAAACTTGAGACCACATTTCTTCCTGAATGATTCACTGTGCCCGTTGTCGCCCAAGGTTTTGAAATTTTATCTCTTAAGGGAACAGGCTTATCCAAATCAACCGATTCCATCATTTGACCGATTAAGCCGTCAACGAGGATCATGACTGGATTACGATATTGATCGGCCATATCAAACCCTTCTTTAATATAATCGACGGTTTCTTGAATCGACTCTGGTGCAATAACCAACAAATGGTAATCACCATTACCGCCACCTCTTGTGGCTTGATAATAATCAGCTTGAGAGGGTTGAATCCCCCCAAGACCAGGTCCACCTCTCATAACAGAAACAATTAGACAAGGTAATTCAGCCCCTGCGATGTAGGAAATTCCTTCTTGTTTCAAGGCAATTCCTACTGATGAACTTGAAGTCATTACCCGTTTACCTGCGCCAGCAGCGCCGTATACCATGTTAATCGCAGCCACTTCAGATTCAGCCTGTAAAAAGACTTTTCCTGCTTCGGGTAAGTACTTAGATAAATATTCTGGAACTTCATTTTGCGGTGTAATGGGATACCCGAAAAAGGCATCAACACCTGCTTTTACAGCAGCTAAAGCGATTGCTTCGTTTCCTTTTATTAGTTTTTTAGGCATCTCTGGTTTCCACCTTTATGACAGAGTCTGGACAAATCATTGCGCAAAATGAGCACCCAATACATTTATCGATATCTGTGATGTCAACCAACCTATAGCCAGATTGATTCATCCTTGATTCGGACATTTCTAAAATATGTACCGGGCAGTGATTTACACAAAGCTCACAGCCTTTGCAAGCTTCATTGTTAAATTCAAGATTATAATATTTTTTCAAAAGTTAACCCTCCTATCGTGGGATGTAGTTATCATGTAAGTTTTTAATCGTTTCAATACGTTTCTTTGCGAACACTTTAGCTGCAAGCTGTGTATGAATACCCTCTTTTTCAGCGATTGCATAAATCTCTAAGAGTCTATCCTTAATGAGTTTTAAGTCTGCTTCGACTTTTTCTTTTGGTTGATTGAGCAGTTCGTAATAAACGTTAATCAACCCGCCAGCATTAATGACAAAATCAGGTGCGTATAAAATGCCTCTATCTTTTAGCATATCTCCATGAATGTCTTCTTCCAATAATACGTTATTGGCAGTACCAGCTACGATTTTCGCCTTTATTTGTGGAATCGTATCAGAATTTAAAACACCACCAAGTGCACACGGTGACAAGACATCTACTTCTAACCCATAAAGTTTATCAGGATCTACAAATTCTACTTCAGGGTGTTCTTGTTTCATACGTTCGATATGTTTTGGGTTTATTTCAGAAAAATAGATTTTCTTTGCATTTTCAGCGAGTAAATATTTGGTTAAGTAGTAGCCTGTTTGTCCAGCGCCTTGTATCGCAAAAGTATACTTAGAAATATCTTCATTATCATACTTATATTTCAATGCTGATTTAATCCCATAAAAGGCGCCTAACGCAGTCATAGGAGATGGATTGCCTGATTTACCTTCCAATCCGACAACATAATCGGTTTCCATGTGAATGTAACTCATATCTTTGGTATTAGTATTAACATCTTCTGCTGTAATATATCTACCATTTAAAGATTGAACATATCGTCCTAAGGCTCTAAAGTATGCCTCACTTTTGACCTTTGTAGCATCCCCAATTAAAACGGTTTTTCCGCCCCCCAGATTAAGCCCTGCAGCGGCTGCTTTGTAAGTCATGCCTCTTGCCAATCTAAGACAATCTAATACGGCTTCATCTTCGGATTCATAATTCCATAATCTAGTACCACCAAGGGCTGGCCCTAATGTCGTATTATGAATCACTGTTACCCCTTTTAAACCAGTGGTTCTATCGTAAAAATACACCACCTGTTCATACTCATGTTTTTCCATGTACTCAAATACTTTTAAATCTTTCATATTCTTTCTCCCTTCGCAAATAAAAGCGTTTACATTTGTATTATAACATAGTTATATCTGTTTTAATGGGTCATTTTTGAGTTATTCAACTTTTTTATATTTAAAAAGAAAACAGATGTGAAAATCACATCTGTTTTTCTATATTTATGATTTTTTGATAAACATTTTTTTTATTAGATCAAAATTAACAATAAACACAAACGGTAAAACATAAATAGAGGCCGCTAAGACTGTTTCAAAGTAATTGGTTAAGATATTTAGTTCCGCTGGTAAAAACGTTACTGGCACAAAAAAGTAATAAAATTGATAGGCTGGCAATGTGGTAGGACCTTCTGGTCGAACGGTGAAAAAAATCACTGTATACCAGACAAAATATAGAATGGCTGCCCCCAATGCAAGATCATTGAGTTTTTCTTTCGACATCAATATAAACAATAAGTTGAATATAATCATTGAAAGTAAGAACGGGTATGGTCCGGTAATGTCAAAGCCATCACTGAAAATAAATTGAAACATTTGTGATAAATAAAACACCGTGAATATTGCATATAGTGAGACATGAATCCATTTTTTCATATAATCTCCCCCTATAAGTATTGTACACCTATTCTACGGAAAACAAATCGTAGTTTTTTCCTGACCTTCTGCTTTTATTCTTATACATTTTGACATCTGCCTCATGAATCACTTCCATGATATTTGAATCGTGTTTTAACTGACTTATGCCATATGAAATAGCAATTGGATAATTGGACGTTTCATTTTCTTTTGTAATCTCACTAATAATGCGAGAGACAATTTTTTTAGCCAATTCTAAGTCGCAATCTTCTAAAATCAAGACAAACTCATCGCCACCAAATCTAAAGAGCAAGTCGTTTCTTCTTAAACTGTCTAGGACAAGGGCTGAAGTCGTCTTCAAAACAATATCTCCTGCGATATGTCCAAATTGATCGTTAATCATTTTTAGATTATCAAAGTCAATCATAACCAAAGAAGCTGTCCAGTCTTCATCGTACATTTCATTGAACGAGTTCACAAACCTATCAAAATAATTACGAGAATATGCCTGCGTTAAGGAATCATAATCGGCTATTTTCATGATTGCTTCTTTCTGATATTTAGAGTCTTTAATGATATGATTTGCACGTTTGTAAATGGTGTGATTTAAGGATAAAAATGCAGCAATAGCAATCACCACAACCAATATCAAACTATACTTAACACCACTGTTAATAGCGCCATATAGTACATTACTGCTGATGCAAATATCATAATAAACATCGGCATTGTCAAATCTACCTAAATAATCAATATGACTATCATGTAAATACACACTCTCACTTGATACTTCGATTAACGTTGATTTTTGAATGACTGAGTCGTTGAAAGCCTTTGTGTTAGAAAGTGTGACAATATAATCCTCTGTAAGTACATTTTTAATCAAGTGGCTCATTGAAAAATACATTATCAAGTATCCAGTTGTTCTTGTGCCATCTCTAATTGGGTATATAACTCTTACAAATGGGTTGTCTTCAATTTCTAAATAGAATGCATCGTAAAAGTTTTTAGAAATATAGTCATACTCAAGAACCTCTGTTAAGTTACCAAAACTAGCAAATACGGTTTCACTAGAACCTAGTTGTGCAAAACTTAAATAAGAAATGTTACTCATACTAGCAGAAAAACCCGATTCAAATATCGTGGTTATTTCGGATTCGTTAAGTTCGCCATCTTTATATCGCTTGAGCGTGTTTTGAATATAATAGTCACCTGAAATTAGATTTGCCTTTTCATGCGCATTTTTAAAAAATGCATCCAAAGACTCTTCATAAATCGTTGCAGTAGTCACAAAGTTCTTTTGTTTTTCTGACTGGATCGTTTTTTGAAGTGGACTATATATACCAAACATTGTCAAAAGGGTGAGACCTACTATGAAAACAACTATGATGATTGCCATCCGCCTCATCAACTTTTCCATATAAACACCTCATTTATGTAAATATACTAATAAATGCCTCAACTATATCTGGATCAAATTGTGTACCTGAACATTTTTTTATTTCGATGATTGCTTCCTCATGAGTTCTAGCACTTCGATAAGGTCTATCTTGTGTAATCGCATCGTAAGTATCTATGATCGAAACAATTCTTGAAATTAGTGGAATTTCTTTGCCTTTAAGGCCTTCCGGATAGCCTGTGCCATCGAAGCGCTCGTGGTGTGTCAAAATACCTTTAGCAATCGACCTTAAATCTAAGCTACTCATGGCGATTTGGTAACCAATAGACGGGTGTTTTTTCATAATTTCCCACTCTTCATCGGATAAACTACTAGGTTTATTCAATATATTAGAGGGAATCCCTACTTTACCAATGTCATGTAAAAGTGCCAACAAATATAAATCATCCATGGCTGTTTGCTTTAACCCAAGCTTTTCCCCCACCTTTAAAGCAATATTTCCCATTCTATCCATGTGGTCTTGTGTTTCTTGTGAGTTAGCTAGCATAGTTGCTTTAATGGAGGATAATGAGTCTCTGTTGTTGTTTGCTCTAGCCAACAGTTTCCGTCTATGCATATAGTCTTCTGCTGACTTCAAAATGGTTTGCATTTCGACTTGGTCGTTTAGTTTTGTATCAAAACCCATAGAAACCGACAACTGATAATCTTTCAAATCTGTTTGATACACAAATGACATAGCTTCGTTCTGAATGCTAATCATGAGATCATAAGTCTTAGATGAGTCACTATTTGGAAGAATTAATGAAAATTCATCGCCACCAGATCTTGCTACAACGATGCCATCTTTCTCATATTTCATAAGTAATTTTGCGAATTGTTGAATCACTTTATCTCCAAATACTCTGCCAAAACTGTCGTTGATAAATTTGGTGCCATCCAAATCAGCAACCATAACCCCAATTGGGTATTTCTTTTCATCTTCGTAAAGTTTTAACATGTGGTCAAAATACAATCTATTCTTAAGACCGGTTAATTGATCATGATACATTAAATGTTCGATTTCCAAGTCTTTTTGTCTTCTTTTATCTAAATCTATGATGATGCCTTCGATTGCGACCAGTTCTTTTTGAACATTAAATACCGGTTTTCCTTTTTCATAAACCCATTTGTGCTTGCCTTCTTTTGTCACAATCATGTATTCCTTCTCAAAGTCACAGTTTGTGTCAAAAGCTTCATTCCACGATTCCCATACATCCGTTTTATATTCTTCTTTGATGATTTGAGTAAAAGGAAAGGATTGGTTTTGTTCCATTTCTGTTTTGGTATACCCCGTTAATTCATAAACACCTTTGGAAACAAAACTGACGGTTCTATCTTTATTAGGTAAGGATTGATAAATCACCCCTGGCAAATGATTTAGCACAATTGATTTTAAGTCTTCAGATGCTTTTAGTTTAACTTCAAGTTCCTTTTGTCTGGTTATGTCTTGAAATGACATCACATAGCCAATTGGTTGATCTCCATACATTCTTTTGGTCACGCTAAAGGTAACATCGATCCAACGCCCTTCATTCGTGATGAATTTGGTTGTTTTATTGTAGAATGGCACACTTTCTAATAGTGCATCAAACCTATTCTTTCTGATGCCTTTTAGATGAGAAAACAATAAATCAAATATGTTTTTCCCAATTAAATTAGACTCGGATTGATACTCTAGAATGGTAAGTGCACTTTGATTGAGTGACACCACCTTATGATCTTGAGAACCTACTATAATACCTTCAGCAATCGAATTCATGATTAACGTATGTTCTTTGTTTAAATTTTGGTATGCTTCTTGATAAGACTCAATTGGTTCTATTAACACATAAAACACCTTGGCTTGATTTGAAAAGGCTTTAATGTGGTAAGTTTGGTTAAACGATTCATTAAAGTATCTAAAATCAATTTTACCGTTAGAAAAGACGGTTGATACCTTGTGTATCAAACTGTCTATTTGTTCTAATTCATTTTGTTTAATGGTCTTGATGCTTTTACCTATTGTCTCTTCTTTTGATGTTTTCATGGTTTCATAAAAAGCTTCGTTCGCATCTAAATAGATGTAATCAATAGGTTGCTCATTCTGATAGACCATTTCGCATTTAGCGTAGGCTATCTTGCAATCGTTTACTATTCTTTCAAATATGAAATCATCCACTGTAATTTTCCCTCTTAAATCAGTCTTTACTTCCGACTTCTTCATTATAAGATATAAAAGCGCTTTTGACAACCTATTATTGCATGATGTCTTGTTATTATCTATCTAAATTGTGGCTTATTTGATAAAATATAAAAGGAGGATTTAGACGATGAAATCTATTTTTTGCCCACATTGTGGTTTAAAACTAACGTTAAAAGAAATAGGTGATGAAGGCCTAGTCCCTTTTTGTTTGAGTTGTAACAAACCCGTGTTTGATTCGAGTAGCATTTGTATCTTAACGATGGTCATCAATGAATACGATGAGGTGGCTTTATTAAGACAAAACTATGTGTCTAAAGAGTTTCTTGTGTTTGTTGCTGGCTATCATAAGCCCAATGAATCTGCAGAACAAACGGTCGAAAGAGAAGTCTTTGAGGAACTCGGACAAGAGGTTAAAAAATTGAAATTTATCAAAACAGTGTTTCATCAAAAGCTTGATACATTATTTTTGTTATACGTATCTGTGGTTCAGAAAAAACCATTCAAGCTGTCTGCTGAAGTCGATGAAGCTCATTGGTACAAATTACCTCTAGACGAATCTTTACTAAACGAAAAAGGAGTGGCTTTAATGCTTTATAGAGCCTATATGAACGATGAGACTTGATAAATACCTTTCACACGCTGGTTACGGGACAAGAACTGAAGTAAAAGAAATCATTCGGAAAAAACTTGTGAAAGTCAATGGAGAAATCGTCATAAAAGATGATAAAAAAATCAACGAGTCTGTCGATGAAATTATTGTCAATGGACAAGCTTCTGACTATCAAAAATATGTGTATTTGATGCTTTATAAACCTGCTGGTGTGATCAGTTCGAATTTTGATCCTTTTCATAAAACAACCAAATCACTGTTGATTGGCTATGAGCATTACAAGACATTTCCGGTAGGCAGACTAGATTTGGATACTGAAGGGTTATTGATCGTGACCAACGATGGTTTATTGGCACACCAATTGTTATCGCCTAGATACCATGTAGATAAAACCTATTTCGTCGAATTTGAAGGCGATTATAAGGCGATTTATACTTCATTATTTGAAACAGGGATTACCTTAGAAGACGGCTATGTCACAATGCCAGCTAAAATCGAACTTCTTGACACAAACAAGGCGAATTTAACCATTAAAGAAGGCAAGTTTCATCAAGTCAAACGTATGTTTCAAGCACTAGATATGAAAGTTAGTTATTTAAAACGCATCTCTTTTGGACCAATCCATCTCGATAAAACTTTGAATAAAGGATCCTTTAGAGTTCTCACTGAAACAGAAATTGAAGCGTTAAAAGCGGTTTGTGTTAAACCTGTATAATGTTCACATTTTTTTAAAAAATACACAAACTATGATAAAATAATACAAGGTAGGTGAAGTTTATGTGGGATAACATCGTGCATATATTAACGGTAACCCCAATGTGGGAACTGTTGTTGATATTTTTTGCAAAAATCATAGAGGTTGCGATTGGTACACTCCGTATCATATTAATCTCAAAGGGATACCGTAAGCTCGGTACAGCTCTTGCTTTAATAGAAATCATTTTATGGGTATTTATTGCAAGTGGTGTCATTAACGGCATTACAGAATCTCCTATGAAAGGCATCGTGTATAGTTTTGGTTTTGCAGCTGGTGTATTTGTAGGCTCTTTAATTGAACAAAAGCTGGCGTTTGGAAAAGTCTTAATTCAAACGATTACTGATTTTAATTATGGTAAAGCAATTACAAAACATTTACGAGGATTAGGCTATGGCGTAACAACGATTGATGCCGTTGGTAAAGATGAGAAGCGTATGATTCTAATGATTTATGCAAATCGTAAAAATGCAGTTTCTGTCATCGCGAGTATTCGTCAAATACATCCAAAAGCCATGATTGTTTCCAATGACATTTCTAATGTTACAGGTGGCTACATCATGCCTTTAAGAAGATTACTTAAATAAACCATACTAAAACGTCTGAGCGTTGATATGGTATCTCTAAAGTAGGCACAAAAATAGTATTAATTCAAACGATATTATGAGTAATGTGTCCCTCAAGTCGAGAACTAATTAAATCAAACGATGAGATGGTTGTTCAGATTATGAACGGCCATTTTTTTGTACATTTGGTTTCAAAGCTTATCCCCATCTGCTTTAGGACTCAACAGGTTGAGAGTCCATTGATACCAATAATTGCTTTCGTAGTCCATGTAGTTATCAATTTCTTTTACGACATCATCAAATGTCTTACATCTATGGTTCTATGCCTATTTTTTCAAAATCACAGAATGATGATGGCGCTGTGTAGCATTCATTAACCGCCTTATCCTTTTGATAAATCATTTAGTGGCATTTGATTGTTTTTTTTGGAACGGATAAGTTTAAACGTTCAAACTTGTTTCGCTTTAAAGTAGTTAATACTCACTACTCATCAAATCATTACTGTCTTTATTGTAAAGTAAAAACCCTATCGTTTAGGTTCTTTTTTAAAGGGTCCGTTCTCTAGGGTACATATTATACAGGCATATGGCTATCCAATTTCTGATTATATCACCTGTCTACTTGACAGGATGCTGTTTACTATTAATCTGAGGCCATGATTTATTTATCTATTTTCGCTAGTTCTCTTATTAGATTTCTAGTTTCATCATCTATCCCATCGTTTTCATATCTTGTATCTCCAATGGTGAGGCTATAATCTGGCGTATCTTTTTCAAGTGAAATCTCTACTGAATCCCCCACTTCAATTTTAAGATCAGTTATAATCTCTAAAAGTGGATTGAATTTATCAATATCTTCTTTGTTGATTACTATTTTGGGATAGTAGTGTTGTGGTGATATTAAATCACTTTTAAACCTAATTAAACTCTGATTCTCACTTGAAAACATCGTACGAATGACGTCAAAAATTCTATAATCGAGCTTTCTAAACTGTATGTCTTCTTCGCTTTCTACCAGTGTTATAAATGCCAAAAGCGATTCGGATGCTTCTTGATATTCTGTATCTTTTTGTTCATGATACCTGATGACCGTTTTATCTATCGGCATATATACGTAAGTTACCTCGTTGTTTAAATCAAGATAATAATTGTCTTCTATTAAAACAAGCCCTCCAGTTTTATCTTCATACCTTAACGATACTGAACGATACGCTAGATAACTATCTAAACTGACTTCTTTATACTCGTTTGAAACTTTTCGATAGGTATCCTTTTGACTTTCTTCACACCCTGATAATACCATTAAACTGAGTAGCACTACGATCCATATTCTTTTCATATTGTATTACAACAGAATAAAGATTCCATTGATTCCTCCCTAAGTGTATATAGTATCGAACGATTTTTTTCACTCTTTTAAAAAAGTAAAAAAATTAAATTCAATTAATCGTAATATTTCATAACTATTGTAGCCTCATAAAATCAAAAAATCAATGCTTTTTTTTATTTAAGTAGCAAAATGGTACTTATTTCAAAGAACTTGAATCAAATTACTCGATATAAATTCGTACTCATAGATCATTAGCTATTTAAATCGTAAAAATAAAAAGCCTCACACCATTAGTATATAGACATATGGCTATCTAATTTTGTATTGAATACCCTCTTGAATTGACAGATGGCCTGTTCAAACATAGATGTTTTTTAGGATTGATTATAAACTTTATGAAACGATGAGTGCACATCTTTTGAAATGACTAAATGTCTGTGTTATCATGCTTCTAAAAGGAGAATTACAAACATGAAACTATATCAAAAATTATTTGCAGAATTTCTTGGTACCTTTGTACTAGTCTTATTCGGTACTGGGGTTGCTGTAACAACCGGCCAATTTGGAGGGTTGAATATCTTATTTACCGCTTTAGCATTTGGGTTATCAGTGGTGGTAATGGCCAATGCAGTTGGGCATATATCTGGCGGGCACTTCAATCCAGCTGTATCTTTGGCTGTATATTTAGAAAAAAAGATCACACACAAAGAATTTATATTATACAGCTTGAGCCAAATAGTAGGTGCACTTCTTGCTTCCACAATTCTTTTGATAATTGTGGGCTCAAATTCTCAACTAGGCGCAAACTTAGTTTCTACAAGTTTACCAAACAGTGGGTTTATCCAATTGCTAATTGGCCTATTAATTGAAATCTTCTTAACCTTTATTTTTGTTACAGTCATTTTACAAGTGACCAGCAAAGAGAAAGCTTCGAACGTATCTGCTTTAATCATTGGACTAACTTTATCATTAATCATTTTGTTCGGATTTCAACTGACTGGTTTAGGGGTAAATCCTGCCAGATCTATTGCACCTGCAATACTCCAAGGTGGTATCGCGCTTGAACAAGTATGGGTGTTTATTGTTGGACCCCTAGTAGGTGGATTCTTAGCACATTTGGTTCAGAGAATTTTGAAATAGACTGACGTTATATAAATAAAAAAGCACTTCGCGATGAAGTGCTTTTTTTGGATATCTCTATAAAAAATCATAGGGTGAAACCGTGGACGCTTTCTTTTCTTCACTTATATCTGATAAAAAGTCTTTAAGCGTCGTTTGACGTTTTTCATTAAGAACGACAGAAGCTTTTTCAATTAGACTTAAATCACCGACTAACGTTAAGTGTGACTTTGTACGGGTTATTCCGGTATATAAAAGCTCTTTTCTTAGCATTCTAGCATAACTTCTAACTAAAGGCATGATCACGACTTTGTACTCACTTCCTTGAGATTTATGAATACTGATTGCATAAGCAAGATTTAAGTCATCGAGTTCTCCTTTAGAAAACACCACTACATGATCGTCAAAATCAATATACAAAATATCTGAGTTGTTCTGATCTTTTGAAATGTCTTTAATGATGCCAATATCACCGTTCATAATCCCCTTTTCAGGATTATTAGCTAATTGAATAACCTTGTCTCCTATGACATATGTCTTATCGCCATAGGTCACTTTCTTTTTGGTTAAGTCTGTATATCTTCTTTGTAGTGCAAGATTAACTGCATCAATCCCAAGCCCACCTTTATAGATTGGAATCAACACTTGAATGTCATCTTTCAATGAATAACCCTGATCTAGAGCCTCATCTATCGTACCAATCATCACGTCAATGATGTCTGACTCATATTTAGTAATAAATTTGATATCTTCTTTTGATTCATAGTCTGTGCTGTCAACTGTTTGATTGTTGACTCTTAAAGCCAAATCAATGATGCCTGAATTCTTAGCTTGCCTATGAATTTCTTTTAAGGCAATTACCGGCATACAACCAGACTCGATGATGTCCGAAAGGATTTGTCCAGGCCCAACAGAGGGTAATTGATCTTTATCTCCCACAATGACCACTTGTGCACCTGTTTTAATCGCTTTAAAAAGATTTTCAGCCAAAAAAACATCAATCATTGATGCTTCATCAATGATTACGAGTTGATGAGGCAATTGAATCGTTTCATTGTAATAGAAGGCACCTTCATAATTATATCCAAGTGCTCTATGAATCGTTAATGCCTTCATCGACATCACCGTTTGCATCCTTCTAGAGGCTCTACCTGTAGGCGCAATTAAAAGGATTTGTTCGCTAGCCGATTCCAACTCCAAATCTAATTCGTTTTTGATGGCATAGATTTCTAATAATCCGTGAATGATGGTAGTTTTTCCTGTTCCAGGACCACCAGTAATCACTGATATAGAACTGGATAGCGCACTAATAATGGCTTCTTTTTGTTTCTGTGTATAAGTAATATTCAGTTTTTTTTCAGTCATCCAAATTAAGTTTAATGCTTCATTTTCATCTATGATTGCTTGTGTTTGCTTAAGTCTTTTAAGTTCAATAGCCAAATCGGCTTCACTTCTATATACCGTATCTAGATAATACTTATGATCTTTTTTAATGATTCTTTCAGATTCGATTAGCCTTTTTAAGGCTTCAATAATTAAGTCTTCACGAATATTGTTACCTAGAATCTCTAAACAAGCGTTCACCAATTGGCGATCCAATATGTAAGTATCGCCTCTTTGAAAAGAAACCGTTTGAATGCCAAACAAAAGTGCTGCTTCTAACCTTCTCTGATCATCATTTTTAATGCCAAAAACACTGGCTAATATATCGGCTCTTTTAAATCCAACTCCGTCAATATCCTCAATCAAGCGATAGGGATTGTCTTTGATTCTATCGAGAGCATCACTCCCATATTTCGCATATAACTTCATCGCCATTTTCGATGTTAAGCCGAATCCATAAAGCGATACCAAAGTAGATTCAACCACTTGGTTATCATGGAGTTGCTTATAAAAGCGTTCAATTTGAAGGCGATTCAACCCCATATTTAAAAGAACTGTCTTGTTTTCTAAAATCTTTTTAATGGCGTCATCTCCTAGAGTATCGACGATTTTTTTCGCTCTCACCGGCCCTATACCCGTAAACAAATCACTAGAGAGATAGGCGATAATACCTTCTTTGTTTTGAACCTCGGCTTTTGAAAATGAGATGACTTTATATTGTAACCCATATTTAGGATGTGTGGTTTCTTCCACATTAAATGTATACGTCACTTCTTTAGACAACTCTGGCAGATAACCCGTTATGATAACCTCATCCATGCTTTCAAGTGCAATTTTTGCAATACTAAACCCATTATCGTCGTTTCTAAATAGATAGTGTGTAATGTTTCCAGTTAATGATTTCATAGTTTAACGCTCCTTTGATAATAATAGAGTACAACCCCTGATAACAGTAACAGTAACGATAAAATCATAAACAAGTAATGCCCAATGTCATCATAGATCAGCCCAGCAAGCAACGGTCCAATGATGGCCCCAAGTGCAATAGCGCTCGTTCTAGAGCCCATTAAAATCCCAGGTGACACATCTTTATATTTAGATAAATGATAAGTTACAGTAGGCTCATAAATGGCTTTACCTGCGATATATACCAAGTAAAAGCTATACCCATATAACAAAAAGTATCCTTGATCAAATGTAAAAGTTAACACTGAAAATACGGCTTGTAAAAAGACAGATACCACTAGTATATGTGTGTCCTTAAACCGATTATAAAGCCTTGGGACAACCAAAAAACTCATAATAAGGGTTATAATCCCAGTGACAAACACCAAAGTGCCGATGTCGCTCGATTTGTACCCGATATCTGTCATGTATAAATCCAAATACTTGGAAAAGTTGGTTTGAGCGATAGAAATAACCGCAATCATCACCACAAGTAAAAACAGTGGTTTTGATAGTTTTCTGATTTGAGAGAGCTGTTTTAATGCGCTTTGTCTTTTAGACAGAACTTTATCTGTTTCAATCATGTGAATGAAAACAAACGTAAATAAAGCCAGTATCACATTATAAACCGCCTGAATATACATCATGATCGACTCTTGTCCAGTGAATAGATTCCCTAGAAATCCACCAACATAGTACCCCAAGGTTGACCCGATGACATTAAACGCAACAAATAATGATATGATTTTGCCTTTATGGTTTTCATAGTCTTTACTAATGCTGATATGTGCCAACACATTAGAAATGATTGCACTGGCAAAAACGCCCGCTGAAAATCTCACAAGGATGATTAAATAAATATTTGTGAAATACCCAAACAAGGCTTGGCTAACCCCATATCCAATTAATCCTATAATCAAAACGGCTTTTCTATTTTTAGAATCGCCTAGATTTCCCCACACCGGGGCCATAATAAATTGTCCTAAATTCATACTCGCAAAAATAACGCCAAACATATTTGAAGAGACTTCTATGGTCCTCAAATGCGCTGGCGTAATAGGGTGGGCTAGGTTCATGCCTAGCCCAACGAGCATGGCATATATGAATAGTATCCAAACTTTATGCATTAGTACTGTCTTCTTTCATCTTTCATGTAAACTGTGTCAATAAACCCGCCACCAACACAAACATCTCCTTCGTAAATGGCACAGGCTTGACCTGGCGTCACTGCACGAACGGTTTTCGGATAAGTAACCTCAAGGGTCTTATCATCTATAAACTTTAAAAACACTTCATGGTCTTCCTGACGGTATCTGAATTTAGCTGTAAATGTTCTACCTTCTAAAGATTTATCTCCTCTGAAAGTGACATCGGTAACGATGCATTTGTCGCTGTATAAGTAAGGGTGATGAAACCCCTGTTCAACATATAAAACATTTTCTTTAACGTCTTTCCCCACCACAAACCAAGGCTCTAAATCGTACTCTTTTAAACCACCAATACCAAGTCCTTTACGTTGTCCAATGGTATAGTTCATCAACCCATCGTGTTTTTTGATGAATGTCCCGTCTAAACGGCGCATCTCACCTGATTTTTTGTAGATATAGTTGCTTAAAAAAGCATTGAAATGTCTTTCTCCAATAAAACAAATACCTGTAGAATCTTTTTTAACCGCAGTAGCAAGGCTGTGTGTCAAAGCGAGTTGTCTTACCACAGACTTATCAATGTCCCCAAGCGGAAACATCGCTTTTTCAATTTGTGCTTCTGTCAATTGTGATAAAAAGTAAGTTTGATCCTTATTTTGGTCTTTAGAGCGCACAAGCACAGTATGACCATTTCTAACCTCTGTCTTTGCATAATGCCCCATGGCAATATAATCCGCATCTAGTCTTTTTGCATATTCTAAAAAGGCCTTAAATTTGATTTCCGTATTGCATAAAATGTCTGGGTTTGGCGTTCTACCACGTTCGTATTCACTTAAAAAATAGGTGAAAACTTGTTGCCAGTATTCTTCTGTAAAATCCACTTTGTGTAATTTGATGCCAAGTTGATCGGCTACTTTTTTAGCATCTAAATAATCCACTTCTTGTGCACAAATATCATCATTGACAGTTGGGTTTCCATACACATCTTGATTGGCAGCTGAATCCCAATTACGCATAAACACGGCTTCAACATCATAACCTGCTTCAAGCAACAATAAAGCAGCAACACTAGAGTCTACCCCACCGCTTAATCCTAATATAACTTTTTTCATTTAATCACAACCTTTATGTCTGATGGCATTCTAAAATCACCTCTTGGAGATAAAGATACGTCTAACACTTTAGGTCCATCTGGTAATACTTGTCTTTTAAATTGTTGTTGGTAAAAACGATTAATAAATGCTTTGGTTTTTGATAAAGCTTCTTCTTTGTCTAGTTCGAATACTTCTTCTAATAGAAAAGCCATTTTTTCATGATCATCTCCGCATTTTAACAAGCGATGTAATAGAAAATCATTGATCATGTATTTACCGATAATATCCTCTGTCATTTGGTTTTTGATCAGTTCTGGTGATACAGGTGTATCCACCACATCTAACAAGAGTGTTTTAAACTCTTTGTAGAAATCGGCATAATGTTCAACCATAAATCTAACCAATGTTTTTGGAAGCCCTGCATTAATGCCATACATGCTCATTTGATCGCCACTATAGGTCATGAAACCTAAAGCAACTTCGGATAAGTCACCCGTTCCTAAAACTATCCCATTTTCTTTATTGGCCAAGTTCATAAGCAACATTGTTCTAATTCGGGCTTGCGTATTTTCATATGTAATATCCGTTTTGTTTTCATCTTGTTCAATCATCTTAAAATGTGTGAGCGTTTCTTCCACAATGGATTTCTCAAACTGCGTAATGCCCAGTTTCTTCATTAACTCAATCGCATTTTGTTTAGTTCTGTCTGATGTCCCTAGTCCAGGCATCGTCACACCAATAATGTCTTTGGCAGGACGATTTAAAAACTGCATCGTATCATAAGCAATTAAGAGTGCTAAAGTAGAGTCTAACCCACCTGAAACACCGATGATGATTTTTTGATTACCAACGTGAAGTAATCTTTTGGCAAGTGCTTGAATTTGAATGCGTTTAATATCTTTAAATGCTTTATCTATATTTTTGGTAGGGACAAAAGGAAAAGGGTTCATTTTTGTTTTAAAATGAAACACTTTCGCTGATTCGAAGAAAACCGGAATTTTAGTTATATCTAAGGTTTCTCGATGCATTGCATCTTTTAAATTTTGATCATGTCGACGTTTGAAATTGATTTCACCAAAATCAATCTCGGTTTCCAAAATACCTGTTTTAGGGTCGTTAAAAAATGCTTCTGTGCGAAGTTCACCATTAATGGCTACCATATTATGGCCTGAAAAAACAGTATCACTGGAGGATTCCATCATGCCTGAAGACACATATAAATACGCCCCTGAATTTCTTCTGGAGTTTTCAACGACAACCATCCTTCTAGACTGTTCTTTGTATAAGTGCTCCGTTGAAGCAGAGATATTCAATATCAGATTTGCCCCCATTAAAGCCAATGCATTGCCTGGCGAAAAATTGGTCCACATGTCTTCACATATCTCAATACCAAAGCGAATATCTTTCTCGATATCTTCAAAAATTAGGTCTCCGAAAGGTACTTTTTGATTAAACAATAATATCTCTTTGAGTTGAATATCTAGTCCCGAATTAAACCATCTTTTTTCATAAAACTCGTTAGTGTTCGGAATGTATTTTTTAGGAACAACCCCTAGTATTTTATGTTCTTTAATCACACAAGCAACGTTATACAAAACGCCTTCCACATCTAGTGGAAGCCCCAGAACTATGATGCCTTTATAAGGGTTTTCTATTAACAAACGTAAAAGTTCTTTTTTAGCTTGGTTGATCAATTCATCCTGATAAAATAAATCACCACAAGAATAGCCTGAAATAGACAACTCTGGAAACAAAACCAATCCAGATTGGATATCTTTCAAGACCAAAAGCATCTCATCTACATTATGTTTAGGATGTCCTACTTCTAGTTTTGGTGTTACGAGTGCAATTTTTAAAAATCCATTTTTATACATGTCTATACCTCATATAAGTGATGCTTTTGGATGTAGGCCAACACTTTCTCATCTAAGTCTTTGGCATACTTGTTTTGATTATGTCTGAACAATGAAGATTTTTGTTTAAGATCTAACGATTCAATCCTAAATTTACTTTCTGGAAGGTTTAATGTTTTTAAGGTTCTTGAAGCTTCGTGGTCTCTATCGATCACAATGAATTGATAGGTCTCGATCAATCTGTCTTTTTCAACCCATGTCTCAATCTCTTTTAAGTTATCCGCTCCTAAAACAAATGTAGGACGTTCCTGGTAGAGATTTGAAAAATAGTCGAGCGCGGAAATTGTCCCATTAAAGGCATTTGTTTGTTCAAAATCAGAGATCACACAATTTGGTTCTTCAGCAATTAATTTTAACATATTTTCCCTATGTTGATAGGGAATAAGCCCTGGTTTTGGATATTTCATCCCCACCGGTAAAAATATAAACCAATTTGGGTTATATTTGTTGATGAGATATGCTTTTATGGTTTGATGGGCTTTTGTTGGTGGATTGAATGCACCACCATATATTATTATCATAGAATCACCATCCTAATTATATCATAAATGTCCACGTATTTAACTTAGTTAATACAATAGTATTATGCTATAATATAGGTAAATATAAATACATTTAGAGGAATATAATGCCAGAAGACAAAAAACAAAGAGCAGATGAAAACGAACATACGTTTAAAACGATAGAAGCTAAACCTGTCACTTTATCGGATGATTTCGATTACTTTGGTCAAAAACTGCATCGAAGAATTATATCTAAATTCTTAGTGTTTCTCATTAAGATTCTTTTTGTCTATCTATATGGCGGTTTTGTTTTAGGTTTTAAAGTCAAACATAAAGAAAATTATCAATCTCACAAGAAAAAAGGCGCCGTCATTGTTTCCAATCATGTCCATCCCTTTGATGCCTTCCTATTAGGCTCCTATTTTTGGCCAAAACGTCTATATTTCACGATGTTAAAAACCAACTTAGGGTTGCCCTTTGTTGGGAAACTATTTCACCTCATAGGTGGTGCCCCAATCCCAGACAGTAAAGCTCAAATCGTTCGTTTCCAAGAACAGTTAAACGACAGGTTAGAAAAAAACTCAATGATTGCAGTTTTTCCTGAAGCTTCTTTAAGGCCTTACTGTGACCATATACGACCCTTCAAAAAAGGAGCATTTCGTTTTGCTTTCAACGCAAATGTTGATATAATACCCATGGTATTCATTTTTAAGAAGCCTAAAGGGCTTATGAAGTACTTAAAAAAGAAACCATGTGTCCATTTGCATATTTTGAAACCTTATACTTTGGTTCAAAAAGAAACTAAATATGAAACGTTATCTTATAATAACGATGCTTTACACGACATCGTGAGCACATATTTTAATGCAAATAGCGATTACCTAGGAGGCGATTAAATGGACTCACGCGAGACCTATTTTAATAAATTGCGTAAAAACAATTTACGTATTACAAACAGTCGTAAAGCTATGATTGACGTACTTGAAAATAACCACTTGACGTTTAAAGAAATTCAAAGCGCATTGGCGAAAAAAGGGTTTACGAACATATCTACCATCTACAATAACCTTGACTTTTTAATTGAACAAAAAATCGTAGTTGAGTTATACATCAACGACACTAAGTACTATGACTTAGCCATTGATAACCCAATGCATAATGCAGACAGCCATGTTCACGTGGTAGTCAAAGATACGAATAAAATCACTGAAATCAATAACACAGATATATTTGAATACATTAAACAAATTCCTGAGTTGAGAGATTTGCATGTGGATTATATTCGAATTACCATTGGTGCGCGAAAGAAGAAAACTTATTAAATTTATACTTAAAAAGCATTTAACCAAATAAGGGTTAAATGCTTTTTTTATCTTTATTTAAAACAAACGCTCTTTAGTCTAGCTACAAATAGAGGGTGGTGACCATGATCTCTTTTATCGATTATTTAATGTTTACCAATGATTGATTACTTTTTCTGCAAAACCCATCACATTTTTTACCTCGACTTTTTCGCCTGATTCTAATTTGAAATAGCCATTGAACTTACCGAACACTTGATGTTGAATCGACTTAATAATCAGCGCATTAGTGCTAGAATTACGATCCAGAATTGGCATGAATTCAAGATAAATATCCGCTTCTTTCGACTTAAATATCCAAAGACTCATGTAATCCTCTTTCCCATTCTTAGTAGGAATCACAAACTCAACATCTGAAAATTTATAGTTTTTGCCATCATAATAAAACATGTTTTCAGAAGCGCTAGAGGTATTACCAAATCCGTATCCCAAATTAAATCCGATTGTTTTGTTTTCAATATAACCCGAAGCACTTGCCCAGTACCATGTGTTTTTATAAGTCCAAACGCCTCTTCCCCAGTCTAGTGTTGAAAAAGCATCAGATAACGGATAAAGTGATTGACCTATTGTAAAAGACCCCTTAACCGTCATTAAGTTGATTTTATGATTGTAGTAGAAATGTTTGGGCTTATCAAACGGTGTGGCGATAACAACAGAAGTATTTGGGTGTTCCGTCAATGAAACATCTAAACTGAATTTCTTACCCATAAACTTGTCCATCTCAACCATCAATCTACGTTCGCCATTTTCATGAATGAATCCAAATGAAAATCCTTTTCTCTTAAACGTTAAATCTCCGATTCGTGAACTATTTGGAAGGCCCAGTTTTTTGAACGGAAGGCCCGTTTTTGAAACCGTATGGTATATTTTTTTCTCAAAGTCTAAAACTGAAATAGAGGCTAGCCACATATACGAATTATCAGCAACCGTAAGGGCTACCCCATGTTTATCATTGCCAATGTAATAATAGTCCCATTCTTTAAGTCTGAGGCCTTTTACGCCAATGTCATTCTTGTCATAAGTTCTTATTAAGTCCTCGTGATACCCACTTTCAATTAATGCACCTTTTTCATCTAATAGTGGCCCTTTTGTAAGTCTGATTTCTTCTCTCATTATGTCACCTTCTTACTAAAAGTATATCATAAATGACAAAAATGAAAAAAAAGAAACACATTTTTTGTGTTTCTCAACTCACTAGTTTTTCAAGAAAGGCCAAGCATTTGTTGTACCTAATATTTCGTGAGTCTAAAATGATTTTTGACTCTTTTATAAGTCTTTCATGAGACAACCTAAATGCCTCTATAAGACCTTTGTTATTGGTAATCAAAGAACATTCACCTAATGTATAAAATGCAGAATTGTTGAGATTGGTAGACCCAACAATTAAACAATCATCTATTTGGATGGCTTTTGCGTGAACCAAACCCTCGTATAGATAGATCGTGGCACCTTTCTTATAAAAGGCCTTCATCAGTTTTAAGTTATAATGTGTTTGTAGATTGGAAACGCTTGATGTTACAATTGATACTTTAACGCCATTGTCAAGCGCTTTAAAAATCGCTTTAGTTGCTTTTTTCGCTCCAAAGTAAGCCATGTGCATAATGACCTCAGTCTTAGCTCTAAAAAGGTAGTATGGTATCCACTCTTGTGCTTCTTTAACAGACGCATTTGTAAGTATATCAAGGGTTTTGTCACCTCGATAAGTAAGTCCGTTTAAACGGGCCTTAAAGTGTTTGACAAAGTCTTTATCGTTTAGATAAACCATGTAGTCTTTGTACTTTCTACCTTGAATGTCTTTACCATTCTCTTTGTCTTCAATATTTACGCCACCAATCAATAGTTTTTGATCGTCGACTAAATAGTATTTCGTATGATCTTTCAATATCTTATCAGTTAAGGACAAATTAGGGTGTTTCAAAACTTCCATGAGTAGAAGATTGTCGTTTTGCTTGTAACCTTTAGGTTTACGTTTATCCGCATACATAAAATCAATGCCTCTTATAAGCGGCATCAGTGAAGGATCTTTTCTCTTATGAAACAAGCTTTGTTTGTTTTCTTCTGCTTTTTCAAAAATAGAACCATAACGATCTTTTTTTATTGCCACTTTTACACCGCGTTTTAATGCTTGATACACGTGCTCAAGTATGACGTTACCGATTTTGTCGTCACGCCAAATAAACATTTGAATTTCAATTGTATATTTTGCTTCATCAATGAGACTGCACGCCTTTATAAATGCTTGTTTGCCAGTTACGTATAATTCCATTAGTTTTTAATCGCAGCTCTTAATTTTGCAGATAAAGAGCGGCTATTCTCCTTACATTCCTCTTCACTCGGTAATACAGGTTTTCGATTATATAGCCTAAGTGGCGCTTTAAGTGTGGAGAGAATCGGCACCCCTTTTGGGACTTTGATTTCACTTTGTTCTTTGAAAAAGTGTTTAATCAAACGGTCTTCTAAAGAGTGAAACGTAATCACAGAAATAACCCCGTCTTTATTCAGTAAATGGACCAATTTAGGTAGCGTGCGCTCGAGTACACCTAGCTCATCATTTACTGCGATTCTTAACGCCTGAAATACTTGTTTGGCAGAGTGAGATTTTTGAAGGTACTTGTATTGATCGGTGATTCTCACCAAATCAAAGGTCGTTTCAAGTGGACGAGACTCAATGATTTTCTTGGCAATTGGTCTGGCAAAATCTTCTTCACCATAGACTTTAAAAATGTAGGTCAGTTCATCCAAAGAAGCATAGTTGACAATGTCATAAGCGCTTTTATTTGAACTTTGGTTCATGCGCATATCTAACTTTGCATCCTGCATATAAGAAAACCCACGTTCTTTATCGTCTATTTGAAACGATGACATCCCTAAATCCATGATAATGCCATCTATTTTGTCGATGCCTAACGATTTGAGTGCCTCTTCAATGTTTTCAAAATTTTGATTGATGGCCGTAAAATTATCAAATCTTTCAAGACGTTTTTTTGCAGTTTCAATCGCAAATCTATCTTGATCAAATCCATATAAATGACCACCTTCAAGACGTGACAAAATGGCCTCGCTGTGTCCGCCACCCCCAAGGGTAGCGTCAACATAGATGCCATTTTTCTTAATGTTTAAGGATTCAATGGTTTCTTTAAGCAATACTGAGTAATGTTTCATAGTTTTATTTGTCGAAATAACGATATTTTAAAATCGCATCGTTCATTCGTTTATGCTGATAGAATATATCGCTTATCTCTTCAATTCTTTCTTCATATTCTGCGTTATCAATCCATTTTGAAGGTAGTATCAAATGAAAATTGTCTGTGAATAAATCCATAGTCATCGGGTTATATGCAAACGTTTGTGTGTTTGATAACATATCCGTTCCAAAATGATAATTTGAGTCTAAATTGAACAAATTCGACAATGTTCTTTTCGTATCGGTTTGACCTCTTACCAATGAGGTATCAATGTTGAATTCCTGTAAATTCATGCCAGGGGCATAAAGGATAAAAGGCACATTGTGAGAGAGTTCTTGATAATCAATGTGAGAAAGATTCGGATACAGTTGACTTAAGTCATCAACCGTTAACCCGCCAGTATGATCACCATACAAAACAAACACGACATCTTCTAAAAGCGATTCTTCAAAAAGATGATTAAAAAATGCTTCAAGGGTTTTATCAGTTCTTCTAGCGTAATCGAGATAATTACCAAGATCACCTTCGATTAAGGTTTCCCATGGGTTAATCCCTGTGATACCTTCAAAATCGAAATATGGGGTATGTAAAATGGTTGTTAAAGCAAAGATAAACTGTTGTTCATCTTTTCTCAAAACATCGGTTAAATATTCGAAAATAACTGTATCATCCACCCAACCATTAATGGTTTCGGTTTCTTTGTCGTAATAACCTTCTTCTTCTAATGTTTCCATTCCTGCGAAATGTTCCGGATTAAACCCGAATGTAGGATAGTTTTCATTGCGCTTGTAAAAAGTTTCAGTAGACCCGTTCATCGCATAAGTCTCGTACCCTTTTTCAGCAAATAACGAGGGCAGTGTCTCAAAGTTATCAGCAATATAATCAAAATAAGTAACAATTTGACCCGTAGCACTTAAACCTGTTAACGTTGCAAACTCAGCATCACTTGTTTTTCCTACGCCAATATGCGAGTAAAAATGATCGAAATATAACGCTTCTTCGCTGTTAACCATTTGATTCAAGAAAGGGGTAACCTCGTGGGTGCCATCCTCTGATTCAAACGATAAGTTCATCACAAAATCATTGAAAGACTCTAATTGCAAAATCACCAGTTTCTTGCCTTCAAACAAACCAGTTACTTCGCTGTTTACACAGGAAGGATCATTCAAATAATTAAGTGGACAAGTTTCTTTTGCATTGGTTAAAAAGTCTTCAATTTCAACAGATAAATTCGATGTTTCATCGATGACTTGTTCGGATTCACCTAATGTATAACTTAATAAGTCATTGATGTAGTAATTGTATAACCCCATGGTTTGTACACCCTTCAATGCGACACGATTCTCTTCGTAAAAGGATGCTTTAATGATATTTTGATAAGTGACTTGTGAAAAGCCGACCATCAATAGACTTAAAATAAAAACATTCATTACTTTCACATTCATGTGGAAAGTTTTCTTTAAGAAACGTTCTTCTTTGAATGGGCGTTTAACCCAAACATAGACTGTGATGTAAAGAAAGAAAAATGCCGGAACGATTGCAATATACTGTTTCATCTTAAACAGATTACGCCACAAATGAACGGTTAGCTGATGTCCCAAAACTGGTGCACTGTTTGAAAAAGTTCTTGCGTTAAAGAATGAAAAGGCTGTTCCGTAGTAAAACGAATATATTTTAAGTGAAAAGACAACAACCGATAAACCAATCCCAAAAGCGGACAAGATTGTGACAAAGGTTGCCTTCCGTTTGCTCACCAAATAAGCAACTACAATCAAAGCTAGTAAAACACCTAAGTCTCCTAAGGATGCATTAAGCGAGACTAAAAAATCTTCGTTGTAAAGATTCATCCCTGGGTTAAAAATCTGTGCTGTAACCATTAATCGGTTCAACATCAGTAGCACAATAAATGAAGTTATCGTTAAAATGATAATTGCATTACCATTTAATTTTTTCATAATAATCCCTCTTGTTTCAAATTTTATACAAGTATATCATAATACTTTATGATTACTTTGTAAAGAAAAACAGTATTTTACGTAAAAGGCTTATACTTTAGTATAAAGAAAAAGATGCCTTCTGGCATCCTTCTTTAAAGCTTTATTCAGCTTCTTTGACGTTAACTACTTTTTTACCTTTGTATTCACCAGTGATTGGAGATACTCTGTGAGGTAATACTAAGTCACCAGTTTGTGGGTCTACCACTAAAGTTGGTTTGCTTAGTTTGTAGTGTGTGCGACGTTTTCTCTTTGCAGTCTTAGACGTGCGGCGAAAAGGAACAGCCATTTTCACACCTCCTATTTTTTGTTAAAATGGTCCTTAAGTTGAGCAAATGCTTCGTTAATTCTAGGTTCTTCTTCGAATTGTTCTAGATCTGCATCTTCAGCATAAACCTTCAATGGAATCTCGCATACTAATGCACCCCATACGATTTCAGCTAAATCTACTTTCTCATTAATAATTCGATATTCAGAGTCTAGTTCATCTGAAACATCCTCTTCTATCACAAAACTTAAATCGTGTAACACGGGTTTAAGTGTAAGTGCACATGGTAAAGTTACGGTTGTTTTCACTTCGAGTTTAAAATGAAGGTTTCTTTGCGTTAAAAATGACACATTGCCCGTTACGATTACAGGATTGATGTCATAAAGTATGGTTTGATTCTCTAGTCGGTCTTTAAAATCCAATTCGAGGTTAATCCCATTCAAAGAGCATTCATTTTTTAGCTTTTCAAGTGTGTAAATCATATTATCACCAGCTGTTTAATTATACATGGTTTCAAACTTAAAGTCAATGAATTTTATCATTCGCTTTATGATGAGAAAAGGCCCCTCAAAAGAGTGCCTTTGAATGTCTTTATAATCCGCGTTTTTTCCTTAAGAAAACCAGCAAGTCCTTTAGCACATCTTGAATATCTTTTGTAATGATTGCGCCTTGTTTGAGTTCTGATTCCTTTTTAATGATGTTTTTAAGTCGAAGATTAATTACTTGATTATTGACTAGATTCAACTGTAGGTCAACAAAATGGTGAAAGGCCTTTTTACTAAAGTATCTAGAAGATTTAGATTCTATGGACATAATCGCTTGGTACGGTAGTTCTAAGGCATGGTTATCTGAAAATGATGACGTTTGATGATCAACTAGGGTTTGATAATAATAGAGTTGGGTCTCTCCAAACAAAAGCACCGTTAGCCTAGATTGATTGTATCGGATTTTGTCCTGTTTTTTACCCATCTTAATGCTCAAGTTGCTGCCTTTGTAAAATGCTTCAGGCATAGAAACCACCAACGGGCTAAACTCATTAACCTCATCATCAGTCACTCCAAAAGTTGTTTTAGCGGTAAGAAGCACTTTATCGTAGTCTTTACTGACATACTGATCATACTTTTCGGCACCTTCCATTTTCTTTTTGAAATATTTCTTCATAAAAGCGTGTTGCATCGAAATCTCTCGTTGTTCTTCTGCAAGGTGTTTTTGTTCAATTTTTTTCTCTTTTTTGGTAAGACTCATTGTTGTGTCCCCTTCCAATGTATGACTACCTTTATTGTATCAATTACTTAAACCATAGTCAATTATTCACTTTTTTTCTTGATTACTTTTTGATCTGTCATACTAAGAAAAAAAGTCACTTCAACTAAAGTGACCTTCGTGATTGAAAACTTTTATTTATGCGTTAAAATCGAAACGACAATCATACCTACAAAAAGAATAGAAATAACAGCTGTTGAGCGCATCAAGAATAATTCTACGCCTCTTGCTTTTGAGTTCTTAAATAGTTCTGATTTTTCACCGCTGAAGGCAGATGCAACGTTGTCTTGAGATGATTGTAGCGCCACAGCAACAATTAAAAGTATACCAAGCACTAATACAATATAATCGGCAAAATTCATGTGAAAACCTCCTAAAATACACCTTATTGTAACAATAAATAGGTGTTTTGTCAACGAGATAAACTAACTAAATAATGTTTGCGTATCTTCAATCATTTTTAATGTAGATTGATAGCCGCCAGACACAATGTACCAGCTAACTGAATCTAGTAGGATGATTCGATTATTCTTAGCTGCATTGGTCGAATCAATCAGTGCGTTATCAAGAACACCAATTGAAGGTTCTCCGCCAATGGCTTGTGCTCTATCAACCACAAATATCACATCCGGATTTAGGTTTTGAACGTATTCAAACGATACTGTATCTCCATGCGTATTTGCATCCGCATTACCAAAATGCTCATCTGCGGCACTAAAGGATAGTTCGTTATGGATAAATCCAAATCTAGAACCTATCCCATATCCTGAAATATCATCCCCATTTGTCATTAGTATTAGTGATTTAAAACCGCTCCCAATCGCTTGTTCTTTTATGATGTTTGTCTTTGATTCTAGGGTTTCATACATAGTGTCAAACACCTCATTGTTATTGAAAATCAATTTTAAATGTTCTAAATTTGTTTTAAGCGAATCTAAATAGTTTTGATTATCGATGGTCACATTTAAAACAGCAACTCCGCCAAGTTCAGTTTTTAAAGTATTATAACTCCAACTGCTCCTGCTTGAAATGATGACCAAATCTGGATTAAATAAATCAAGCGTATCAAAACTTGGTTCGAACAAAGTCCCAGCGTTTGTAACGGCATCAGTATTATACTTCGATAAATAACCTGGCAAATTAGACTTAACGATTGCGATTTGTTCAATAGCTAACGCTTCTAATCCGATAAAGTCAAAAATATCTAGCACCCCAAAATCAAATATTGCGACTTTTTTTGGATTGGTCGGAATGACTTCATTCACCGTTTCAACAGTCGCGTTTTCATCATTTCTATTGCTTGCTTTAGTAACCGATTGTTCAATGGTCACTGTTTCATCATAGGTTTTATCATCGTTAACGATTTGACATCCTACAAGTCCTGTTAAACTGATTAGTAACATCAGTACTACAAATATTTTTTTCATCTTAGTTTCCTTTTTCTCCTTGATAGTAAATACAATACTTCTTTCCATTAACCCCAGCAATACAAAACTCATGGTCAAAAACATAATCCAATACGCCTTTATCCATGATTTCATCAGGCGCCCCTTCTTTGATAATTTTGCCATCTTTCATCGCAATAATATGATCTGAAAAAGTTGCTGCAAAGTTAATATCATGTAACACAATCATAACTGTTTTACCTAGTTTTTTTACCAAATCCTGTAAAATAAGCATCATGTCAACTGAATACCTCATATCGAGGTTATTAAGCGGCTCATCTAGCAATACATATTTTGTATCTTGTGCAACAATCATCGCAATATAAGCTCTTTGTTTTTGCCCCCCAGACAGTTGATTAATGTTTTTATGTTCAACCTCTTTTAATCTTAAAAAGGTGATAGCTTCATCAATTTTTGCGACATCCTCTTTAGACAAATTTCCTTTAGAGTGAGGCCATCTGCCAAATGAGACCAATTCTCTAACCGTTAAATTCACAGATATCTGATTGGTTTGTTTTAGGATGGCTATCGCTTTAGCAAAGACATTGGGTTTGATTTTTGAAATGATTTGTCCATCTAATAAAACTTGACCGGAATCTGCTAGTATAAGTTTCGAAAGCACCCCTAAAAGGGTTGATTTCCCCGCACCATTAGGTCCGATTAAAGCAGTGACAGCACCTTCCTTGATGGTTAAGTTTACGTCATCCAAGACAACCAAATTACCATATTTTTTATGAACGTTTTTGATTTCAATCATGACTTTTTGTCTCCTTTAATCAAAATGTAAATCATGTATATCCCACCAACTAGATTAATTAAAACAGCCAGTGAGGTATTCAACTCAAATACTTGCAGAATAAACTGTCCTAATACCAAAAATAATATGCCCAATAGTGCAGATACGACAAATAACGGTTTATGATAGTCAGTCTTTAATATTTCTCTAGCCAAATTGACTGATATAAGCCCTAAAAACATCAATGGACCTACTAATGCAGTGGACACGCTGATCAAAACTGCAATTAAAACTAGACTTTTGTTCATCAGTTTTAAATAGTTCACACCTAGACTTTTTGCTTGATCTTCACCTAGATTCATCACATCAAAGTATTTTAAATCTTTAATTAAGAAAATCAAGGCAACCATCATCATAGGCAGGGCAATATACCAGAGTATTTCTGTATTCATATTGGTTAATGATGGCATCGCTAATTGTGTCACAACCAAGAAATCATCCGGATCGATTACTCGGTTTAAAAATGAAGTTAAACTCCCCATCAACGTTCTAAATACCAAACCTACCAACAATAATAGTGCTAAATTATTTTTGCCTTTTCTTAAGACAAATCCATAAAGCAACATCGACGTTAGAACCATAACGACCGATGACAAAACAAAATTATAATAAGGGTTTGCAATCAAAACCGTTTGACTTCCAAAGATGAATACAATCAACGTTTGTGATAGAACAAAGGTTGAATCAAATCCAATCACACTTGGGGTAAGTATTCGGTTATTGGTCATCGTTTGAAACACCAATCCAGTAATGCCCATTGTGATTGCCACAATAATCATCGCCACAATACGTGAACTTCTTCTAAATAAGCCTCTATTCAATTGGCCGACTGTGATGACGTCAATCCCAATGAGCCAATAAAATAGGTAAAGCACGACTGCAACGGCTGCAATGGCACCTAATATCAAAATAGGTTTTAGATGTTTACTTTGCATGATTAACCCTCCTGTAAATTAGGTAGAGGAAAACAATGCTTCCAATGACACCCATCGTAAGTGAAACAGGAATTTCATACGGGAAAATGATGATACGCGAAATGATGTCTGCGAAGAGTACGAAAACCCCACCGAATAACACCACGTCCCATACGGTTTTTTTGACATTATCCCCGTAGTAGATCGAAACCAAATTCGGGACAACCAATCCAATGAATGGTATTGACCCAACAACAACATAAATCGCAGCCGTCACCATCGATATGATGAGCAATCCAATCATCATAGTCTGCTTATATTTGACGCCCAAGTTTTTAGCAAAATCCTCGCCCATTCCAACGATATTGAATTGAACCATATAAACGAATGCGAGCACGATTGGAATAATCGTGACATAAAGCAGTTCGTAATTCCCAGCTATTTTGGTTGTGAAACTGCCTAGTCCTATGGTATCGACAAACTGAGTCAAATTAAACTGAAAGGCAATAAACGATACAATGGCTGCCACAATCGATCCGAACATCATCCCAACCAGCGGCACATAGATGTCATTTTTAAACTTAATTTTTTGGAGAATGGTAATGAAGACGAAACTTCCTAAGACTGCAAACACAAATGCAAAGCCCAATTTCATGCTCATACTTAAACTTCCAAAGAACAAATAAGCAATCAAAAGACCTAATTGAGCTGAATCCGTCACCCCAACAACAGATGGTGAGATGAACTTATTCTTACTTATGGTTTGTAATATTAGTCCACTTAAAGATAACCCTATCGCGGTTACAACAATAGCGACGGTTCTTGGTACTCTTGAACTAACGATCAGAAACCAAGCTTCTTTATCTAGGGATAGCACATCGATTAAATTGATATCGGCAACTCCAATGGATATGGAGATTAAGATTAAAACTATGAAAGACCCAATTAAAACCAGTCTTTTTTTCATCTACAAAACCACCTTATTTCACAATCTAAATTCATTATATTTTTAAAAGGTACATAATTCAAAAGATATGATAATAATTATAAATAGTCGGTTTTTAGCGTTTAAATAAAGAAAAAACATCATTTTTCAGATGTTTTACGTTTTTGAAGTTCCTCGAGTTTTTCTTTTAAGACTTCTAATTCTTGACGCATAATTTCACATTCACAGGTCGTATCGTAAATGCGTTTCCCATCAATAGATATGAAACGCATAGGGTTACCGACCACCACGCTTTTTTCTGGAATATCTTGTTTTACCATTGAATTAGCCCCGATAATTGAGTGATCACCAATGGTGATATTGCCAACTAAAACGCTATTGGCGTAAATCGTTACATTGTTACCAATATTAGGGTGTCTTTTGCCTATAGAATTGGTTGAATTACTGCCTAATGTAACGCCATGAAAAATCACAACGTTGTCTTTAATGACTGCTGTTTGTCCTATTACGACGCCTGCACCATGATCTATGAATAGGCCTTTACCTATGGTTGCCCCAGGATGAATATCAATATTGGTAAAGGTCCTTCCTATATTAGATATGACTCTTGCCAACCCAGTCCATTTGATTTTATAAAAGAAATGGGCAACCCTATAATACATCAAGGCGTGTATGCCTGGATAGGATAGCAAAATCGTCAGTTTTGTAGGTGCCGAAGGATCCTTTTTTTTAGCTTGATTGATCGTTAATCTTAATTGTTTAAAAAACATAAGTTATTCGAATATCCCTGTTGAGAGATACCTTTCTCCGGAATCCGGTAACACCACCACGAAACGTTTGTGGTTGTATAGATTAGTTTTAGCCAGTTTGTAGGCAGCCTGTAAAGCTGCTCCAGATGAAATGCCCACAAATAACCCTTCTGTTCTTGCTACTAACTTAGTCATTTCAATGGCTTCTTCATTCGAAATCGTGACAATCTCATCGATGATGTTAACATTCAGGACCTCTGGAATGAATCCTGCGCCTATCCCTTGTATTTTATGACTGCCTGGCGCGCCACCAGAGAGGACTGGAGAGTCTTTGGGTTCAACGGCTACTATTTTGACTGTTTTGAGTTCTTTCTTGAGCACTTCACCAACACCTGTCAGGGTGCCACCTGTACCAACACCGGCGATAAAGACATCTAATTGATGATCTGTATCATTCAAGATTTCAATCGCTGTTGTCTTTCTGTGCATCTCAGCATTGGCCAAGTTTTTAAACTGTTGGGGCATGATATAGTTTGGATGTTCGGATAAAAGCTGTTCAGCCAAACCAATTGCACCTTTCATACCAAAAGCAGCTTCAGTAAGTCTCACTTCAGCCCCTAAAGCTTTAATGGTCGATACGCGTTCTTTAGAGACAGATTCGGGCATAATAATGATAAGTTTTATGCCTTTTGCTGCACAAATAAAGGCCAATCCTATGCCTGTGTTGCCTGAAGTAGGTTCTACAATAACGGTTTGGTCATTGATTAGATCTTTACTTTCTAAGTCTTCAATCATTGCTTTGGCGAGTCGATCTTTAACAGAAGAAAGCGGATTAAACTTTTCGATTTTTGCTATCAATTCTATTTCAATACCCAATACTTTTTCAAGTCTATTTAATCGGACCAAAGGTGTATTCCCTACTAAGTCTACATAACTATTAGAAATTCGCATACGTTCATTCCCCATTTCCTTATCATTTTATACGTTTTATATGTTTTTTTCAATCATAAAGATACTTATACCTTTTATTAGGTGATAAAACTAGATAGTTTGGCGGATATTTATTATAATGTTTTAGAAGAGGTGTTTTACTATGAACATTAAAAAATTCACTTTAGGTGACATTCGTTCAAACTGTTATGTCCTATATGAAAACCATAAAGCGATGATCATCGACCCTGGATTTGATAGTCTAGACTTACTGAATTTTCTTAAAAATAACACACTTGATGTCAAAATCATTTATGCCACTCATGGACATTTTGACCATGTTGGTGGCATTAACACATTGAAATCATCGTATCCTGATGCTATCGTGTATGCGCCTAAACTTGATGAGGTTTTCTTAGATGCAAGCAGTGGGGTCTCTCGCTTAAATCAGACCGTCATTGTTGATGTGTTATTAGAACCAGACTATGAACAAACCCTTGACTTTGAATCCGTTTCTTTTAAAGTGATTCATACACCCGGTCATTCGATGGGTGGCACTTGTCTTTATACCAAAGGCACTCTTTTTTCAGGCGATACCCTCTTTTATCAAACCATTGGCAGAACAGATTTATATGGGTCTTCTTACGAATCAATCCAGACCTCTATCCTAAATAAATTATACTTACTCCCTGATGATACTTTGTGTTATCCTGGACATGGCGGCCCAACAACGATTGGCCATGAAAAAAAACATAATGGTTTTTTTAGATTACCGTATAATTATTAGTAAAAATAGCTTATAATAAACCGAAGGAAATGAAAATATGACCATCATTAAACGTTTTTTACAATCTAATCTATATATCCTTTTGGTTACTTTATTGGCATTTATCGCTTTTATTTCAACGGGTGAATACCAAGTTTTCAATACAATCGCAATGATTGTTTTGTTAGTGATGTTTGCCTCAGTGTTGGCGTTTTTTAGAGATACAAGCCCTGTCTTACCAATTGCGTTTGGTTTAATCTATTCCTATAATACGACCAATCCGAACCTAAATACCATTAGTGAATTCAACCTGATCTACTTAATTGTAATCTTTGTTATTGGGGGATTGGTTACCCATATTATAAGATTTAGACCTAAACCGAAAAAAGGAATCCTTTACTGGAGCTATATTTTATTTGCGGTTGCCTACTTTGTTCCAATGATCTATAGACCCTTTACATGGACTCTGTTTCAGCTAAGTTTTATTTCAATTGTGTATCTTTTGATTTATGTATTACTTGGTTCCACTCTGAAGCCAACAAAATCATACATGATGAAAATACTATTTGCAGCTTCTGTTTTATTAGTGATGGAGATGTTATTTAAAATAGGAACTGGTTACTTGGATATGTCAACTGAATTGCCCATTTTAGAACGAATTAAAGAGGGTATGCGAACTTCATGGCATAATGGTGATTTTGGTTGGGGTAACATTAACGATGTTGCCATTCATATTACCTTATTAATGGGGGCACAAATCTACTATATCATTTCTTTTAAGAAGCGGACTTATTATTGGTTTATCCCGTTAGTTACAGTGGTTGTGATCTTACTTTCTGCCTCCAGAGGTGGCTATATCTCAATGGCTTTATCCATCATTTTTTATGGGATACTTATTTTTAAGGATGCCAATAAGTGGACTTGGATTAATTTTGTTATCACAGCGCTTTTGGCCGTGATACTAGGGGTCTTAATGATGCCAATATTGGTGGAAGCCTATGATTTAGCCATGCAAGGTGGATTTAACGATTTAGATCAGTTTTCATCATCTAGAATAACGCTTTACAAACACGCGTTGTCCTTGTTTAAGGACTACCCGTTATTTGGGGCGGGATGGGAAGCTATGATTGATATCGGTAATCCAGATCGCATACAGGTGTTTCATTCTACAGTATTTCATACGTTAGCCGTTATGGGATTATTTGGTATGTTTGCGTTAATCTACTACTTCTATGTCAGTTTTAAATTCTTATTCACGAATAAAAATCTTCCAAAAACCCTTTTAGGGATTGGCATACTCATCAGTCAGATTCACGGTTTATACGATAACACTCAATTTATGCTTATCTATACGATTGCCTCAATTTTTATCTTTACTTTACTTGAGAGCTTTATTCCGGATGACATTTGAAAAGGCATTTCTCAATAGCGAGAAATGCCTTTTTTTTTAATCGTTTGCCCTTAAAGCTTCTACTGGATTCTTCTTTGCAGCTAAGGATGCTGGGAATAAGCCTGCAACAAACGTCAACAGAATGGATACAATCACCATTGAAGCAACATGCATGAAAGTCAGTTGCATGATATCTTTCATCTGGTTATTGAGGTTATATACAATCGCATTGATTGGAAAACTTAATATGTATGCGATCAATGAACCTAACAAACCTGCTGTTAAACCAATTAGGAATGTTTCAGAATTAAACACACGTTTGACATCTTTCTTTCTTGCGCCTAATGCTCGTAATACGCCGATTTCCTGCGTACGTTCGATGACAGACACATACGTAATGATACCAATCATTATGGATGAAACAACCAGAGAAATGCCTGCAAATATGACAAGAACGATTGAAATCATATTAACAACACTACCTAATGCAGACCCAATCGTCTCAGCCAAATCTAGATAAACGATTTTGTTTGCTGAGGAGGTTTGTTCATTATAATCATCTAAAACTTTTATAATTTGCTCTTTCGATTGATAAGAGGTTGGATAAATGCTAATGGACACAGGGGTTTCATCCGTCCCCAAAAAGGATTCCACCAACGTTCTTTCAACGCTTTCAACTAAAAAATCAGTTCCTTTCGGACGTAGGGATTGTCCACTCGCTTGAAAATCAATCACATAATAATCACTTGCCATTTGGGCTTGACCAACGACTGATTCTTTGGCATTTTGCAGTAACAAATTGTTAAAGTTCTCTAAATGATAGACACCATCAGACATCGTAAACACGTTGTCATCAATCGGAGCTAGTACTGCTTTTACTTCTAGTACAATACCCTGATTGAAAGCCAGTGATAAATCTGTATTTGGTGAAAATACCGTTTTGCCCAAAATAGATGATTCATCCTTAACGTAATAATCATCATAAAGTGGAGAAACCAATGTTTTACCTATCAAGTCCTCATATCTAACTTTCTCATCAGTTGGTAGATTAAATGCTTCTAAAACGCGTTTGTCGATGCCATACTCATCATTTAAGACGATGTAAATCGGATATCCCTCTGTGTTAGCTAATGATCCAGCCATGACTTCAAAGTACTCATTTAGAAACGGTACATTGGTTTGGCCAAACGTGATATCATTTTTTTCAATCATTTTATATAGTGTATTTTCTTTTTGTAGTAACAAGGTTTGAATCCCATAATCTAACTCAATTGAAGTGTAGGCACTAGGATCTAGATATTGATTGATATACGCTATCAATTCGCTAGAAATGTTGTTTTGATAAGCTTGTTGCGGCCTACTAGAATCATAAGGATAAACAAACCCATCTGAGACTGGTTCGGGTGCGTTAAAATCAGGCGGTCCGTAGGTAAATGCGAATTGATTGATTCGGATTGGAATGGATACCAGAGCTTCTTTTTCTAAACTATTGACGGTCTTATTAAACCCATTGCCTACCCCAAGTACCAATAATACACCAATAATCCCAATCGAACCTGCAAATGCAGTAATTACCGTTCTCGCAAGTTTGGTTCTAAGATTGTTGAAGGATAACTTTATGGCCTGAAAGTAAGACATTGAAGTCTTCTTTGGTTGATAAAAACCAGAGGTTTTTTCAAGTTGTTCTTTACTTGAATCTGACTGTAAACGACCATCTAATAAAGTGATGATTCTACTGGCATAAAGATCAGCTAACTCCTGATTATGAGTAACCATAATGACGAGTTTTTCTTTAGAGATTTCTTTGATAAGTTCAAGGATTTGTGTGCTCGTTTTTGTGTCCAATGCCCCTGTAGGTTCATCAGCCAGGATGATTTCAGGGTCGTTGGCAAGCGCTCTTGCGATCGCTACTCGTTGTTTTTGCCCACCTGATAGTTGTTTAGACCGTTTGTACATTTGGTCTTCTAGTCCTACTCTTTTCAATACTTCAATTGCTTTTTGACGTCTTTCAGATGCTGACTTTCCTGCCAGAGTCATCCCAAGTTCAACGTTTTCTAAAATTGAAATGTGATTGATTAAGTGATAATTTTGGAAGATGAATCCAACTTTATTGTTGCGGTAAGCATCCCAATCACTGTCACTAAAACTTTTGGTCGATTTGTTTTCAATGATTAAGTCGCCACTGGTGTATTGATCCAACCCGCCAATTAGATTTAAAAGGGTTGTCTTACCACAACCCGATGGACCTAATATCGCCACAAATTCACTTTTTTTAAACGTTAGGTTGATGTCAATTAATGCCGTAAAGGGATTATTTCCTATGATATAGTCTTTCTTAATGTTCTGTAGTTCAAGCATGTTACCCCTCGTTTCTTGCCCCTATTATACCACTATGATTTATCATAGATATGACAGATTGCTGCAAGTTCATTTTAAGAAGTGTTTAATCACATAATTTGTGTAAAAAAGAAAAACCAGTAGTTTTGTTTCTACTGGTTTAAGTGATTATTGAACTTGTACGTTTAAAGTAATGCTACTGCTTGTATTATTAAACGATTCTGCAATCTCAATTGAAACATTGATGTTTCCGCCTTGATTCCATTTGTAGGTGGATAAATCAATCACTCCGTTTGTTAGAATATCAGATTGTGAAATATAATTTGTCTTACTCGGAATAGAGTTATTGAAATCTGCTTCTAAAAGTTCAACAAAGAAATTTGACGTACTATCGTTGTTGTTTTTGAAGTATTCTTCCCAAAAACCTGCACCCGTGTTTAGTCTAGCATCGATGTGATAGATCATAACACCTGCATCTTTCAAAGTGTGAGGTAATCCTAGATGACCGTTATAAAGCCCTTGTGGCGTGTAAAACATTACCAATAAATACTCGTCAAATGCCTCACCATCTGCTAAGTCATTAGCGTTATATGGAATAAGTAACGTATTATTGAGTCCATCATTATCAGTGGCATAAGCATCTAGCGTAACTTGATATGAGCCTTCTACTGCAAGTAGAGGTTGTAACCAACCAAACACAAGTTTGTTAAATGGTCCATGATCTCCGGCATTGTTATCCATCATATCAAAGCCACCTACAGGTCCATAATTAAGTGCATCATTATAAGGATATAAATCAGGCATCCCCATTAAGTGACCCAATTCATGGATATATGTTTCTGCGTTATAAGACAAATCAGACAATCCTGTTAATGGATCATTCATGAAATCATAACTTGCCCAAAAATAGTATTCGAAACGCTTGCCATCTAATAAAGGAAGATCATTGGCCTGTCCATATTGAGCGGCGTACACCCATGCCCACCATGGGTCAGAGTCAGAATAAGCTTTTGAATAAATAAAAATAACAGAATCAATTAAACCATCGCTGTTTGAGTCATATTGACTGAAATCAATCGTTGGGTCAAGATTTAACAATGCTTCTTTAATTGCATATTGATCGCCTTCGTCTGAGAAACCTTCGTAAAATGAGGCTGGATTAGAGGTTGTATATTTTGGTGAGATATCGAAGGTGAGATCTAAGTTTGAATAACTACTCTTGTAGTAAAAGCTACTAACGGATTCCCAGCCCGTTTGAACGGATGTTCCGTTAAAGACGATGTCGAGGTTTGTTTCATAATCTGACGGAAATGGTGAGCCTTGTATTTCAACAGGTACTACTAATACGTTGTACTTTCCTGTTGAAGGGAGTCCGGATTTTCCGAAGGATTCTTTTTCAAATGCATTGATTGATTGAACTTTAGAAAGTGACTCAAGTTCAGCAATCGCAATCACTGGGTCATATTTCCAAATACGTAATTCAACGGTTTGTCCATCACTGAGTAGATAGATGCCATACGCAAGGTCATCATTCAATGAAATCGAGTAAACGGTTTGACCTTTTAATGCAGATAAAGCTTCATTGATGGCATACCCTTTTAAAACCAAGCTATCAAGATAATTAGTAACTCTTGTTTGGTAATCATCATGAGCAAACAATCCGGAAATCTTATACTCATACCCACTGATTTTGTTTAAATATAGTTCAGATACACCCTCTAATTCAGGTAATAAGTTTGAAAGTGTGCCTTCATTAAGGTTTGTTCCTAATAGCGTAATCATGTCAGCCCATGACTCAATTGGTTTGGCTTTTGCTTGTAACAACTCGATGTTATACAATTTGAATTGTCCACCATTTGAGGCCTCACCTGTACCTGTAAATAACAGTCTAAATTTAGAAGCATTCAAATTAGAAATTGTAATTTTTACGACATCGGTTGTGATTTGACTATAAAAATCTCCTGAGGCAAAATCCACCCATTCAGTCCCATTGTGAATTTGTAGTTTGGCGCCTATCAGTTTACTAGAAAAGTTATCTCTGGCTTCGATTTCGAAGCTAAACTCTGGAATCACAGTGCCTAATGTGTCTATTTCAATATAAGCTTTTGCATTGTCTATGCCTTTGACATTTGCTGCAAAAATAAGCCCATTAGATAGACCCCCAGGTGGGGTCATGCCAGTCGCTATATTGCCTAAATGGCTCACTTTGACAATAACCTTAGAGTCGCTACCATCAAATTCGATCGATTGATCGATTGTCGCTTTATATGAATCCAAACTACTTGTTGTATTTTGAACATTAAATGCATAATATAAACCCTCAACTGGTTCTGAAACTTCACTTGTATCTTTATAGATGCCTAGTCCGTATATCACTTGACCAGGATAGGTTTGATCATCTTCGTAAACATATAGAAAATAATCTCCGATGATCCAAGATTGTTCAACCTCATCATAGGTTAAAACTGTGTCTAATAAGTCCATATAATCAAGTGCCTCTTGATTAGTCCAATCCATCACATCTATATTCGCCTCGATGATTGTACCTTCAGACATGTCTAAAAATAGTGCATTATTGGTAAATAGTTGAGGCATTTGCTGATAAATATCAAATCCGAAAAATTGATTAAGTTCAGTTGGATCATAAGGAGCCTTATCCGTTACAGCAGTGGTAGTATCGTAGATGCCAAACCCATAGACGGTTTTACCTGGATAAGTTTCAGTGTCTTCGTAAACGTAGATGAAATAATCGCCGATCACCCAGGATTGTTCAACATCGTTATACGTGAGGTTTTGATCTATATACGCCATAAAAGCGTCTGAATCCTCGACTTTCCAGTCAAAGATGTCCACATAAATCACTAATCCAGTATCATCACTCTCGTCAAGAATGACATAATCGGTAGAAAATATTTCTGGTAAGTAAGCAGATACATCAAACCCAACTGCAAGGTTTAGCGCTTCTTTATCATAGGTGTTTTCTTCTTTAATTGGTATCATTGTGAAAGTGGCAACATAAGTTTGATCTTTTGTTGCAGCACTTAGTGCAGGATTCCATCCCAAAAATGCAAACGTATGGGTATCTGTCTGAGCTTTAGTAGGCAATTCACCTTCAAATACAGGCAATTCACCTTCCAAAACTAATGTGGTTTTAATGACTGATCCATCTTCATTTTCCCAAGTGATCTCATAGGATGTATCGGTAAGTTCTGTCCATTTTGCATATAAATCAATCGCTTGTTTAGAGCCTTTTGGAATGCTTGTTATCAGATTACTAAACGACTCTTCCAAGTACCAACCAGAAAAAGCATAGCCTTCACGAGTAGGATTTTTTAACGAAATAGTGTCTTCAATCGTATAACTAACCGGATTATCACTTGCATTTATCCCATCATTCAAGTGGTAATTAATACCATATGCATTGATTGACCATTTTGCATACAGTGTGACGGAAGATTCTATTGTTTCTTTAACGATGCTATCATCGCTTAAAGAAGCTTCCGTATGCCAACTAACGAATGTATAACCTTCCTTAGTTGTTTGAATCTTTTCAAGTTTGTCTAACGTATAGACATCCTCAAATGTTACAGCATCAATTAGTGTTCCTTGATTGGTCTCGAAGGTGATGATTTTTTTAGTAGAATCCTCACAAGCTGCTAGGCCAAAGGAAAAGAACAATAATGCCATAACGAGCATTATTCTTTTCATATATATATTCCTCTTTCTTTTTATATGTTTTATTGTTTTAAATACTATATTACCATCGTTAAGCATAAAAAGAAAGCATTTTTCTTCAAAATCACTTCATTTTTTCACGACAGAGCATATTTTCTTTCTATCATTCACATAATACATCCTGCATATACTCGTATTATATCAAAGTACAACTTTTTGGTATCAGTCATTCAGTTCACAGATTTTTAGTTTCTCTTCATAACTAAATCTATTGATTTTCTTCAAAATATAATAGCTCCAAGTATTAACAGTAATAATATATTCTTCTTTATGTGATTTCCTGTGTCTACTTTAGAGGTATCATATCACAAGGCTACGAGGATATTTTTATGTACTTTAGTCGCAACCCCAAAACACACCCGATGACTTAGCAAAAATGTTTACCCTAGTTGTATTGATATAATTTTTTATAGAGAATCGATGTTCTTACACTCAAAAATATATATGTTTAAAGCATAGTTTGATGTTTTCTAATTGGGGGAAAAATAAAAAAAGCACTTAACCTTAATTGACGGGGTTAGATGCTTCTTGTTCTATTATATAAGTGGTTTTTTTAAGCGGTTTTCAATGAAAGTAATACGATAGACTCAACGTGCGTCGAGTATATCTAATTGCTCGAAAATTTGTCGTTTCGTGTACGTCGGAAACATATTTTTGGCCATTTTATGTTTCCCCATTCCAGACTTTTTCCAGTGTGGGAACATATAAACAATACATTTCATTAT
>JAVESF010000022.1:0-13771 GCA_034006765.1 Acholeplasma sp. | reverse complement strand
TTGGTCTTGACCAAGACGCTTACTATGTCAGTGATGGTGTCACTTCAATGTTAGTCTTTGGAACCCCAGGTCCATCAATCGAAGTTGGTCTAAAAGGGACAGTTACTGCTAAAGTAGACGTTTATTATGACGCATACCAATTAAAAGAAGTGACTTGGACAAACACAACAACAGGTAATGAAGTCGTTGCTGTTGAAGGTAACCTTGCTGACTTTGATATGTTAAGTATCGATGGTAATGCTGAGGCGATTACTGCTCAAAAATTAGATAATGCATCGTATCAAGTCGTAAGCTTCTCTGCTAAAGTTGTACACAGAGCAGACTTTACCGGTGGTTCTAACTACCAAACAACATTAGTTGATCCAAATTCTGCTTCAAATGACGCTGGCTTTGTATTAAGCTATTATAAAGGGTTAAATCATGCAGCATTAACATTACTAGATGGTATTGAAATTACAGCAACTGCTGTTATTAGAGAATTAAGAGACTCTAGAGCTGTTGCTCCAACAATTGGTGATGGTTCAGTACCTGTGTACTCATTATCAATCTTAACATTTGAAACAAGAGTATTAACGGATGCTGAAAAAGTTGATTTTGATGAAAAGAATTTATCAATTACAACGTCATTCATTGAAGCTGGCACAGTAGTCCTTCCTTCAGAAGGTACGTTTGGTTCTTCAATTGCATGGTCATTTAAAAATGCTGAAGACGTAGATAACGCATTAGTTAACTTAGAAACTGGTGCAGTATCAATGCCTACAACTGGTCAAGTTAAAACGACTGTCGTTGCAACCATCACAAGTGGTGCAGTGGAAGATACAAAAGAATTTACATTTGTTTTAGGTCAACCAGTATTAGCTAAGATCGACACTGCTGTAGCAGCTGCTACAGGTGACGTAGTCCTAGTTAGAGGTATGGTTACTTCTTCTGAATACTACAGAACATACTTCATTCAAGACGAAACTGCTGGTATTGCTATTTATACAAGTGATGCAGCAATGCTTGCAACATTAAAAGCAAACGTAGGTAAGATGGTAGAAGTTGAAGGGTCTAAAGACTTATTTAACGGCCTACACCAAATTAGACCTACAAGATTAGTTGCTGTTGAAGGTACAGTTGCTGTTGAAGCTGTTGTTGTTACATTAGGCCAAACTGATTTACAAGATCACGTTGGTTCATTAGTGACATTAGAAGATTTAACAGTTACAAACGTCAATACGGCAAACTATGGCAACTATGAAATCACATTATCTGATGGTACAAACACTGTTATGATTAAATGGGATTCAAGAGTAACATTATCTGCTGAAGCAGATGCTGATCTAAAAGCAATGGTCAAAGATGCGGTTGTTTCAATCACAACACCTCTTGCATGGTCATCATCAGGTGCATTCTTATACTTCACAGATTCAACCGTAGTTGAATTTGCTGTTGAAACAGACGAAATGAAAGTAACAGCTGACGCATTAGCATTAGAAGTTGTTTCTAAAGTTGAAGCATCAGGCAACATCACATTACCAACAACTGGTGCTAAAGGATCAACAATCTCTTGGGCATCTGATAACGAAACAGTAATTTCAGCTGCTGGTGTTGTTGTAGCTCCTGCTGAAGGCACTGTAACAGTTAAATTAACTGCAACAATCAAATTAAATGAAGTAACTCAAACTAAAGAGTTTACCGTAGTAGTTGGTGTATCTAATGTTGTAGCTTCATTTGACTTTGGTGCAGCTGGCCAATCTGGTTATGTTGGAACTAAAAACATCGTTGATTCTGTCAGTGGAAATACAATCGTATTTACAACTGACGGTGGTCAAACAGCAACATCTACATTTGCTCCACATGACGTTATGGGCGCATTCCTAGTATTAGCTCCTTACAAAGGTACAACTGATAAAACAGGTACAGTAACATTTAGCCTTGGTACTGTAGCTGCAACAAGCGTTTCTTTCGAAGCTTCTATTTGGAGTCCATCTGATGAAGGTAATGTAGGTACAATCTCTGTATTACAATTCCAAGCTAAAGTTGGCGATGAATGGGTTGTTGTTGTTGATTTCTTAGGTGAAGTCGCAAACGCTTCTTACGCATCATTCTCAGGTGATTTCGCTTCTGCATCAGAATTCAGATTCTATGGTGTAGGTACAAGTACAACTTGCCGTGTAACCATCGATAACTTAGTATTTGGTGCTTAATTAAATCTATAATCAAATGCATAACACTCACAAGGTGTTGTGCATTTTTTTGTCTATTCTATGTATACAAAGAAACATCAAAATTACTTTAAAAGATAAAGAGCGTAGAAAAAATCAACAGACATTAAAATTACGAAAATATTAACAATTATGAAAACGCATTTATTTATTTACTTTTTATGCTATAATGGATTTATGTGAGGTGTTTTTATTAGTTTGAACTATTATAAGCAAATTTCTAATAGATCACACGTAGGTCATATTTAAAGATAAATACAAAGAAATTTTTATCAAACACATTTAAAGTTTAAAACCGAATAAGTGGGGGTTACAATGAACAAATGGCAATTAGCAAGGTACTTATTTGATGCCAAAAAATGTGTAGATAGTATTTGGTTCATTGACGTATGCATTGATTTCATAAAACATATTGATTTAAAGAAAAAGGTAGATGATTTAAGGAGACATTTTTACATTTCTTTGCGTATTGTGATAGATAAGTCCATCACAGGAAAGAAAGAAAAGAAAGCTTTAAGTGATTCTGATTCGATTATAAATGAAATACTCTATGAAGCTGATAAAAATCAAGCACATAAAGATGATAACTATATACCGAAAGAATTTAGTTCGATCTCAGAAATAGTTGAGCATATGAAAATACAATTGCTTCATGTAGCAAAAATATGTTCTTCATCACTACCAAAAGAGTTTAATATAGCTTTTATGCCACATGATAAAGAACTTAGTAGATTGGCGTTTAATATAACACCCGAACTTGAAGAAGAATTACTCCGCATTATGCATCCTCATCATGGTGAAACTCCTGAAGGAAATCCAATCGGTGATCCAATGCCTGTTATTAACGATACAGAGGAACTAAACCGAAAGGAAAGCACAAATAACCATGCAGTAATTATAAAGGGAGGGTTAGGCGATTTTGAAGGTGTTCAAAATCGGCAAGACTCTTGCATTTTAATCAATGCAAGTTTTGGAACACAAATGTGGGTGAATTACGATAATGAAAAAATGAAAGAGCTTATTCAAAAATTCATCGCTAAGCCAACAATCTACTATATTGGGTATGATCTTTTCAATATGATGAAAATATTTGAAGAACTTGAAAATTTTAATCCCAGAAAGGGTATCCAATTAACTCTTGATAATTATGAATTCTATCTGAAAGTTTCTATTAGTAAATTTAATTTTCAAAAGGAAGATGTAATTGTTGTAGAGTCGGCAGCAGATAGACTATTATTTTACGGTGCTTCAATAAAGTATTCGTATCGAATTAATCACAGTCGCTCAGGACAACCTAACGACCTAGGATATACGATTCACAAAGACGTGATTAAACTTAATATTGGTGGTAATGGTACAACAGGAAAATTATCTGCCAGTGGAACATCACCCAAAATATTATCTATAACAGGTTGGGTTAAAGTAGATTAAAAAACTATTAAGTAATTTACAATTCATTATGATTTAAAGGAGATAAGTATGAAAATTACAAAAGTAATAATAGATAATTACAGGTTATTAAAGCACGTAGAATTAAGAGTTGATGATACCACGATTATTGTTGGTAAAAACAATACAGGGAAAACATCACTTATGAATTTTATACAGTTAATTTTAAGTGATCGCAACAAACAATTTACTTTTGATGACTATCCGGTTTCGCTAAGAAATGATATGTACCAATTTATTATGGATGTTGATTTAGACACCTATAACAAGGAGGAAGTAACTAGATTTTTTAAAGAACCGTCAATTCGTATAGAGATAGATTATAGTTCATTAAAAGAAGATTCTTCAATTGGCATGTTAAGACCTTTTGTTATCGATTTAGATTCTACAGTGACACAGGCTGTATTGCTTGCTAAATTTGGCTTAAATGTTTCTAAAGAATTATTTTCAACTTTTGTTTATGAAGTCCGATCAAATAATGATTATATTGATGGCGATGATACAGTCAGAAAATCTATAATAAAAGATAATTTAGCAATAACCTTTTCATCATTTTACAAACTATCAGTTTATGCAATTAATCCTATAAACGAAGAGGATAGACAATTAAAAACACAAGAGGATCTAAAAAATCTTCTATCAATACATTTTGTTAGGGCAGAAAGAGCAATGGATGAGTCAGATGAAGGTAATAATAAACCTTTAGAAAAATTACTTGATCGCATTTTTAGTCCTATTACAGATCTCGAGAATGAAGATGAATCTAAAGAAGGAAAGAAAAAGTCAGAAATAGCAAAATTAAGAGGCGGATTACAAGATGTTGTCTCAGAGTTTAATGCTACCGTAAATAAAACTATTGATGAAAAAATGGCCGAACTCATTAGAAAATCAGTAGGATTTGGATATCCAGATTCAGAAGAAGTTTCACTATCTGCAAGAACAAATATCAGACTTGATGATCAAATAAAAAAGAATACTGATTTGTGGTATGTTGAATCAAGCACAAATGAATTTTTACCTAGCACTTTAAATGGTCTTGGGTATAAAAATTTACTCAAAATTGAATTTGAATTGGTGAATTATTTTCAAAGTTTAGATAATGACTCTGTTGGTAGAATCTATCTTTTATTTATCGAAGAACCAGAGTCACATATGCATCCACAACTTCAACAAAAATTTATTGAATTTTTAAGTGACTATCTTAAAGAATTATCAAAAAAGGATGTTCAGGTGTTGATTACAACACACTCATCACATATTGTTAATCAAGTTGATTTTAAAAAAATACGCTATGCAAAAAGAAAATCCCAAGAAATAGACTATAAAGATTTAGATAAATTTAGCAAAGAAAAGCCAACTAACACAGTGTTCATAAAGAAATATTTAACACTTTACAAATGCGACCTTTTTTTTGCTGATAAAGCGATACTTTTTGAGGGCTCTTCAGAAAGATTATTGCTTCCTGAAATGATAAGAAAACTTGGAATCGATAAGAAATTTGATGATGTAAATATTGGATTAGACAAACAATATGTAACATTGATTGAAGTTGGTGGTGCATATGCATACTTATTTTTCGATTTTCTAGAGTTTTTAGAAATACCAACGTTAATAATTACAGATATTGATTCAGTTGGAGTAGATAGAAAAAAATGTGTAGTAAGTAAAGGGGTTTCAACATCAAATCAAACGATTAAACAATGGTTAAAGCAATATCTCGGATATAAAGAAGAAGATAAAGCCGAAACTGATCAGAAACAATTGAAATTAATACGAGAATTGACTGATGATAACAAAACCTACGGTAAAATTCATCTTGCATTTCAGAAAGAAGAAAATTCTGTTTGTCCACGAAGTTTGGAAGAAGCGTTGATTAATGCTAATAGGGAAATTTATGAACTAAGCGAACTTTCAAATGAGGAAACTATTATATTTGATGATAAGTCAAAAACAGACTTTGCACTGAAATTAATCATAGAGCATCCTGATTTTATTATACCTAAATATATTCAAGACGGGTTAATATGGCTAAACAAGTGTAGTATTTATGAGGAAGTAAAACATGAGTAGAAAACAAATTGCAATTGATGAGGCAAATAAAATTGATAATGAAATTATTGAAACCTTAAAAATGGGGAGTAATTTTCGTGTGGATGCAGGAGCCGGAAGTGGAAAAACATATTCATTAATAAAAGTAGTGGAATGGCTTCAAAATAACTTATGGTATCAGTTTAAAATGAATAATCAGAAAGTTGCTTGTATTACTTACACTAATGTTGCGGTAGATGTAATTCAAAGCAGGTTAAAAAGTGATTCATTTATTGATCCTTCAACAATTCATTCCTTTGTTTGGCAGACTATGAAGCAATTTCAAAATGATCTTATAATTAATATTAATGAAATACTTTCTGATAAAACAGATGTGATAGATTTTTCAAAAATCAAAAAAATTGAATACACCTTAGGAAAAAGATATCAAGAGGAAGAAGTTCTTTATCTTTTTCACGATGATGTAATAAAACTTTTTGTAGTATTAATGGACAATCAAAAGTTTCGTACTTTTTTAAGAGATAAGTATCCCATTATTCTAATTGATGAGTATCAAGATTCATTTAAAGTGATAATTGATAAATTCATCCAATATTTCGTAGATAAAGGCGTACAACCACAATTTGGTTTCTTTGGTGATTCTTGGCAAACCATATATCAGATGCAGGGAGCCGTCGGAGAAATTGAAAACAATAACATTGTTATTATTAAGAAAAAATCTAACTTCCGATCCGCAAAAAATATCGTGGAGATGTTAAATAAGATAAGACCTGATTTGCCTCAAATATCAGCAGAAGATGATAATGAGGGAAGCGTTGCTGTAGTAGATTGTAGTGATTATAGTGGTATAAGACTACTCGGAGGTCAATTTAATGATGAACTACCTCAAAATATTTTTGAGGAGAGACTTAAAAAAATGGAAGAACTTGTCTTGAATGATTCCTCTAAGACCAATAAGACCTTAATATTAACTCACAGGGTTATAGCGAAAAATAACGGATATGCTGATTTGCTCAATTTATTGGATGATGGATTCAAGGACAAAACTGATCCATTTTTGGTTTTCTTTATGGAAAAAGCAGAATTAATATTTAATGGATTGGAACAAAGCAAAACCAATTTGATATTTGATGCTTTAGGCATTAAGCAATATCCTATTAATACAATTGCAGACAAGAAAAAATGGAATGATTTTCATGTGCAATTCAAAAGTGCTAGACATAAGACTGTAAAGGATGTACTAGATGTCCTCAAAAAAAGCAAATTAATGACTTTTCCTGATTCAATAGAGAAAATCTACAGTGACTATCCAAAAAATCAAGATGATGAATATGGTAGAGGTACTATTAAAAGTTTGATGGAAATGCAGTATTCACAAATTATGAACGCCGTTAGTTTTCATAAACCAGAATCCTTGTCGTCAACTAATCATGGAGTTAAGGGTGAAGAATATGACAACGTCCTCTTTGTAGCGAGCAAAGGCTGGAACAATTACAACTTTGATAAGTATATCCCTATGACCGAAAGTGAAAAAAACGAAAATGATAGTTCTTATAAAAGAAACAGAAACCTATTTTATGTTTGTTGTTCTAGAGCAAAAACGAAATTCGTTTTATTTATAACATATCCTGTATCACCCAAATTTAGAGTTTATCTTGAAGCGATGGTGGGAAAAGGAAACTATTACTCGTACAGTGATTTTCTAACCAAAGTAAGTGGTTTGAATTAATATAAACAAATAAAGAGTGACATTAATTTTATGGTAAAAATGATAAAATTAATAATTAAATAGTAGCATCAATAATTATTTTTTTTGATATCTTAAAAAGGAAAATGATATGCTTTTGTTGGTATTAAATATATTTATATAAGCAAATGCGAGTAAAATCAAAACACCTTACCAAGTTCGAACTGCTTATTTAAATTTAAAAAATTTTGACAGTCAATTAATGATTCAAAGGAGCAGAAATGGGAATATTTTCTTTAATAAAAGAGTATTTTAGAAACAAGAAAATCAAAAAGAGACTCTCTTCTTTCAAGAAGTTTTTGTTCGAACTTGAAGAATCAGTTTTGCATCTGCGGTTGATTTCTAATCCTACTGATAAAGTTACAGCTTATCGAAAGTGCATTTTCATGAAAGAAGATTACTCTGCTTTTGCAATCAAGTATGATGAGTTAACATCAAAAGCAAAAATTCATAATAAAAGAGTTGACGAGATTAATCAAATCGTTAACTCATTTTGATTTAATTGATCCTAAAGCCTATGATGAACTAATTGAAATCACTAAAGAGATAGCCCAATTTAAGTCATATGAAAGTCATCACAAGCGTTTTATTCAAGAAGCAAATGAATTGAGTGAAAATAAAACTCTGATTTGTGAACAATTAACCATTAGAAAAGAATGTTCCAAAGCATATAATCACATCTTATCTCAAGATTCCTATTTTGATAGGAAACATACATTAGCTATAAAGAGAATTTTAGAACAGGCAGAAAATGATTTAAAGTAATACATTAAAACGTATTATAAAATTGAAGAGCTAGAAACTTATAATGAGTATATTGAAATCCATAATTCAAATTATATTGATAGTCATATTAATGATGAGTTGTTTGAGGATGTTGGTGGAAGAACACTCGGAATAGACCAAAGGAAAGCTATACTCACTGATTCAATATCAAATCTAATTATTGCAGGTGCGGGTTCAGGAAAAACACTAATGTATTTGTCAACTAATTACTGAGCCACGTTATCAATTAGAAATTGAGCCACTATTTAGTGAGCCATTCTTTCGTTTTTTCATGCGATATGATTCGCCTTTAATCGATAATACATGTGCTTTATGTACCAACCTGTCAACCATCGCTGCTGTTAAGACAGGGTCTTGAAATAAGTCTTGCCATTTAGAGGCTTCTAAGTTCGTTGTAATGATAATCGATTTCGTATTATTTCTCATTGATAATAAATTAAATAACAATTCGCTACCTTGTTTATCAAAAGAAATATAGCCAAGTTCATCCAAAATGATTAAATCATAGCCGATGAACTTCTTTTTATACACGGTCAGCTGATTTATCGTCATTGACTCTTTTAACTCAGTGATTAGGTAAGGTACTGTGATATATAAAACAGATTTGCCTGCCATACAAGCTTAAATACCTAGTGCGATTGCTGTGTGGTTTTTTCCCACACCTGGATTGTCTATTAAAATAATGTTTTGGCCTTTATCAATAAAAGAAAGTGACTGTAACTCCCTGATTTTGTTTGATGTTAACAGTGGAAACGCATCATAATCTAGTTCTTCAAACGTCTTTATATAGGGGAATTTTGCATATCTAATTCGATTCTTTATCCCATTATCGTTCCTCATGTTGACCTCTTCAGCTAAGAGGTTTTCTAAGAAGTTTTGATAGCTATGTCGTTTGTCCATTGAATCATTAATGACTTCTAGATAGTTGTTTTTAATGAATGATAGTTTTAATCTTTGCGCTAGTTTTTCGATGGTATTCATAGGACTAATTACCTATTTGAAATAAATCATTGTAAGCGTCAAATAAAGGACCGCCAGTAATCTTAGCGAATACAAAAAACAAAAGGATACTCATTTAATAGAAAGATGACGTAATTGTGTAGTTATAATTGACCGCCTTTACACAACATTATTAAAACACAATTTACATATTACTTAGAAACGTGTCTTTTAGTGAATGCTAGCCCTTTGTGTATTCAATCAACTGACACTAATCTTGATTGCTGTTATGTTTTAACAGGCCAGTACTTGATAGTATTCTGACGTATTATGTATTAGTTTGGATGTTAAAAAGAATAGAAGTTACGTTTATATAAGAAATCAATAGCAACTAGGGTCAAACTTAGTGTTTTTTGTGGGAGAAGAAACAAAATTAGTCGTTAATCATTATATAAAATACGTGTGTTTTACGATACTAATCATTAATTCTATTAATATTTTTAGTAAAAAATGGTAAAATACTAGTAATAACGTTTTTATAAAATAAGTAATCAACAAAGGAGTTGTAATAATGGATAGCGTTAATTTAGGATTTGAAGATAAATTATGGCAAATGGCAGATAAACTAAGAGGTAATATTGAATCCTCTGAATATAAACATGTGATCCTTGGGTTGGTGTTTTTAAAGTATATATCAGATTCGTTTGAAGAAAGATATAATGAGCTTAAGAAGAGCTTTCCGGGTATGGAAGAAGATAGAGATGCTTATGAGGCTGAAAACGTGTTTTTCGTACCAATGGAGGCTAGATGGGATTATATTAAGTCTCAAGCAAAACAACCAACCATAGGTCAAGTTATAGATAATGCAATGGTATTAATTGAAAGGGAAAACGCTAAGACATTAAAAGGTGTTTTACCTAAGAATTATGCAAGACCCGAACTTGATAAAACACGATTAGGTGAATTGATTGACTTGTTTTCATTTAATGTTGGATCAAAAGAAGCACAATCGAAAGATGTGCTGGGTCGTGTCTATGAGTACTTTTTAAAGAAATTTGGGACAACTGAAGGTGAGTTCTACACACCACCTTCGATTGTTAAATTACTTGTTAATATGATTGAACCATATCAAGGTAGGGTATACGATCCTGCTTGTGGTTCTGGAGGTATGTTTGTTCAATCAGCTAAGTTTGTTCAAGAACACCAAGGTAAAATTGGTGACATTTCAGTCTACGGACAAGAGTTTGTAGCAACCACTTGGCGATTAGCTAAGATGAATCTGGCTATCCGCGGTATTGATGCAAATCTTGGTGAAAGAGACGCAGACACATTCACCAACGATCAACATAAAACATTAAGAGCTGATTATATCCTTGCAAACCCACCATTCAATATTAAAGATTGGGGACAACAACATTTAATTGGCGATAGCAGATGGCAATGGGGTACACCGCCAGCAACGAATGCTAACTACGCATGGATTTCTCACATAATTTCTAAATTAAGCCCAAGAGGTATCGCAGGGTTTGTTTTAGCGAACGGTTCTTTATCGACATCTAGATCAGAAGAGTTTGATATTAGAAAGAAGATACTTGATGAAGGATTAGTTGACTGTATTGTAGCAATGCCTTCACAACTCTTTTATGATGTATCAATTCCGGTATCATTGTGGTTTGTTTCAAAAAATAAAAATGGCAGAAAAGACAAAGTCTTGTTCATTGATGCTCGTAAGATGGGCTATATGGAAACAAGAAAGCATAGAGAACTCACCGATGAAGAAAGTGAGAAAATTTATTCAACCTATCACGCTTGGAGAGACAATAAAGATTATCAAGATATTGATGGATTTTGTAAGTCAGTTACTCTGGATAAGATAGAAACACATGGTTATGTTTTAACACCTGGAAGATATGTAGGTATTGAAGAAGTCGAAGATGATGGTATTCCATTTGAAGAAAAGATGGATAAACTAACATCTGAACTTTCAGTGTTATTTGAAGAATCAAAATCTCTTGAGGAAAAGATTAAAGGGAACTTAAGGGGCATTGGTTATGAACTATAAACACAGCGATGAAGTGGTTTTATCAAAAGTTGCTACTTATGTAAACGAGAAGATGGATTCATCATTATTGAATAACAGTAATTACGTGTCCACAGAAAACATGCTCCCAAATAAAGGAGGATTAGTTAGAGCCGAAACTATTCCAACTGGAAAAGTCAATCGGTTTCTAAAAAATGATATCTTGATATCCAATATACGTCCATACTTTAAAAAAATATGGTATGCTGACAAAAACGGTGGATGTTCTGCCGATGTACTTACAGTGAGAAGCAACAGTGAGGTTTACTCGAGATATCTTTATTATGTATTAATGGATGACTTTTTCTTTGAATACTCAATGAAAGGTTCTAAAGGAACAAAAATGCCAAGAGGCGACAAAGGGCATATAATGAATTACCCTATTAGAGTTCCTTCATATAAAACACAACAAGCAATAGCAAACATCCTTTCATCACTTGATGATAAAATTGAACTCAACAACAAAATTAACAAAAACCTTGAAGAATTAGCACAAACTCTCTACAAGCAATGGTTTGTTGATTTTGAATTTCCAAATAAAGATGGAGAACCATATAAATCCAGTGGTGGAGAAATGGTTGAAAGTGAATTGGGATTGATTCCTAAAGAATGGTATGTGGATTTGCTGGGAAACGTAGTTAATATTATTTATGGAAAAAATCTACCAACAAAAAATCTGTTATTAAAAGGCTATCCAGTTTTTGGTGGAAATGGAATTATTGGCTACAATGATAAATTTCTGTACAAAAACCCTAAAGTCCTAGTTTCATGCAGAGGTGCAGCTTCAGGTAGTGTTTTAAATTCATTGAAGAATTCTTTTGTTACAAACAATTCTCTAATTTTAGAAGATAACGAGAAAATTAGTTATGAATATCTAAAAGAATTATCTAAAAATAGAAGTTATTTCGATTTTGTATCTGGATCGGCACAACCACAAGTAACCATTGCTTCGATTAGTCAGTGTAAGATTATTATTCCTCAGAGAAAAACACTAAACGAGTTTACAAAGGTAATGAAAGAATGCAATGAAATTATCGAGAACTTATACTATGAAAATTTAAAATTAGCCCAGTTAAGAGATGAATTACTACCCAAACTTATGAGTGGTGAAATTGTAGTACCGATTGAGGAGTGATCTTATGGCTGTTAAAGTATTCTTTGAATCTGATGTAGAGGAAGCTACATTAGAATGGTTTCAGGAACTGGGATATCAAACTGAGTTTGGTCCAAATATTGCGCCTGAAGGACCATATCCAGAAAGAGCATCCTATACGGATGTAATACTAATAAAGCGATTAAAAGAATCGCTTTTTCGCTTGAATAAATCACTTCCTAAATCAGCTATTGAAGATGCTATTAGACAAATAACGATTCCTAAACAAATCGCTCTTATTGAAAATAATAGAACATTCCATAAGATGATTACAGATGGTGTCGATGTTTCATATCATGATCAAACAGGTAGACTTGTACACTCTCAAGTTAGGCTCTTTGATTTTAATGAATCTACAAACAATGACTATTTAGTTGTTAATCAATTTACTGTTGTTGAAAGTCGGGTTGAAAAAAGACCTGATGTTGTTGTTTTTGTTAATGGACTACCTTTAGTTGTCTTTGAACTTAAAACCGCATCAGATGAAAATATATCGATTAAATCAGCTTTTAGACAAGTTAAAAACTACCAACAGTCAATTAGTAGTTTATTTGTCTATAATTCATTTAACGTCATTAGCGATGGCTTACATGCTAAAGCAGGCACTATCACATCCGATGAAGACAGATATATGACCTGGCGTACAACAGACGGTAAAGAAATCGCGCCAACAACGATCCCACAATTAGATACACTTATAAAAGGCATGTTTGATAAAAAGAGATTCCTAGATATCATCAAGCAGTATGTATTATTCCAAAAACATGAATCAGGTTATATCAAAATCCTTGCTGGGTATCACCAATATCATGCAGTTAATACTGCGTTAGAGAAAACCTATGAAGCAACATCAGCACATGGTGATAGACGTATCGGTGTTATATGGCATACCCAAGGTAGTGGTAAATCACTATCCATGGTTTTTTATGCAGGTAAACTTGTTATATCTCAAGAACTATCTAATCCAACGATTGTTATCATTACAGATAGAAATGATCTAGACGATCAACTGTTTTTAACGTTCTCTAAATCCAGTGATTTACTAAGAAGTATTCCTGACCAAGCAGCTTCTAGAGAACATTTAAAAGAACTACTGAATGGTAGAGATTCTGGCGGTATTATTTTTACTACGATCCAAAAGTTTTCACCAGATGATAATGGAAATGTAAGTGCATTGACATATAGAAAAAATGTCATCGTTTTAGCTGATGAAGCTCATCGTAGCCAATATGGATTTAGTGCTAAAGTTGTTAAATCACAAGATGAAGCTTTTGAAAAATATGGTTATGCTAAATACCTAAGAGATTCATTACCCAATGCATCATACATTGGTTTTACAGGTACACCCATTGAAACAACAG
>JAVESF010000002.1:0-233401 GCA_034006765.1 Acholeplasma sp. | reverse complement strand
AAATTACACCCAATCTACTTAAAAGAGACTTTAAAAAAGATGAACCTAATATCGCATGGGTCACAGATGTAACGGAATTTAGATTCAATCGTAAACGTTTATATTTATCGGTCATTCAAGATCTTTACAATGGCGAAGTCAAAGGTTATCAAATATCTAGAAGTCAGAATCAAGATTTAATCTTAAAGACACTGAAGAAATCAATCAACCCAAATGAAGATTTATCAAAACTCCTTATACATTCTGATCAAGGTATTTTATACCAATCCCCTAAATATCGTAACTACCTAAAAAAGTCATCATTTGTGCAATCCATGAGTGCTAAAGGTAATGCCTATTAAATGTCAGTGGTTGAAAGTTTCTTCGGGACGCTTAAATGCGAAACCATCTACTTACAAAAGGTTAAATCATTATCTGATTTAATAAGAACAATTGATGAGTATATCTATTGGTATAATCACGATAGAATAAAACTAACTCTAGGTGGTTATTCACCTATTCAATATAGGTTAATGAATCAAGAAATGATATAATAACTACAAAGAACATAAAGTACAAGAAAATGGTATCAATTCAAGTTGGGGTGCAAAAATTCTTAACATGAGTATGGATGAGCAAGGTATTTATCATGCTAATTTTGATTGTTGGAAACAATATTTTGGTTATACAGATCTTTATGATGTTGTATTTGATGCTGCTACAAGCATGAGAAGTGCAAAATTTGAGTTTGATGTTAATAATGATTACATAAGCGAGTATATAATTTGGGTATGGAAAGGTGATTATCTCAATCTTGGTGCTGGTGCTGAATTAGGAATTTATAAGAGATGGTCATATAATGACGTAATATGGATTGTTGATAAAACATTAGCAATGAATATGACCTTACAACTTGATTATAAACAAACAAATATCATAAACTGGCAACCAACAGCGAAACAATGGTGGATTACAGGGTTTAATTTTAATTATAGAAACGTGAAAAGAGATGACTTGACAGCTAGGTTTTCTGTTACTTTCAATGATGCATTAATGTTTAATTCGTTCAAGGATAGATGGAATACACGAGATAACAGATGGAATTTTAATGGTGGTTATAAAGCCGAGTTTTCGTTTTAACAATGCTTAAAACAAATATACTGGGGGGGAGTGAACATGAAGAATACGTTAGTAAAAATAATAGCAATAACCTCAATAATTATTGGTGTATTGATGCTATCAGCATGTAGTTATGAAACCGATAATGATATTGCTAACAAAAATATTAGTAAATTGATAGCAGCAATTGAAAACGAAGACCATGTGGGTATTAAATCTTTATTTGCTCCCAATATAATTGCTGAAATTGATGATTTTGATCAAAATATTAATGACTTATTATCGTATTACATAGGAAAAAATGGGTCATATGGCAGTCATGGGCTTGGAACAGAATATGATAGAGATTCCGGTATAGAAAAAAGATGGCACAACATGAGTTATGATATTACTACGACAGAAGATGTATTTCGTATTGCTATTATATGGTATATACAGGACACAGAAGATGTTGGTAATGTTGGCATATGGTCATTTTATATCATTAGGTTTGAAGATGATCCATATCCGAATTATGACTATGGAGGAGATGGATTATGGTCTCCTGGATTGCATATTGGAAAAACATATATTGGGGAATTAGATTGATATGAATGGTTTACAACCAACAACAAAGAAAGAACTGTCTAAGACAGTTATCACCGTACTTGCGACAATAATACTTGTTTCAAGTTTAGTTTTTGTGTACTTTTTGTCATGCCGCATACCATCTTCAAAAGAAATTTTTTCTGATGCTCAACATTTTGTTGTTGAACTGAAATCACAATCACAAGATTCAATGGTAATCTATGGCTCTGCAGTTATAATTGATGGTGAGGGTACTATAGTTTCAAATGCCCATATGGTAACATATAAAGAATCTGGTTTATATGAAACTTATGAATCATTTGAAGTTCGTTTTTCATTTGAAATTGAGTACCATCCTGTTACACTAATCAAATATGATATTAGTCAGGATATTGCAATACTGAAGTTTAGTGATTTGTCAGATGTCACGATTAAATCTACAAAAATATCTAATAACTCGAAAGTAAAATCTGGAGATAGAGTTTATGCAGTTGGCAACGGAATGAATCATGGTATAGGTATATCACAAGGGATAGTTAGCCTACCTAAAGTTAATATTGAGTATGACGGAATTGTACGAGGTGTTATTCAATGTGATATAACTATTAACGAAGGTAATAGCGGGGGTGCGCTTTTAGATGAAAAAGGACGCCTTATAGGAATTGTATCATTTAGAATTAAGGACAATCAAGGGAATCCTATTTATGGGATTGCATTTTCTATTCCCATTAACAGCGTACTTAGTTTTTTATGAACTCAATAGTTTGCTATAATTTATGATTCCATCATTGAGTAAATATGAGTAAATTGAAAACAGCCTTTTTAGGCCGTTATAACCAACATAAATTAAATGAAATCGAACTGATCAGAAATGATTAGTTCTTTTTTTGTATGCTCTGAGCCAACCCAATATATCTTGATGCGTGCGGTACAATCCATCATGAACTGGTAATATACCTACTGCGATAAGCAGTGCGAGAAATAGTCGTAGTTCCTAAAATAAACACTTTCAAACAAGGTGGCAAGTTTATGAGAAAGGACATTTATCAGACATGGAAAAACGAAGGATTAGTTCAAAGTAAACTAAAACTTATTAAAGAATTGGCAAGCCGTTCTTGTGGTATGGGTGTAATTGCTACTGAACTGGGTGTTGCTGAAAGCACACTTTACTCACTTAGAAAAAAATATGAAGAAATTTATTTGGCATACGAAGACGGTAGAAACCTACTCAAAAAAGCATTACTAGAAAAATGTTTGAACGTGCTATGGGTTTCACAATTACGAATGAAGACCAAATCATTGAACAAACACCAACTGGCACAAAGAAGAAAATCATTAAACAGACAAGAACAATTCTAGGCGATATGAGTATTGCTAGATACTTATTGATCATCAACTTTGGTAAGGAATATAGCGAGAAGAAATATGAATTAGAACTGTCTGAACAAAAAGTATTAGAAAAACAAAAGGAAAACGAGTGGAGTCCACTTGAGATTGGAGAACCAGGTGCAAATCATAAACAAAAAGATAAGTGAGTTAAAGGAGTATGAGAATAATCCAAGGGATAACACACAAGCTGTAGAGGCAGTCGCTAACTCCATTAAAGAATTCGGATTTAAAGTACCAATTATTGGATTGTCAACAATTATATAGGACTAGAGTTATATAAGTATTAAATTATTAAACGAAACAAATGGATTTGAAAACCTTTGAAAAACCACAACCATATCGGTTGTGGTTGTTTGATATTTTTAACCATATAATAGTCAAAATAATAAATTAGCAAGTTTCTTATTTGTCTTTAAATCAAGTATTATTGCTGAAAGAACTTGCCAATAAACCCGCAAAGCAAATCATTGATAATTGGTTTTTTTATTTGCAAAAGTAGATACTTCGTTTTCTCGATTTTTACACTATTCACTGCTTTAAGTCATTTTCTTACCAGTTAAGGTTATTGAGCCCTTAAAATCACTACCCTTTAGGGTTAACAGAGACTCCATATGTTTTTTAACACCTGTTTAACGGGTGTTTTTTTTGTTATACTTGAAATTTTATTTAAACATCAATGATATAAAACCATTGACAATGTTATAACAAATGTATATACTATTTATGAGGGATGGTGATTTTATGAACACACAATTAAAAAAAATAGGAAATAGTAAAGGTATCATTATACCAGCTGCTATTTTAAAAATGCTTGATATCAAAGAAAGCGAAGAACTTACAGTTAAAGTTGAGGGGAAAGAAATTATATTATCAAAGGTAAATTCTTTTGATCCTAAATCACTAGAAGAGTTATTTTTAGATTATAAAGAAACTTATAAAGGCGAAATTATATTTGATGACTCTAAAGGCAGAGAACTATGGTAAATCAGGGAGATATCGTTATCGTTGATTTTGATCCTTCACTGGGCTCAGAACAAAAGGGGAAGAGGCCTGGAGTCGTGGTAAGCAATGATATATATCATAAAAAAACAAATGGATTTGTTATTGTTGTTCCAATTACTTCTGATAGAGCATTTAAATATCCTTTACATGTAGATTTAGATTCAAGGACAAAAACTTATGGACAAATTATGTGCGAACAAGTAAAAACCATGGACACAAAAGCAAGAAATCTAAAAACAATTGAAAAACTTCCATCTGACTTACTCGATAAAACATTGAAAATAGTAAGGTTGTTGTTTTAACAATCTAATCAAGAAGTCCCCTTCCTCTATAGGTGGCGGGATGAATTGATTTTTTGTTTTTTTATGTTCGTTGGAAACAAACTCCATGCAAACAATATAGCAAACTTAGTTGTGACAACCTCATAAGTGGCACAAACTTGGTTATGACAACACATATGTGTTTAACACCTGTTTAACAGGTGTTTTCTTTTTGTTAGTTATTAAAAATGTATTTTGATTCTAAAAGATTTCTTACAAATGAAACGGAATTTCATATGTACCCTTTGGACGTTCAACGACGTATCTTATCTAACTGTCAACCTTATTGTATCATGTCCCTAGGATTCTTGTTCTTGGTGTCTACTAAACTATATTAACAGCATATGATGATTTGATTGACAAAAAATCGTTTCATCCAACACTGGGGTAGCAATCTAAAAAAATAATATTTAATACATTGCTTATTTATAAATATGGTAAAATAATAACATGATGAAACACTATCTTTGGTTAAGTGCGGTGAGCTGATAATGGATAAAGAAGCATTAGAAAAGCAGTTGATTGAGTTTGGAGATTCCTTAAAAGGGGCAGAAGTATACTACAGACAAGACTGGGATTGTTATTACTTTTCGTTATTGGGGAAGTGCTTTGGACTTATGAATGATGTCTTTGTCACACTCAAAAATACCCCAGAAAATAACATTTTGCTCAGAAAAAACCATGCTTTTATCACTCCTGGGTACTATATGAATAAACAACACTGGAACTCAATCCATTTAAAGACAACGACACTATCAATTCAACAGTTATTTACACTAATCCACGAATCCTATCTGCTTGTTTATCAGTCGTTAAAGAAGTCAGATAGAGACATCATTGAAGAACTGCCAAACAGATAGTATTAAGACTTTATCTATACAAGATAGCGTACAATCTAATAGAATAGGGGTAGAACATGGCAAGGTTTGTAACGAAACAATCATTAAAAGAAGCATCCATAAAAGCATTTGATAAAATGTTTGGTTTAATTGAAAGTATGTCTTTTGAGCATCAATTAGCTAGTTTTAGATTTGATATATCAAAAGAAACGGCCAGACACTATTTCAGGGATAAAACCATCAAAGATTTATTGGTTCACCTTTATGAATGGCAAGTTTTATTGATTGATTGGATCACGAGCAATGAATCTAATATTCAAACGTCTTTTTTACCAGCCCCATATAACTGGAAAAACTATGGCGATATGAATCAATGGTTTTGGGAGAAAAATGAAAGTACTAGTCTACAAACATCCAAAGCACTCATCATAAACAGTCACCAAACTTGTTTAAAACTCTTGGAGTCAATCGATGAGGGCAAGTTATTTGTCAAGAACACTTACGCTTTAGGGTCAACCATAGGACAGTATTTTACTTCATGTATGGTTTCACATTACGATTGGGCAATCAAAAAAATAAAGAAACACCAAAAAACAGTTTGTTAGAAGAAAGGGAGCATCCTATGGCAAAGTCACAGTGGTATGAAGGTATAAATGGAAAAGCGAGTCACCTTGTTTATCTCAACAGTAAAGCGTTAGAACTTAAAAAGCTTGTGTCAAATGAGAAAACAATGATTATTAGAGGTGCTGCTGGTAAAAAGTCCCCTCTAGGCGGCAGAGCAAAAGTTGGGGATGATCTCTATTTTGTCGAAACAGGCAAACATTTATTGGTCACACACAAAGCAGTGATATCAAAGGTAGTTGAAAGCGATAAGATGACTTTTGAGGAATCTGTAGACTTTGTTAAACACTATGAGAAGCAATTGAATCTCTCTAAAGACCAATTCGAGAGATATGCAGGTAAGAAATACTTGGCTGTTTATGAAGTCGAATCAATGACGGCAATCGATTCCTTCACCTATCATAGAACATCCAATATGGACGATTGGGTCATCGTAGACGACATTAATAAAATCAAAGTCGAATCTTAATCAAACCTGAACTTTCTAATGCAAATAGCAATCAATCTAATTAATATAAGTGATATACTCAAAGAAGAGGTGATTGTATGGATATTAAAAGAATGTTAATTTACCCGATTTTATTATTAATGACAGTAGCCATCGCTACACTTGGTTTTCAGAGCTTTGGAAAAGACAGCTTGTTAATGCCTTTATACATTGTGTTAGCTTATTTTACAGTTTTCTATGTGATTGCTCAAATCATAAAAGACAACTCGATTGTAGACATGGGATGGGGATTAGGTTTTGTGTTTGGGAGTATCGCAACCTTACTATCAACAGAAAATCCAAGCATAGTAAGCTATGTTGTCGTCGGGTTTATCGCGTTATGGGGCATAAGGCTATCATTTAGATTGATTAAGAGAAACTTTGGTAAGCCTGAGGATTTCAGATATGCACAGTGGCGTAAAGAATGGGGAAATAAGGCGGTAGTTATTGCGTTTTTTAGAGTGTTTTTTGTACAGGGTGTCATCAATTTTATTGTAGGTGCAGCAGCTTACTCTATCATTAAATATCATACATTTGAGTTTGGTTTGTTAGAAACCATCATCGTATCAATAGGGCTATTAATCGCACTTGTTGGGTTATTCTTTGAAGTGGTTGGTGATGAACAATTAAGAAGACACATCGCGAAAAAAACCAAAACTTTAATGGATAAAGGGTTATGGTCAATCACTAGACACCCAAACTATTTTGGAGAAATTCTTATTTGGATTGGTTTATACATCATCGGTATTTCGATGTTATTTACGAATGCTATTAACCCAGTATTCTATGGCACGCTTGTGATATCACCTTTATTGATGTCAAGTGTGCTCATTAAGATATCAACCCCACTATTGGAACGACACATGGCAAAATATAAGGGTTTCGACCAATATGCCAAAAAGGTTCCGATGATATTTCCTTGGGGAAAAAAATCATAAAAGACTAAACAACTCATTAATAACTACCCGCATGTATTTGTGGGTAGTTTTTTTTAAAAAAAAGAGGGCGTGTTTTTTAGTTGACATTTAAGGAGTATCCCACTATAATAGTTGACGTGACAACTAAAAAAGAGGGAATATATGAGAAAATCTATTGGAAGATCGGTATCCATTTTATATCGGAAAAATCAAGTCTATTTAAATAAGGCGTTAAAACCATTTGAAATTACCGGGGCAGAATTGCCTTTTTTAATGACGTTATATGAAGCTGAAGGGGTCTCTCAAGAGGAGTTGGCTTCTTACCTTTTAATCGATAAGGCCTCAACCACAAGAGCGTTACAGTCATTGGTAGAGAAAGGGTATATCATTAGACGAAAAGATGAGACAGATAAAAGAACAAATAGAATTTTTTTATGTGATAAAGCATTGGATAATCAAAAAGCGATTCAAAAAGTGCTTGATGATTGGAATGACATTTTATCAAAGAACATCAAAGAAGAGTCACTACATACTTTTTTAGATGTCTTGGATAAAATGACAAGAGAAGTCGAACAATTAGAGTTACATACAACAGGAGATGAACCACATGAATCAAACCAATAATCCGCTTGGAACTGAAAAAGTATCAAGTCTCTTAATTAAATTTTCCATTCCAGCAATCATTGGGATGATGGTAAATGCGCTTTACAATATCGTAGATAGAATCTTTATTGGCAATGCGCCAGATCTTGGTAAAGCTGGGTTAGCTGGGATTACCATTGCATTCCCAATCATGATTATACTAATTGGTGTTGGCATACTATTTGGGGTAGGAGGCGCAACCCTGTTTTCCATTAAACTAGGTGAAAAGAAGAAAAAAGAAGCTGAGGTTGTCTTAGGCAATTCGTTTGCTTTATTGATCATTAGTGGGCTATTCTTCATGGTTTTAGGACAAATCTTCCTAACCCCCTTATTAGAATTATTCGGTGCGAGCGAGGCCGTTTTACCTTATGCAACTTCTTACATGCGTGTTATTTTCTTTGGGGCTATTTTCCAAGTATTAAGTCTTGGTATGAATAACTTCTTAAGAGCTGATGGGAATCCGAGAATGGCGATGATTACCATGTTCGCTGGAGCAGGGGTTAATATCCTCTTAGACCCTTTATTTATCTTTGGATTCAATATGGGCATGGAAGGGGCAGCATTAGCCACCATCCTAAGTCAATTCATATCGATGATGTGGGTACTTTATTACTTCTTTGGAAAAAGAGGTAACCACAGCATTTACATTAAAAACATGAAGCTAAATCTAGCCATAGTATTAAACATTATTGCCTTGGGTATTCCAGGATTCTTACTTCAAATTAGCGCAAGCATTTTAAATGCGGTTTTAAATAAAACACTACTTGAATACGGAGGCGACGTTGCCGTTTCCGGGATGGGGATCATTAACAGTGTTCAAACCTTACTTCTAATGCCAATTATCGGTCTCAATCAGGGGGTACAACCCATCGTCAGTTATAATTTTGGCGCAAAACAGTATGACCGAATCAAAGAAACACAAAAGCTTGCTATTACGGCTGCTACAGCGATTGTTTTAGTAGGATTCATTCTGACCAGATTGTTTCCTGAACAAATCGTGATGTTTTTCAATAAAGATGAAGAACTGGTCAATGTGGCATCACGCGGCGTAGTTGCGTGGTTTTGGTTATTACCAGTCGTGGGGTTTCAAATCATTGCCTCAAATTTCTTTCAAGCGATTGGAAGACCGAAGTCTGCGATGGTGTTAACACTGTCTAGACAATTATTGATTTTATTACCAGCCATCTTAGTTTTATCTAGACAGTATGGTTCAGAAGGGATATTATACGCAGCGCCTATTGCAGACTTTATTTCTGTTTTGGTGACAGGAACCTGGTTTTACTTTGGTATAACCTCTTTAGGTAAAAATCAAGTCCAATCCAAGTCATACAATTCAATCCTAGAAGAATAGAAAAAATAGGGTTTTATCACATGATAAAGCCTTTTTTTGAATCTAAAATTGTAAATAAAGAAAATGTATTATATAATGATAAAGAATAGAGGTGTCGATGATGGCAGAAAGTGTATTAATCCTATTGTTACTTAGTATATTGCCCTTTATGGTGATTATCTTCGGACGAATTTTCATGTATAAAGCCCCTAAACGGATTAACTGGGCTTATGGCTATAGAACTGACCGCTCCATGAAAAATGAACAGACTTGGGCGTTTGCACATCAAACCATTGGAAAAGTATGGTTTTATGGTGGCATGGTATTAGAATTAGTTATTTTTATAACGATTGTTGTGTTTTATGAACTAGAAGTTATTTTTAATGACACGATTGTGACTGTATTTATGCTTTTACCACTTTTGTTTATGTTTATCACCATCTCCTATACGGAACAAAGACTTAAAAAAACCTTTGACGATAAAGGTAACAAAAAGTGAAACCTTTAAGCTCGTTAAGTTTAGAAGCCCTGTATCAATTGTTTCCAATTGAGCTTAAACCGTATAATGAGTCTTACAAAACTCAGTATCTCAAAGAAGAAACGCTACTTAAATCCCTATTAAAAGAAGAGCTAAAAGCCATCTATCATATTGGATCTACTGCGATTTTAAGTATTGTATCCAAACCGATTGTGGATATCCTAATTCTCCTTAAAGAAGAAGCCAATGAAAACAAAACGATTAATAAACTAAAAGAACATGGGTATCTATTAATGAGACAAGCGGATAACCCTTTTGCTGTATCATTCAATAAAGGCTATACCCCAAATGGATATGATTCTGAAGTTTATCACATTCACATCAGAAAAAAAGGCATTGACGAAGTCATTTTTCGGGATAAACTCAATCAAGACTTAAAACTTGCCAAAGCCTATGAGGCACTCAAGGAAGCCTTACTTCTTAAGCACGGACTCAACCGAGATCTTTACACTGAGGGAAAAACGGATTTCGTTAAATGCGTTTTAACGCTAAAACAGGACAATTGACAGTATTTTTACATAAAGATTGTGAGCAATCTGATAGAATAACCGTAAGAGGTGATTGAATGAAGCCAAATGTGGCATTTATTTGTGTACACAACAGTTGTAGAAGTCAAATGGCAGAGGCAATTTCAAATAAACTTGCAAGCGATGTTTACCAAGCGTATTCAGCAGGCACTGAAACAAAGCCTGTCATCAACCAAGATGCGGTTAAAATCATCCAAGAATATCATGGCATTGACATGAATTTAACACAAAAGTCGAAGTTGATTGACGCATTACCAAACATAGATATTGTCATTACGATGGGATGCAACGTGAATTGTCCTTTTATTGAATCTAAACACAGAGAAGACTGGGGTTTAGAGGATCCAACCGGAAAACCTTTAGCCTCCTATATTGAAACAATGCATCTAATTGAACATAAAATTGAGGATCTTAAACAAAGAATCCTTAACCATAAATTATAAAAAATGACACAGTAAGGTCCCCCCTGCTGTGTCATTTTATTATGATGGTACAATCTTGTTTACTAGGTATCATTTTAGCTGCTTGAACTCAAGTTTAGAGAACTTACGTTTCTTACAGTAAGGACAAACAGGTTTAGAAATAAACTTGTAGTGGATAAAATGGAGAATACCGAACCCAATCCACCAAGTGAAGAAGAAAAACCAAAAACTAAAATGTTTGTCAGGTTTGATTTTACGTTTACAGTTGATGCAGTAACAAGCATCTAAATCTCTTAAAGTTCTGTATTGATCTTCTAAAGATGTAATAACGTTTGGATGGTATCTTTTTTTTCTGAAAAACCGGTTTAGTCTGGAAGGCCAAGTATCCAACGCCTTATACTTTGCCCGTTTAACAGACTCCTCTGCCATGATTAAATTCGCTTCTTTGTGTATCGATGCCATGTCACTATGGTTGAACAGACGATCAGAAATGTGTTTACCATACACATAAGCACTTTGATACATAGTCTCTAAGGTTTGTTGTCTAAAGTCGAAACTCTGCTTGATATAGTCATTACAAACGGATAAATCGATTTCTAAGATGGTTTTATTTGACAGTTGTAGTCTTTTTTCTAACTCAAATTTTGGATCGAAGTGTAAGACGATGATTAAATCTATATCAAGCGTTGTCAAGGGGTAAATAGGAATGTTATCAATGATGCCCCCATCTGTATGAATTCTTTTTCGAAAGAACTTTGGGCCACCCATTAGAAATGGGAATCCAATGGCACCTTTCATCATGCGTCTCATGTCTCTATGGTAAGGCCCCTCTGTACGAACATAGTGAAATTTGATTCTAGGGAACACAGAGGCATTTGAAACAAATAGAGGGATGTCTAGAAAATCGTTATCGTCGAAAAACAAGTTAAATGTTTTATCAATATGATTATTGAATACCACACCACGCCAAATATGAAAAAGGCTTTTATAATTAAATGATTGCCAAACCTTTCTTATCGATGCCATCTTGTTGGTTGAAAGTCCATAGGCATTGCAAGCACCTACTGAAGCACCGGATACAGCCACGATTTGTTTACGATCTATTTTTTCTAAAAGCGCATCTAAAAAACCTACTTGGTAGGCACCTTTTGCGAGTGCTCCTGATAAGACGATGCCGATTTTGATCATGTAAATCCCTCATTTTTAGTCATAATGTAAAACTTTCTATTTGAAAATCAGATTAATAAGTTTATAATACTATTGATAGGGCTATCGCCAAGCGGTAAGGCATCTGGCTCTGACCCAGACATTCGGAAGTTCGAATCTTTCTAGCCCTGAATCTATCAAAGACTAAGCTCGCAATTGCGAGCTTTTATTTTTCAATGACTCTTACTACCACGCACTTTAAGTATAAAGATTCATCACTGCCTAGTAGTGCTGGATGGTCCTTTGATTGAATACGCATTTCGACCATTTGAGCGATTTTATTAGCGTCTTTAGCTGCTTCCTGTAACATTTGTAAGAACAACTCAATGGTCATATAGTGACTACAACTACAGGTATATAAATAACCACCATTTTTAATAAGCTTCATGGCTTGTAAGTTAATGTCTTTATACCCCTGATAAGCGTTTTTAATGCTATCTTGTTTTTTAGCAAATGCTGGTGGGTCTAAGACAATCGTATCAAAGGTCTTTTTTGACTTTTGAAAGTCTCTAAGCAAGTCAAACACATCGCCTTGTAAAGCAGTTACTTGGTCAAACCCATTCAATTTGGCATGTTTCATAATATTCTGACAGGCTAGCGCACTCACATCGACACAAGTAACGCTTTTAGCACCATAATAGGCGGCATGTAAGCCGAACCCACCGATGTTGGAAAAACAGTCTAAAACGTGTTTGTTTTTAACGTAAGGTTTGATGGCATTATGATTGTCTTGTTGATCTAGGTAAAAACCTGTTTTTTGACCATTAATGATGTCAACCGTCATTTTCAACTCGTTTTCAAATATATGAATTTCTTCTGGGACGTCTCCGTATAAAACCCCTTTTTGAAGCGGCAAACCTTCTTTTTTTCGTACTAAAACATCGCTACGTTCATAAATGCCTTTTGGATGGAATAATTCAATCAGTAGCTTTAAAAACATTTCTTTTCGTTTATCGATACCCAGTGACACTATTTGGACAGATAAGTAGTCACCATATTTGTCTACGATTAACCCAGGAATGCCATCGGCTTCAGCAAAACAGGCACGATAGCTGTTTTGGTAACCTAAGTCAAGTCTTGCTTGATTGGCTTTGGTGAGTAGCGTCTTAAAAAAATGCTCATCAATAACGTCATCGTTTCGTGATAGAATTCTTACAAATATTTTAGAAGAAGTATTTAAAAAACCTTTTCCGAGATACTTGCCTTTATCAGAGTAGACATAAGCAAGTTCACCTGAAACAATGTCGCCTTCTATGGATTTAATTTCATTAGAGAACACCCAAGGGTGCCCATCTTCGATTCGAATTTCTTCTTTTGGTTTTAGTATAATTTTACAAATTGACATGATAATCCTCTTTTTCTTACAAAAATTATACCATGAAATAGGATTAGAGGTATAAAAAACAAAGATTCAATGATACAATAGAATCAAATAATTAAGTAGAAGAGGTTACCATGAAACTAAATTACAAGAAGACGATTTATGTAGGACTTGCATTTATGCTGATTTCGCTATTCTGGCAGACTTATGATGCGGTTATATCTAGAATTATTGTAGATAAGTTTGGACTAAACTATTCGCAAGCAGGGTATGTGATGGCAATCGATAATGTGTTAGCATTATTTTTATTACCACTGTTTGGTGGGTTGTCAGACAAGACGAACCATAAAAAAGGTAAACGGACCCCATATATCGTGGTAGGAACTGTACTGGCTGCCTTCTTATTTGTTGGGTTGTCTTTCGCAGACAATATTCAACTGAAGAAACTAGAAGTAGAAACGAACCTTTATGAAAAGCATGAAGTGATCGAAGGCTTTAGTGCGGATACACCAGTTGAATCCTGGGAAGCACTTTATAATGAAACTTTGTTAGAAGGAAAAGACCTTTCAAACCTCAAAGACTTGATTGATGATCCTGATAACACGACCGTATTAACGCTTGAAAATTATTATAACGCAAGAGATATTTACTATGCCTATTTGTCCTCAATCGCATTTGAAGTCACTATGAATTCTCCTTTTGTGTTTATTGTATTTATGGGCATGTTATTTTTAACGCTTTTGGCGATGTCAACATTCAGGTCACCCGCAGTTTCGTTGATGCCAGATGTCACGACTAAACAGCTTAGAAGTAAGGCGAATGCTGTCATTAATCTAATGGGTGCAGTCGGAGGGATATCTGCAATCATTATGTTAAAACTGTTTGGGTTAGATAAGCACTCGATGGTGAATTATGCACCTGCATTTATTTTTGTTTCGATTGTAATGATCATCACATTAGGTGTTTTCTTATGGAAAGTAAACGAGCCTAAATTAGTATCTGAACGTCTTCAACTCGAGAAAAACTATGATGTTAAGGACGAAGAGGAAGTCATTTCTCACGATGTTTTAGATAAAGCAAAAAGAAGGTCGTTATTCTTAATCCTGATTTCAGTATTCTTATGGTTCATGGGGTACAATGCTGTCACCACTTATTTATCCAATTATGCCCCAAAAATTCTACAAATGGGCTATTCTACACCGTTGCTGATTGCACAAGCAACAGCCATTGTCGGATTTATTCCAATTGGGATTCTATCATTAAGAATAGGACGTAAAAAAACGATTTTGTTTGGAGTATTACTGCTGATGATTTCTTTTGGTTATGTATACTTTTTAAAGCCAGAAACAAGCATGTTATTGTATGTGGTTTTAGGATTGACTGGTATCGCATGGGCCTCTATCAATGTGAACTCTTATCCAATGGTTGTTGAACTTTCTAAAGGCTCAGATGTAGGGAAATATACAGGCTATTATTATACCTTTAGTATGGCTGCTCAAATATTAACCCCTATTTTAGCTGGTTGGTTAATGACCAATAGTTTCTTGAAAACTAGAGTTTTGTTTCCATACGCAGCATTTTTCGTTTCAATCGCTTTTATTACGATGCTATTTGTGAAACATGGCGATGCGAAACCTGAGAAGAAGTCTTTGCTTGAAAATTTCGATGTAGATATGGATTAAGCATTAATATTAAAACGAAGCTGTGTCTTAACCGCGAATAATCGGTTAAGACACTTTTTTTAAGTAAAAGTGAAAGGCGCTTATCAAAACTAGGCTATACTATTAATAAGAGGTGGTATTATGAAATTGAAGGTGCTTTATGGTTGTTTTATCCTTTATACAATGGTTCACCTAGTTTTTTTCTTTGGTAATGAAAATCAAATAGTAGAAAGCATTACTTTAAAAGCTGATCCAATTGTTCTGGCTTTATTTAGTCTAATGGGCTTGTTTCCGCTTTGGTTTTTCGTTTCTTTAAGCCGCCAATATCAATTAGCTAAAAAAGACTATCTTTATCTAGTAACCTCATTTTTCATTGGGGCGTATGCTTTAACCCCTTTCTTTTTTCATTCACATGTTGAAAAACCCTACAAGAAATCTTTTAAAACAATCGATGGGTTATTTTTAATGGTTTTTTTAATCATACTGGCGTATGGCTTTATTTTTGGAGATGTTCAAACATACTTTCAATGGTTTCAATCCGATTCCTTTATTCATATCATGACACTTGATTTTCTTTTACTTTTGGTATTAAGCATACACAAATTGAAACAAACCACATAAAAGCCGGGACTTCTAAATGAGTCCCGGCTTTTATGTAGACGTTAAATGATCGTTTTATTTGGAATGAAACCTTCAAACACTGCGTTGTCGCAGTGTTCTAACATAAAATCTAGCGATTCTTGATTCTTGGCTGCGTAAGCAATGATTCTGACGCCTTTTTTCTTTTGTTTATCCACGTATTTATTAGGGATATCTTTCAATCCGTAATTGACAAAATCGGGTTTTGTTAGTTTGTTTGTTATTAAGGTTTTCATAATCCATCTGGTTAAAAAAGAGAAATTAGAGTCTTTGAAAAACTCGCTGATTTGACCTCTTATGATGGTGTTAGCATTTCTTTTATACCATAAAACAATATAGGGGTTATACGATTGAATCATAATAGATTTTTGTTGGTTCTTAATCAATTCATAGACCGTTTTCGCATGTAAAGTCTTGTCGCCAAATGGTTTGATTTCAATCATCAAGGGCACTTTTCCATCAATATAATCTAGAACTTCTTGTAAAGTATGAATGGTTTCATTGGTATTCATGATTTTAATGTCTTTGATGCTATCATAAGTAACGTCTTTTAATGTTACATCGACGTTACAAAGTCGTTTGAGGTTTTTATCATGGAAAACAACCACAGTACCATCTTTTAAGATGTTTGTGTCAAGCTCGATACCAAATCCGTGTTTGATGGCTTCATCAAAGGCGGCCAAAGTGTTTTCATAAATACCTATTGAGGCGTTGTGTAGTCCTCGATGTGCATATAAATGGGTTTTCAATAAGGATAGATCTTTCATGGTGTTAGACTCCTGTTCATCTTTAATTAAACTATAACAAAACTTTTTTAATAATGAAATAGTTTTTATGAAAATATCGTGTATTTCTTCTGGTAATAATGATATAATTTTAGCGGATTAGAGGGATAGGATGCATAAAGTAGAATTGTTAGCACCAGCTGGGACAAAAACAGCTTTCATCGGTGCCATTAATGCAGGGGCTAATGCGATATTTATGGCTGGCCATAAATATGGGGCAAGAGCTTTTGCGGAAAACTTCAGTGAACAGGATTTAATCGAAGCCATCGAGTATGCCCACATCAGAGGTGTCTCGGTTTTTATGGTCGTAAATACCCTTATGTTCGATACTGAAATTAAAGATGTTTTGGCCTATACAGATCAATTGGTTAAAAATCATATTGATGCGTTAATTGTTCAAGATTTGGGGTTAATTAAACTTTTTTGTGAAAGATATCCAAATACCCCCATTCATGCTTCAACACAAGTCAATGTGCATCATGTATCTCAGGTTAAATACTTAAAATCGTTAGGGGTCAAAAGAGTGATTCTAGCAAGAGAAACCTCTTTGGACATGATCAAAAAAATAAAAAAAGAAGTAGATATTGAACTGGAAGTATTTATTCATGGGGCACTTTGTGTCTCATACTCAGGCAATTGTCTTATTTCATCCATTTTAAATCAAAGAAGTGGGAATCGCGGGATGTGTTCTTATAACTGTCGATTGCCTTATCAACTTCTAAAAAACAATGAAGTTATCAGTGAAGCATCTTATTTAATGAGCGCGAAAGACTTAATGACCATTGAGTATATCAATGACCTCATCGATGCAGGCATTGACTCCTTTAAAATAGAAGGCAGAATGCGAAAGGCAGAATACGTCATTCAAACAGTTAAGTCATATCGCAGCGCAATGGATGCTTATATTGAACATAAAAAAATCGATGTCAAATCAGAAATTGATAAGCTAAAGCGAGTGTTTAATAGAGATTATACAAAAGGCTATATGTTTAAAGAAGTGCCAAAAGACATCAATAACGATTTCAGACCCAATCATATTGGCATCATTGCTGGGGACATACTGTCTTATCACAAAGGGCTTGCTACAGTTAGACTTGTTGAACCACTTAAAAATGGCGATGGGTTTAGAGTGGTAGGAGATGTAGATTATGGTAATGACGTCACCTATATGGAAAACAGTAAAGGTGAAATCATCAAAGAAGCCTTTAGTGGACAAGTCATTAAGCTTGAAGTAAAACAAACCGTTATACCAGGTTCAAAACTACATAAAACCACAGATAGTTCACTTGAAAAAAGCCTTCAAATCTATTTAAACCCTTATTATAAACTAATCCCTTTAAAAGGCTTTATTAAAGCATTTGTGGGTAAACCATTAGAACTGTCGCTTACGTTAAATGGTCAACCCTTTTATTTTGAATCTAAAGAATTGATTGCTCAAGCACTGTCACATCCTTCAGATGAAACGATGATCACAGATAGTTTTAAACTAGGTGAAACGCCTTTTTATTTTCAAGCGTTACATGTGTTTACAGATCGAGTTTCATTTGTGCCAAAAAAAGTGTTAACAGACTTAAGAAAACAAATGATAAGCGCACTTATCATTAGCCAAACTACTCGAGAAAAACGCCTAATAGAAACCAAAGAATTTTTAAATGGATTTCAGTTCGACGAGAAAGAAAGAATGATTGTTAAAGTTCACACTAAAGAACAACTCAAATCAGCGATAGAATCATCTGTTGAAACCATCTATTATGATGATATTATCGACGTAAGCGATTTTAATTATGAAGGGTTGATACCGGTCAAAAAACGTATCATTGATAATGAAAAAGATCACAAGATAACAGAGCCTTCTGTAATCAATGAAATAGGAACCCTCATCCATAATGATCATGGTCATAACCTTTATGCAGAAGAGTTTTTAAATGTGACAAATATATACACAGCAGCGCTTTTATCACAAAGTCATGTCGAAAGAATCACTTTGTCCAGTGAACTGGATCAAAGTTTGATTGAACAGTTTTCTGATCGGTACTTAGATACATTTAAAGAAAGACCTAATTTAGAAATGGTGGTTTACGGGAAAAAAGACTTGATGATATCGAAGTATTGTCCGGTTGCTAAAACCTTTTCGTATAAACCTAATTGTAACTTGTGTTTTAAAGACCAATATGCCTTAAAGGACCAAAACAACGGCACTTATGCCTTACTTAATGATGGTAATTGTAACATGCGTGTGATGGATGTTATGCCCATTAATCTGATGGCTCATATCGATTCACTGAGAAAGGCAAACGTTAAAACATTTCGATTAGATTTCACAACAGAAAATGCAAAACAAACCAAAGAAATCATCAAAGCTTTTAGACAAAAAATGGCCAATAAACCCGTTTCTTTAACAATTGAACGATTTAGGACAGGAAGATTTATCTAATAATCAATTGAAATGGTGGATTATCTATAGATAATGTTTGTCTATAAGCTCAATATTTGTTATACTATTTTCATGGGTATTTAAGATGAAAATACGATGAAGGGATATTATGGAACCAAAGAAACCTGATAAAAGACAACAAATTGTCCAATTTGTGAAAGAATACAACTTAATTATCTCGTTTTTTTATGAATTATTCTTTGTTTTACTTGGGTTAATTCTATTGGGATATGTCCTTGATCAATGGCTAAAGACTACGCCTATTTTCACAGTTGTTTTTGCATTATTAGGGATATTTTCTAGCATATTTAATTTGTACAAACGTACAAAAAGGAGTAAGTCTTAAATGAATAAAATACAAGAGTTTAATCAAAACTTTAAATATACACTTTTCCTAATTATAGTCAGTACAGTTGCCGGATATTTTATATTTGACAAAGCAGTTGCACTTTCTATCATTCTTGGTGGTGCCGCAATCATGTGGGGCATGAGTCAGTTAGCAAAACAAAACAAAAAGCTTTTCTTGACTCAAAGAGCAAATCCAGTGTTTAGTGTGTCATACTTAATAAGATACCTTTTATATGGAATTTTATTGGCATTGTCTTATTATCTTGATACACTTAATATATTTGGAACACTTTATGGCTTACTTACATTTAAAATTGCTTTTTATGCTGTGGGCCTATTTAAGAGTTTTAAAGGAGGTAAATCATGATCGCATTTTATAGTGAACTATCTTCTGCAATGAAGGGCAGTATCATCGTCATCTTGTTTTTGATTGTTTTCAGCATTATTGCAGGACTCAAGGTCAAGAAGCTTGACCCAAAGAAAACACCTAAAGGCATCGCTTTCATATCAGTTGTTTTTGTTCAAACCTTGAATAACATGATTAAACCGATGTTTCCGAAACATTTTAATAAATTTGCAGCATTGATTGTGACGTTATTTATGTACTTGCTGGTAGCGAATACAGTTAGCTTATTTGGATTGACTGCACCTTTGTCTAATCTAAACATTGCGATTAGCATTAGTATCATTGTGTTTTTCACAATACAAGCATCTGCGATGGTGATTAAAAGACCCAAAAAACGTATCAAAGAGTTTTTATCGCCTAATCCAATTTTTCTTCCCATTAACTTGATTGGGGAGTTTGCGACACCATTTTCTATGGGGATGCGTTTGTTTGGTAACTTAATGAGTGGGTCTATCCTAGCGATATTGATTTATAGTTTTACATCTTATTTCGGCATTATTGCTGGGGCATTTATCTTACACCCAGTATTTGATATATTTTTTGGAGCCATTCAGGCATATGTATTTTTGAATTTGTTCATGATCTTCCTCAGTTTAGCTGTTGAAGATTAAAAATAAAAATAATAGGAGGAATTATAATATGGAGTTTAACACGTTTTTTGTACAAGCCATGGCGTATCTTGGCGCAGGATTAGCAGTATTCACAGGGATCGGAGCCTCTATTGGCCAAGGATTTGCCGCTGGTAAAGCGGTAGAAGCAGTTGGTAGACAACCAGAAGCAGTCAATGAAATCCGTTCAACACTTCTGTTGGGGGATGCACTGGCTGAAACAACAGGGATTTATGGACTTGTTGTTGCAATCATTTTAATATTTGTTGCATAAAAAAGTATTTTAAGGAGGTAAGCCTATGACGCTTGCTGAAAAACTAAGTGCCTTTGTTAATGAATCTTTGGGACTTCTATTTGGTGTTGGCTTAGAAGAAATCATCATTCAAGTGGGCGGGACCATTTTGCTGTTTATTGTGGTTAAAAAGTATTTTTGGAGTAATGTGACAACCTTTATCGAAAAGCGTAAAGCTTTAATGGAAGATGAAATGGCAGCAGCTGAGTTAATGAAAAACGAAGCTTTACAAATCAAAGAAGATACAGAAACAGAAATCACGACTCTTAAAAAAACAGTTGCAGTGTCTTTAGAAGCTGCTAAGAAAAGTGCTGAAAAAGAACGTGAAAGCATTGTTTCTAAAGCGAAAGAAGATGCCCTAAGAATTAAAAAAGAAGCTGAAAAAGAGATTGAACAAGACCTAATCAAGGCTCAAAATCAAATTAAAAAAGAGATCATTACAGTGGCTAAAGCACTAACAGAAAAAGTCATTTCAGAAGAAATGGATGAAAAGAAATATAATGCATGGATAGATAAGGCGACTAAAGAGGTTGAGGTATGACCGGTTTAAGTCTTCAATATGCCGAAGCATTGTATTTTTTGGCTTGTGAAAATAAGAAAGAGTTTGAAGTGTTAGAACTTTTTGAATCGTTTTTACCCATTTATCAAAATGACCTTAAAGAGATAATGTTACATCCAAAAGTGAGCAAAGAGTCCAAAAAAACACTATTGGAATCTTTAAAACTTGATTCTCTATTTATTCACTTTTTATTTGTATTAATAGATAAAAACAGAATGGATATTGTTGAAGAAGTTTTAGAAAGCTACAAGCGATTAATCGACCATAAACAACATGTCTTAAGAGTGGTTGTTACATCACAAAAACAACTTAAGGACAAACAGTTGAAACAGATTGAATTAGCGCTACAAAACAAGCATAAGAGACGTATTATCATAGAAACAAAAATTGATCCAAAAATTGTTGGTGGGTTAAAGATTGCCTATGAAGGCAGTGTAATAGATAACACCATCAATCAATTTATCAAGTCTTTAAGTGAATCCTTAAAGGCATAGTGAGGTGAAGTAATGAGCAAAATAAACCCAGTTGAAATTAGTTCTTTGATCATAGAACAAATCAAAAAGTATCAAAATGACATAAAAACAGACCACGTAGGGACTGTGATTAGTGTTGGGGATGGGATTGCGTTAGTTCACGGACTAGACAATGCCATGAGTGGAGAATTATTAGTGTTTCCAAATGATGTTTATGGACAAGTGTTAAATCTTGAGAAAGATTACGTTGGAGCCATTCTTTTAAGTGAATCCACAGCCATTAAAGAAGGAGATACCGTAAGAACAACCGGTAGAATTCTAGAAGTGCCTGTTGGAGAAGCATTAATTGGCCGTGTGGTGAATCCACTTGGACAACCTATTGACGGACTTGGAAGCATTGACACTAAGCGTACAAGAACCATTGAACGTAAAGCAACAGGTGTGATGGAACGTAAAGCCGTTAATGTACCTATGCAAACAGGTATTAAAGTTTTAGATGCCTTAGTGCCTATTGGTAGAGGGCAAAGAGAACTGATTATTGGTGACAGACAAACGGGAAAAACGACTTTAGCCGTTGATACAATCATTAATCAAAAAGGTAAAGATGTCATCTGTATTTATGTAGCCATCGGTCAAAAAGAATCAACCGTAGCTGCACTATTTGAAACATTGAAAAATCATGGTGCGATGGATTACTCAATTATTGTGAGTGCCTCAGCGAGTGAACCATCTCCATTGTTATATTTAGCGCCTTATAGTGGCGTGACCATGGCAGAGGAATTCATGTTTGCCGGCAAAGATGTTTTAATTGTTTATGACGATTTGACCAAACATGCGATTGCTTACCGTGAACTCTCTTTACTACTTAGAAGACCACCAGGACGTGAAGCATTTCCAGGGGATGTATTCTATTTACATTCGAGATTACTTGAAAGAGCCGCTAGATTAAGCGATGCTTTAGGTGGTGGTTCCATCACTGCATTGCCGATCATTGAAACGCAAGCTGGTGATATATCGGCATACATTCCAACCAACGTTATCAGTATTACAGATGGGCAAATATTCTTACAATCAGACTTATTCCATAGCGGCGTCAGACCAGCAATTAATGCAGGGTTATCAGTAAGCCGTGTTGGTGGGTCTGCACAGATTAAAGCCATCAAGAAGGTATCAGGAACCCTTAGACTAGATTTAGCTTCTTTTAGAGAATTAGAAGCGTTCACTCAGTTTGGTAGTGACCTTGATGATGCAACTAAAGCCAGACTTGAACGTGGGAAAAGAACCGTTGAAATCCTTAAACAAGGGCTTCATCAAACCATGGAGGTTGAAGACCAAGTGCTTTCAATCTTTGCCCTTACAAGAGGCTTTTTAGACAGCATAAAATTGGATGATATTAGAAGGTTTGAACAAGGTTTGATTGAATTCTTCCATCATGATGGCGAAGGGTCATTGATCATGGAAGAACTACGTAAAACCAAAGTATTGCCAGAAGAAAGTAAAGTTGCAGCTTTAGTTAATCGCTATAAGCTACAATTTGCCTAGGCCTTTATTATGGCATCCATGAGAGACATAAAAGGACGAATAACTGCTACTAAAAAAACATCTCAGATTACCAATGCGATGTATATGGTATCTGCTTCGAAGTTAAAAAAAGCAGAACGTGCGATCGTCAGCTATCGTCCACTTTTGAAACGAATGAACCACATCATTGATGGATTACTGTCCACTAGTGATGTCACACATCCAATGCTTACTAAACGTAACGAAAATATGATTTGTTATCTATTGATTTCATCTGATAGAGGCCTTGCAGGCCCCCATAATGCGAACTTGTTTCGAAAGTTTCAACAGTCCATACAAACAAAAGGTCCACATAAATTTGTGGTAGCCGCAATTGGACAAAAGGCGTATAATTTCGCAAGAAGAAATAAATATGACTTAATCAATGACAAACCTATTCATGTCAGAGATGACATTCAATTCGTGGATTTTGTAGAAATTACACAGACTTTCATAAACCTTTATACCCAAAAAGAAATTGATAGAATTGTTGTATATTACAACAGATTTATCAATACCATCACACAAACTGTAGAAGAGAAAACCTTGTTGCCAATTGTTTTTGATGAAAAAGAAGAACCAAGCTCAAACGTTTCATATCTTTATGAGCCTAGTCAGAATGAAATCATTAATCACTTGTTGCCAATGTTTGTTGAAAATCAACTTTATGGGTATATATTAGAAGCTAAAGCAAGCGAACATGCTTCACGTATGACCGCGATGCGTTCTGCAACCGATAATGCTAAAGATATTATTAGAGCTTTAGAACTTCACTACAATCGCGCACGTCAACAGGCGATTACAATCGAGTTAACAGACATCATTGGCGGAGCCAATGCAGTTAACTAAAGGAGGAAAAAAATGAACAAAGGTAAAGTTGTTCAAGTCATGGGACCAGTCATCGATGTTGAATTCGAATCGAATTTACCAGAGATTAACCATGCCTTAATTATTAATGATTTAAGTAGTTCAGGTGTAACCATTAAATTGACTTTAGAAGTTTCCCTCCATTTAGGCAATAACGTTGTTAGAACCATTGCGATGGATTCTACCGATGGTGTAGCACGTGGAATGGCTGTAATGAATACGGGTAAACCCATTTCTGTGCCAGTCGGAAAAGAAACCTTAGGTCGTATTTTTAATGTTTTAGGAGAACCTATCGATCAAAAAGAACCATTAAGTCCTAGTGTTCACCGAAGTCCAATTCATAGAACCGCACCAAAACTAGATGAATTATCTAGCGAAGTGGAAATTCTAGAAACCGGGATTAAAGTCGTGGACTTATTAGCGCCTTATATCAAAGGCGGTAAAATCGGATTATTCGGTGGAGCCGGCGTTGGTAAAACGGTATTAATTCAAGAATTAATTCATAACATTGCTCAAGAACACGGCGGAATTTCAGTATTTGCCGGTGTTGGTGAACGTACAAGAGAAGGCAACGATCTATTTTGGGAAATGACCGAAAGTGGCGTTATCAATAAAACTGCGATGGTCTTTGGACAAATGAATGAACCACCAGGTGCACGTATGCGTGTGGGTCTAACAGGGCTTACAATGGCAGAATATTTTAGAGACAAAGAAAAACAAGATGTATTGTTATTCATCGATAATATCTTTAGATTTACTCAAGCAGGGTCTGAAGTAAGTGCCTTATTAGGACGTATGCCAAGTGCAGTCGGTTACCAACCAACACTTGCGACTGAAATGGGCAAACTACAAGAACGTATTACCTCTACAAAAGAAGGGTCTATTACCTCAATCCAAGCGGTTTACGTCCCTGCAGACGACTATACTGACCCAGCACCTGCTACCACTTTTACACACTTAGATGCTACTACCAATTTATCAAGGAAGATAGCAGAAGAAGGGATTTACCCAGCGGTAGATCCACTGGCCTCAACCTCTAGAGCACTATCAGTTGAAATTGTAGGTGAAGAACACTACCGCGTGGCTAGAGATGTTCAAAAGACCATTCAACGCTATAATGAATTGTTAGACATTATTGCGATTTTGGGGATGGATGAACTATCAGAAGACGATAAAATCATTGTACATCGCGCAAGAAGAATCAGACTTTTTTTAAGCCAAAACCTGCATGTGGCAGAACAGTTTACTGGTCAGCCAGGGACTTATATTAAGGTCTCAGACACAGTTAGAGGTTTTAAAGAAATCTTAGAAGGCAAACACGACGATCTACCAGAAGAAGCATTCCGCTTAGTCGGTAGCATTGAAGATGTCATTGAAAAAGCTAAAAAGCTTTAAGGTGAATCTATGAAAATAATAGTGGTTACGCCGCAAGGAAAACTTTACGATGAAGAAGTAGATTATGTTGTCGTGTCGTCCAAATCAAACGGACAATACGCCATAATGAATAGGCATTTACCTATCATATCTACGATAGATAAAGGCTATGTGAAAATGGTTAAAAGCGACGAATCTTTAGTGACAGTGATTCTAAATGGTGTGGTTGAGTTTAGAGATGAGACATGTAATGTCATTGCGCAAGAAGCACACATCGGTTTTACGGAATCATCGGCAATGGAACACTTGTTGACGGTTCGTAAAGAGCGTCTAGAAGAAAACAGAAAACGCCAAACCGATTTTGGCTTAGCGGAAAAAGAATTGATTGAAAACATTCAAAAAGCAAAAGCTAGTAAATTATAAAGCCTTCAATTGAAGGCTTTTATTTTTTTATTTACGTTTTATGAATAACCGATCACCGTAATAAAGATAAGGAGGTAAGAACAATAAGGTCACTAAGAAGGCGAAAATTGTGCCTCTACTTAGCAGTAACCCAATTGCTTTAATGGCTTCCATATCAGAAACTAGGTATTCAACGAATCCGGCAAGAGATAGAATAATGGCCGAGATTAAAATCGTTGGTAAAGACTTTGAAATGGCTTCAATTAATGCGTCTTTTTTACTTAGTGAGGTTCTGTTTTCGATGTAGCGTGAACTCATCAATACGGCATAATCGATGGTTGCGCCCAATTGGATTGACATCACAATTAAATACCCAATGAATAATACTTTGGAGTCTGTTAAACTGTTTAGCCCTACATTCATCCAAATCGAAGATTCGATGATGATTAGTAATAAAATAGGCAAAAACAGAGATTTGAATACAAGGCCAACTACCAAACCAACCAATACGATGGATAACATCATAATCAATAATGAATCCTCTAATACCATCGTCCTTATGTCAGAGGTGGATGGCATCAAACCAATGTAGTATGCTTCTGTATAATAGGTCTTTGCGGTTTCTCGTATTTTAGTATCCAACTCGTAATAAGCGGAATTTTCTTCTACCAGTGATAGATTTAAAATGATTCTAGAGTAGTCGCCTTGGATAAAGGGCTTTATAACAGAACTTGGGATTAGCTCTCTTGGCGTGTTAGGATCGACTGTCGTTACCAACGCTTGGATAGACAATACTTCTGGCATTTGACTCAAATCACTGATCAACGATAAATCCTTTGATACTGTGGAATCTTTGAATAAAATGATATAGGGGTTATTTGGTCCAAACTTTTGTGTAATGATCTCATTGTCATCGTAAACTCTTGAACCAGGACTTGAGGTATGAGTTTGATAACTATAGGCCGTCTCGCTTTGTAACAATAAACCACCAATCACAAATAACAAGAAGAAAATACCTAGTATCAGTTTTCTTTTTTCTATCCATTTAGCAAGTCCTTTAAACTTGGGTAATAGCACTTTATGTTTCGTCTTAAGTAACAAGGGAAATAACACATAAACCAAAACTGGCATCACAAGAATGACTGAAAGGTATGAAAATAAAATCCCTTTAGACAATACCAAACCGATGTCCAAACCTATCTTATATTGCATGAACATTAATGCAATAAACCCAAAAATAGTGGTTAAACTAGAGGCCGTAATCGATTTAAATGACAACTTCAAGGCTTTCTTAATGGAAGCCTCTTTTCCAAGGTCTTCATACTCATGTAGTCGATGTAAAAAGAACAATGAATAGTCAAATGACATGGCAAGCTGCAATGCCATCGCCATCGTCATCGTAATAAACGATACCTCACCTATGAAAAGATTCGTTCCGAGGTTCAGTAGAATACCTACCCCAAGTACAACTAAGACAATGAGGACTTCAATCAATGATGCGGTAAATAACACCAAGACTAAAATACAAACGGGCACAATGATTGCCATAATCACAATAAGTTGACTATTCGCAACCTCTCTTGCATGTTGATTATCAATTATCTCGCCTCGAAGGTATACATCACCATAGGTTTCGATTGAAATTAAAGTCTCATCAATTCTAGTATCATAAGCGTTGAGGCTGAAAGTAACTAAGATTTTATAGTTTTCATCTTGAATAAAATTCGCTTTAATGTCTTCAGGAACAAATTCAATAGGGACCAAAGAAAGATCGACATAATCATCTATAAAAACGGCAGTTTGAACGTAATCAAGCGTTTTGATGTAGGTTTTAAATTCAATGGCGTCCGCTATGTCACCAGTAGCCATTACTTCAGCTTGGCTGATTTCACCAAAATGGTCTTGCATGAGTTGAATGCCTTGATAGGTATTGGAATTAACGTCCAAGTACTTCGTCATATCATAATTGGTTTTCACAAAAAAAGCGGATATCGTACTAATGATGACCAATAATAAAGTGACAGATATTGTGATAATTCTACCCTTTTTTGTTATAAAATAGTTCATGATTTGCCTTCTTTCTGTTTTTGTAAATGAATATTTTAAATGCCTATTTAAATTATAGACTGTTTGTGATATAAATAAGATATGAAATGTCGTTTTAAACATAATTTAAAATCCTATTTTTTGGAGGCAACATGAAAAATCAAGAGCTCAAAAAAAGAATCATCGCAGAGACTAGGTCTTTACTACAATCAAGAAAAACGGTAACCATTAAAGATATTGCTGAAAAATGCTACATCAATATTGCTTCAGTGAATTATCACTTTGGATCGAAAGATACGCTCATTCAACTGGTTGCAACAGAGGTTATTGAAGAATTAAAAGAACGTATCACTGATATTCTCAAGGCAAATAAAGATAAACCAAAGGTAGAACTTATTGAAGAAATGATCAAATTCACCTATAGTTATGCACTTGAAAACATCGGGTTACTATATTACCTGTTTATTAATCAAGATGCACAACAATCCTCTAGTAATCTCTTGATTGACACTTTTTTTACAGATAATGCTTTTACAAGGATGATTTTTAATGAAATCAAGTTAGCAAACGCTAACCAAGACAAAACGACGATATTTGCGCGTTATATGATTATGTTTTCATCTTTTTGCATGCCATTGTTCATTTCAATCACTAACCAAGACTCAGATAGTCAAATTGAAACATTCAAAGATGAAGCTTTTACATCCGTATTTATCAAAGAACTGTTACGGATCATAGATACAAATGACGAGGTGAAATCATGAACTTAGACGATTACTTATTAAAATTAACTGTTAAAGAAAAAATAGCCTTGCTTTCAGGGGATGGCATGTGGCACATCAAACACATTCAAAAGTTAGGGTTTTCTAGATTTAGGATGGCAGATGGACCTCATGGGATTAGAAAACCTATGAGTGAAAACCCAATAGATATGTCAAATAGCGAAAAAGCGACTTGTTTTCCAACTGCTTCTTTAGTTGCATGTTCTTTTGACGAAGCGCTTCTTTATAAAATGGGGGTTGGAATAGCCAATGAAGCCATTGAACGAAATGTTTCAATGGTTTTAGGTCCAGGGATTAATATCAAAAGAAACCCGCTTTGTGGAAGAAACTTTGAATATTTTTCTGAAGACCCTCTTGTCTCAGGTAGACTAGCAAGATCATACATTGAAGGCTTGCAATCTAAAAATGTGGGGGCTTGTTTAAAACATTATTTAGCCAATAATCAAGAAAAAAACCGAATGACCATAAATACAATTATTGATAAACGCGCTTTGTATGAACTCTATTTGAAGGGCTTTGAAGAAGCACTTAAAGCCAAACCATGGGCATTGATGACTTCTTATAATAAGGTTAATGGCTCATATGTTGCAGAGTCAAAACTGTTTTTACAAGCCATAGCACGCAATAGATTTGATTTTAAAGGTGCCTTTATTACAGATTGGGGCGCAATGAATGATAGAGTTAAATCCTTCAAGTCGGGACTGAATCTAGAAATGCCTGGTTCAAAGAACAAGATATTATCGAAAGCCTATCATGACCATGAAATCAAAGACTTTGAACTTGATAGAGCAGTAAAACCCATTCTTTGGTTACTAGATAAAGCTTCAACACCTAAAACATTGGATAAAGTTGATAATCATCTACTTGCTAAAGAAATTGCTTCTGAATCTATCGTTTTACTTAAAAATGATGATGTACTGCCACTAAAACAGGATGAAGAAATCTTCTTAGTCGGTGCTTTTGGGAAGCGTCCACGCATTCAGGGGGCTGGTTCGAGTCAGGTAAATCCGATTAATCCTTCAAGTCTCTATGATGTTTTTAGTGCGAATAAAAAAGCATTTACCTACTTTGATGGATATAATCTTGAAGATCCTGAAGATAGATTGGGTTTCGAAGAAGTTAAAAAAGGCATTCCAACGAATGCAAAAGTGGTTCTTCTAATCGGATTGCCTGAAAGTTTTGAGTCAGAAGGGTTTGATAGGACACATCTAAATATTCCACATGTTCAGTTAGAACTTATTGACTTAATTTGTGAAAAAACAGATCAAGTGATTGTCGTCTTACAAGGTGGCGCACCAACGTTGATGCCTTACAAAGACAAGGTAAAAGGAATCTTAAACGCTTATTTACCTGGTGAAGCCGGTGCTGAAGCCATATTTGATATTTTATATGGCAGTGTCAATCCATCAGGAAAACTTGCTGAAACATATCCTATTAAGCTAGATGACTGTTCAAGTACGCCTTTTTTTCCTGGTGGTACAAACGCAGTTTATTATGCGGAATCCATATATGTTGGTTACCGATACTTCGATAAAAAGGGATTGATGGTGAACTATCCATTTGGACATGGGTTAAGTTATAGTACATTTGAGTATTCCAATCTGATTGTTTCTAAGAAGACTCTCCATAAAAAAGACCATATCAAGTTATCTTTTGACATGGAAAACACTTCTTTGATAGATGGTAAAGAAGTCGTTCAGGTCTATGTCAGCGACTTAGAAAACTTAGTACATCGTCCCTCACAAGAACTCAAACAGTTCAAGAAAGTCTATTTAAAAGCAAAGGAAAAAACAAAAGTAGAATTGACGTTAGATTGTGAAGATTTTAATTATTATGACGTGGATATCGACGATTTCAGAGTTCATCAAGGTGAATTTATGATCAAAATCGGATCTTCATCCAGAGACTTCAAGTTATTTGAAACAATTTCTGTATTTGGAGATATCATCGACCCTCAACCAGCTTCCATTTACGATACCTTAGAACGCTACATTGCCACACACGATTTTGAATCTATATTTGGGGAATTGCCTCCTAAAGAAAATCCAATCCATCACAAAATTGATTCTAATTCGACAATTGGTGATATCAAACACACATTCATAGGTAGAATCATCCATAAAAGTGGTGTGAAAGAAATCAAAAAAGCTCACGCAAGCGAAGTTACGAGTAAAATGATGATTGAACAATTTGAATCTATGCCTCTAAGAGCGATTCCATTATTCTCAAATGATAAATTCACGTTTAAAAAAGTGAATGGGTTAATCAAACTATTGAATAAAGATGTAACAGGCATTTTTAAACTATTTTAAGAAGGTATAAAGATGAATGTATTGGTTACGAAAATACAGGGACTCCATTGTGGGGCTTGCTTAAATACAATTGAACAGATAGGTATTGAATATGGGGCAATCAAGGTTGATATCAATCTTTCAACGATGATCTGTAAACTGTTTTATGATTAATTAGATGAAGACGGGGTTATCGACGCGATACGAATAAAAGGCTACGGGATTGAGAAATTAGTCACCTATAATGAAGCGGTCGATTGATGACAGCCTAACTTAGGGTATTAAAGATGACATTCATCAGTCCTGAAAGTGCGTTATCCCTCGCATGTTATTGCCTTTTGTAAAATGTATATTTATGCATAAAATTATTTTTAATGGTAATAAAATATGTATTAATATCTTGATATGTCTTTATATTGCCTTTGTTAAGCGTTCATTTTATATATCCATTTTACGCCAGTTAAGAAGAATATGTTTTTTCTTTGATATTCAAATTAAACTGGCTGTAATTCATTGACAAAAATGAATGTATGGTTTACAATTACATATGACTACTAAAGGGAGGGAATCGTTATGATTTTCGAAAGAGTAAAAAAAATGATTTTAAATGAGTTAAAAGTTGAAGAATCAAAAATCTCTATGGAAGCTCGCTTACAAGAGGATTTAGGTGCTGATTCTTTAGATGCAGTTGAATTAATTATGAACATAGAAGATGAGTTTGATATTTCCATTTCAGATGAAGCTGCACAAAATTTAAAGACCGTTGGAGATTTAGTGAAATACATCGAGTCACAAGCAAAATAGGACAAAAGTTGTCCTTTTTTTTTCGTAAGTGCTTTCTTTTAAGATTTGTTTGAAATGATATCGTATCAGGCGTATAATAACAACGAAAGAGGTGTTTTTTTTGAAATTATTAGTGTTTATATTAAACAAAACAGATAAACTTGACCGTTTATTAAAAGAACTAGCTGATGAACACTTAACCGGTGCGACGGTTATGAATTCATCCGGTATGGCTTCATCACTTGTGAATTCCAACGATGAGTCGTTATCAAACATATTTGGTTCACTCAGAAATATGTTGAGGGAAAATAAGAAAGAAAACAAAACCATTATGATGGTGACTAAAGAAGAAAATGTATCTAAGATTGAAACGGTAATCGAAAGAGTAGTAGGCAGCATCGATGAACCGAATACAGGCATTTTATTCACGATTCCTGTGGATTACTTAAGAGGGTTTAAGACTAAATGATTTTATTCTATCTTTCGGTATTACTGTTAACAGGCTTGTTGTTCGGTAAACTCGCTAAAAAGTTCAACCTACCTAATGTTACGGGTTATTTACTAGGTGGGCTTTTTATTGGGCCTTTGATTAGTCTAACGGGGTATCATGTCATTCCTGAAACTGCCTATCATGAATTACATTCAATTTCTCAAATTGCATTAGGGTTTATTGCGTTTTCGATTGGGACTGAATTTCAGTTATCCTATTTCAAACGCGTGGGAAAATTGCCGATTGTGATTGCAGCACTAGAATCGTTTTTTGCGATCATCATCGTTTTTGTGTTATTAATATCATTCGGGTTTGATCTTAAGTTTTCACTGGTATTGTCTGCGATTGCTGCAGCCACAGCACCAGCAGCCACCATCATGGTCATTAAGCAATACAAAGCCAAAGGTGAAGTGACTGAAAACCTATTAAGCGTGGTTGCGATTGATGATGCGACTGCGATTGTATTTTTTGGATTATTTGTGGCAATTGCAAAAACCATTGGTTCACAATCAGATGTTTCAGTTGCGTGGATGGTAATCAAACCATTTGTGGAAATAGTTGCTAGTTTAGGTGCAGGCGCGCTTGCTGGACTTTTATTAAGCTATGGGGTTAGATGGTTTACGGGTAGAGGCAATAGAGTTTCATTATTGCTAGCACTTATATTTTTAGTGGCTTCTTCAGCAGAACTAGTTAAGCTAGTAAGTGCTGACTTTGAATTATCTACATTATTAGCGTGTATGATGATGGGAGCGGTCTTCACGAATCTTGCTTCTGAAGATGTGTTAGACACATTAATGTATTTATCAGACCGAATAACACCACCAATATTTATTATGTTTTTCGTTCTTAGTGGCGCTGAACTTCAGTTTGATGTGTTACTAACAGTTGGTGGCATTGGTGTCATTTACATTTTAGGCCGTGTTATTGGTAAATTATTTGGGGCTTATTTAGGGGCTGAAATTGCTCATGGTAGTCCGAATGTTAAGAAATACTTAGGGTTTGGGTTAATCCCTCAAGCAGGGGTTGCAATTGGGTTATCCATTGTAGCTGCCGGTATAGTGCCTGAGTACGCAAAAGAAATATCAGCTGTTATTTTATCTGCGACTTTTGTGTATGAACTTGTTGGGCCTTTGATTACGAAGAAGGCGTTAACTGCTGCAGGTGAAATATCACATGAAAATGCTTCAAAGAAAATGACACACTAGTAGAACCATTGTATAAAAATCCTCATGCATTTTAGTTATCATTATGACTAAAGATGGCATTGAGGATTTTTTTATGAGTTTTAGTTTTAAAAAACTAGTATTTGTTTTATAATGGTAAATAGACGAAAGAGTGATAATATGGAATATAACTTTAACGCCATTGAGAAAAAGTGGCAAACCTATTGGGATAATCATAAAACCTTTAGAACAGAAAATGATCAAATCAAACCAACTTATTACGTGTTAAACATGTTTCCTTACCCATCTGCACAAGGCCTGCATGTTGGACACATCGAATCTTATACAGCGACCGATATTATGAGTCGTTTTAAACGCATGCAAGGGTTTAACGTCATGCATCCAATGGGCTGGGATGCTTTTGGATTGCCAGCGGAACAATACGCACTTCAAACAGGTAACGATCCAAGAGAGTTTACTTACCGTAACATCCAAAACTTTAAACGCCAGGTGAAAGAAGCTGGAATCGGTATTGACTGGGATAGAGAGTTTGCTACGGCTGATTCTGAATACTACAAATGGACACAATGGATTTTTACAAAACTCTTTGAACATGGATTAGCCGAACGAAAAGACGTTGAGGTTAACTGGTGTGAAGGGTTAGGAACTGTGCTTGCCAATGATGAAATTGAAATCAAAAATGGCATGATGGTATCTGAAAGAGGACACTATCCGGTGACCAAAAAAGCGATGAAACAATGGGTGTTGAAAATCACTAAGTATGCCGATCGCTTGCTAGAAGATTTGGACCTATTGGATTGGCCAGATCACATCAAAGAAATGCAAAAAAACTGGATTGGGAAGTCAATAGGGGCAAAAATTACGTTCAAAGTTTCCCATAGCGACCAAAGTTTCGATGTGTTTACGACAAGACCTGACACGCTTTATGGCGCAAGCTATGCGGTATTAGCACCTGAACATCCAATGGTATTAGACATCACTTCAGACGATGAACTAGAAAGTGTTAAAAAATACATTGAACAAACCAAACAAAAGACTGATCTTGATCGAGGCGATTTAAACAAAGACAAATCAGGCGTATTTACTGGCGCATTCGCCATTAATCCAATCAATGGAAAGAAAGTACCAATTTGGATTGCGGATTATGTGTTAGCTTCTTATGGTACTGGTGCTGTAATGGCTGTGCCTGCCCATGATGAAAGAGACTATGAATTCGCCTTGAAACATGGGTTAGACATCATCAAAGTCATCGAACATGACGAAGAAGGTTGTTTCACAGGAGATGGGGTTCATATAAACTCAGACATTATCAATGGTCTTTATAACGAAGAAGCCAAAAAAACCATCATTGAACATCTTGAACAAACGCTATTAGGTCAAAAAGAAGTGACCTATCGTTTAAGAGACTGGGTGTTTTCACGTCAACGTTATTGGGGAGAACCATTTCCAGTACTATTCGATGAAGACGATAACGTGATTACTTTAAAAGAAGACGAACTCCCACTTGAATTACCTAAAATGACTAATATTAAACCAAGCGGCACAGGGGAATCACCACTTGCCAATTTATATGAATGGATCAATATTGAAAAAGATGGTGTTAGATACAAACGTGAATCGAACACCATGCCTCAACTTGCAGGGTCAAGTTGGTATTATATTGGCTATGTATTAAAAACTTTGGTTGGATTTATTCCGCTAAATACAGAAGAAGCTAAAAAAGAATTGGATAAATGGCTGCCAGTCGATTTATATATTGGTGGGGCAGAACATGCCGTTGGACACTTACTCTACTCTAGATTTTGGCACAAATTCTTATTTGATTTAGGTATGGTAAGTACCAAAGAACCTTTTTTGAAACTTATCAACCAAGGAATGATTTTAGGATCTGACAACCAAAAGATGAGTAAATCAAAAGGCAATGTCGTAAACCCAGATGAAGTCATTGAAGTATATGGATCAGATACACTAAGACTTTATGAAATGTTTATGGGGCCTTTAGAGGCGGATAAACCCTGGAATACAGAAGCCATTGATGGGGCAAAGCGTTTCTTAGACCGCGTTTGGAGAATGTATTATTTTCCAATTGAAGATAAAAACGAATCGCTAGATTTTGTGTACCATCAAACCATTAAAAAAGTAACAGAAGACTATGAGAAACAAGCATTTAATACGGCAATTTCACAGATGATGATTTTCGTGAATGAAGTTTATAAACAAAAGTGTTTTTCAAAAGCTCAAGCGATTGGGTTCTTAAAACTACTCAATCCGATTGCCCCTCATATCACAGAAGAACTTTATCAAACCGTTTTTAATAAGAAAGATACAATCGCTTATCAAGAATGGCCTTTATTTGATGAATCTAAACTTGTGTTAGATGAAGTTGAAGTGGTTATCCAAGTGAACGGTAAATTAAGAGACCGAATCAAGGTTAAACCAGATGAAAATGAAACAATCGTTAAAAAAATGGCGTTAGATGCGCCTAATGTCGTTAAGTTTACAGAAGGCTTAAGCATTGTTAAAGTGATTTATATCCAGAACAAAATTGTGAATATCGTAGTAAAATAATACAATGAAAAACGCGAATGTGCTTTAGAGGCATGTTCGCGTTTTTATTTTATTATAATCTACTATTTAATTTATGATATAATTGAGATATTAAGGAGGAACGATTGAAGATGGCAAAAAAATATACTTTAGGTATTGATATCGGTATAACCTCAGTTGGATGGGGCATTATAGACGATAACAATGAAATCATCGCAAGTGGTGTGAGGTTATTCGAGGAAGCTGACTCTGAGAATAACCTAAAAAGAAGAAACTTCCGAAGTGCTAGACGTATTAAGAGTAGAAAGAAATTAAGAGTAATGGATATGAGACAGTTGCTTTTTAACAATTCTGTAATTCCAACTCTTGACTATGTGCCTTTCTCAAATCCATACGCTGCTAGGGAAAAAGGGCTTACTGAGAAACTTTCATCTGATGAACTTGCTTCTGCACTCATTCACTTGTCTAAGCGTAGAGGCTCTAGTTTAGAGACAGTTGAAGAAGAGGTTAAAAATCAAGAAAGTCCTAAATTGGTTTTACAACAACATGCCAAACTTATAAAAAAAGGGTTATCAGTAGTTCAAATACAGATGAAGAAATTGAACGATGAAGGCATCGTTAGAGGCCATCAAAATGTCTTTAAGACAACTGACTATTTGGACGAAACAAAAGCTATTTTGAACAATCAAGAAATGGACGATAAGTTTAATCAAAGCGTTATAGAAATCATTAATCGCCGTCGTCATTTTTCGGAAGGACCTGGGAACCTACTCTCTCCTACGCCATATGGACGTTATAGAAGCGTGGATGGATCACTGAAAAATGACATGATTAATTGTTTTGACGATGTTCAAAAAAGACGCTACAAACAAGAAAGATTTCATTTTACCTATGAGAATGCTGAGTATTTAGCATTAAAGAATGGTGAAATTGTAAACAAGAACCCACTGAACCTAATTGAGCTGATGAGGGGAAAATGTAGCATTTATAACGATCAGCTAAGAGCGCCTAAAGGTGCTGTTTCTGCAGAAATATACAATCTTTTAAATGATCTTAATAATCTAAGAATTGTAACTCAAGACAAACGTAAATTATCAAAAGATGAGAAAACCAAAGTACTAGACTATCTTATTGAGAATGGATACTTTAAACCAAAGGGTTTTAAAGGGTTGGCCAAATTTTTAGGGGTAGAAATGTCTGAATTATCTGGCATGAGAGAATCTTCGGCAGCTTTGCCACTAATCACTGAACTTGAACACTATCATAAGATTAAAAAAGTCATAGATTCTTTGGATATACAAAAAATGAAGTTAATGGATTATGACTTTGTAGCAGAGGTTTTGACTTCAACCCAAGTGCTTTCTGAAAGACGATCACTGCTTCAATCGTTGAAGATTAAACAACAGTCTATTGAGGCTATCGCCAATTTAACAGGATTTAATGGATATCATGCGTTTTCATTTAAAGCACTTTACATCTTGAATAAAGAGTTAGTTGAAAATGAAATGAATGCACAGCAACTGATTCTGGATGCTTCAATAGATATTAATAAAGATAAGTTGGCTTTAAGTGACAAAATCATATTGAGCCCCGTAGCAAGAAGAGCTCAAAAAGAAGCTTTGAAAGTTGTTGAAGAATTAAGAAGTGAGTTTGGAAATTTTGACCGAATTGTTGTCGAGACTACCAGAGAAAAAAATTCAAAAGAACAAAAATCAAACATTCAAAAAGCTCAAAAGACTAATATGAAATCTCGCACAGAAGCAGAAGTATTGGTTCAAAGTGTCACCGGAAATGACTCCTATAGACCAAGTGGCATGCAAATCCTTAAAATAAGACTTTATAACGAGCAAGATGGGAAATGCGCATATACAGGATTACCAATCGATTTCAATAGAATGATTACGGATCCAAAAGCCTATGAAGTCGACCATATATTGCCCTTTTCAATTTCGCTAGATGACTCTTATGATAATAAAGTATTAGTTATTTCCGATGTGAATCAACTTAAAGGGAATAAAACACCATTTGGGTATTTTACATCTGGCAAAGTGAGAAAGCACTTTCCCATTCAAAATTTTGAAATTTTCAAGATATCCATAGAGTCAAACGCAAACTATAACGCTAAAAAGAAAGCATATTTGCTAGAAGTTAGAGATATCACAAAATATAGTCAAATGAAAGAGTTTATAAATCGGAATTTAGTGGACACAAGTTATGCAGTTCGAATGTTTATGATGACACTAAAAGAGTATTTTGAAGTTAATGGGATTCCTACATCTGTGTTAACAATTAAAGGTAAACAAACAAGTCTATTTCGACGTATTGGAAGATCGCTTTGGTATAGAGCGCATCAAAATGAAGAAGAATCACTTAATCCATTTGATAAAGATCGACAAATCTATATGCATCACGCAGTAGATGCACTCATCGTAGCTGCACTTAGTAGACAAAGACTATTCAACTACCTCTATAAAGTAGATAGCGATACTGAAAGTAACTATGCAACGCTTAATAACACAGGTGAACTATTTGAAGCAGATCCTAAAGAAGATTCGTCTTTAGTAATGTATTTAAAACAATTAGGAAATCTTGACGCTAACGATGTCAGATACTCTTGGAAGAGAGACTCTAAGTATAACAGGAGCGTATCTGACCAAACCATTTATTCAACACGAGTATACGATAAAGATGAATATGTTGTTTATAAACTAAAAGACATATACAGTAAAAAACAAAAAGAGCTAGACCCGTTTTTTGGTGCGGGAGATAAGAAAGAAACGCTCTTAATGTACAAGCACGACATAGAAACCTATGAACTCATACGACAGGCTTTCGATCAGTACAAGCACGAACAATATCCGTTACAAGTCTTTGCCGACAATCACGGCAAAATTAGAAAAAACAACAAAGGTCCTGTTGTTACCGATGTTAAGTATGTTCGTAATAAACTTGGGAACCATATAAACATTACGCCTGAAAACTATTCGGGTAATAAAAAAATAATCCTTCAACAAATATCGTCTGTTAGAGCAGACATTTATCAGTCAAAAGAAGGTTTGTATAGGTTCGTAACCATAAGGTACGCTGAAGTGAAGAATATCAATCATAAATTCGTCATTGATGAAGCCGTTTATCAAAATAAACTTAACGATAAAGGGATTGATCACAACTATGAATTTAGATTCTCATTATATCGAAATGACTTAATCGAATTTGATGATGGACAAAAGACACTTCTTAGATATATTGCCGTAGCTAACGATAAAAATAACGTTATCGAATTTAAATATTACGACAAGGTAAATGATGAGCGAATTATGAAAACTCTAGGACGTTCAACCGCTAACATAACTAAATACAATGTCACACCTGCTGGAAAGAAATACAAGGTTTACAAAGAACCCTTGAAATTGATTATTTAATTTGCTATAATACTTATGTATCCTCGTAGCAGGGATACTTGAGTAGCAAAGGTTCTGAGGACCTAGCAAGACAAGGGAATTTTTCCCGAAGTCGAACCCACAGCAATGTGGGTTCTTTCTTTTTATTATGAGTTGGAGAATATTATACATAGAAGAATCTGACTACTTGTCGCTATACTTAGACAATATTAAAGTAGTCAAAAATCAAGAAGATATCTTAATTCCTTTGTCAGATATTAATACAATTGTATTAGATAATTATAAAATCACACTATCCGTTCATTTGATCATTGCAATCACGACTTATAATGTGAACCTAATTGTATGCAATTTGGAACACTTACCTTACAGTTTAATGGTTCCTTTTGGCGGTTCTTCACAAACTTCTTTTTGTTTGAGAAAGCAAATCGAATGGAGCCCTTTCAAAAAAGGTATAGTGCATCAGCAAATCATCAAAAGCAAAATATATAATCAACTTTCGCTGCTAAAACATTTAGGATTAGGGCATTTAGCACAATCAAATCTATCAAAATACCACGATGAAGTTGAACTTCATGATGCAACAAATAGAGAAGGGTTATCTGCAAAAATGTATTTTAGGGCACTTTTTGGAGAGTCTTTCAAACGCTTTAATGAGGACTCAGTAAATGCAGGTCTTAATTATGGGTATGCAATCATCAGGTCACAAATTAGTAAAGTGATTATCTCAAAAGGATACCACACATCACTAGGCTTTTTTCATAAAGGACCAAGTAATCTATATAATTTGAGTGATGATTTTATCGAACCATTTAGACCAATCGTAGATTATTGGGTTTACAATAACTTGTTAAAAGAGAGTATATTTACTAAAGACCATAGACTGTCATTGGTGAAACTGACAACTTGTGATATTTACTACGGCGATACAAAACAAAGCCTGTTCAATACAATGAGGCTTTACATAGATCAGGTTATTGCCTATGCTGAATCACAGGATGAAATAGAATTGAAGCATCCCATCCTAAAGTTCAATGAGCTATGATATCATGCGCTTGATCCTATTTTTTGATTTACCTGTCAAAACAAAAAAAGAAAGAAGAGTATACACAAAATTTCGAAAGTATCTAATTTCAAAAGGGTATCTTATGCTACAATACTCTGTTTATTCAAAAATTTTCGCGAACAGAGATTCAGTAGCAAATCATACATCAATGCTAAGAAAAGAATGTCCTAAAAAAGGTCAAATTAGAATCCTTATGTTAACAGAAAAACAGTACTCTAAAATGGAGGTCATCTTAGGCGGTATAAGTAAACAGGAAAATATCATCACCATTGATCCTTTCATCTTATTATAAGGAGGATTATGAATAAACTTTCAATCATACAAAACAATCATGCAATTGAATTTGGATTTGGAAAAGTTAAGTACTTATATGGTAACAATTATGAAATGAAACACTTTTTATCAAGAACACTAAAAAAACACTTTTTTGGAGTGGATCAAACTGAGTATGATAGGGAAAAAGACTGTTTAACAGAAATTAAAATAGATGACAAACCATTAGACACAAAGAAGTGGAAAATGTACGAAATATCTGATAACTATGATGTAGATACTGAGTTGAAATTAGGCTCTAAAGCAATATTGTTGAAGTACATAGAACTGAGTTTAGTTAATATAGAATATGATGAAACCGTTCAAACTATCAATATACTTTTAAATGATTTATGCAAAATATTGGAAGAAAAGATCAACCAATTAGATTCAAAATTCGACTTTTTAGTTGAATTCCCAGAACTTACAACTAAGTTTCTGGTTAAAAATATGAATCTTGGAATGATGGAAGAGGGATATAAAATCAATGGATACAATCTAACCATTGAGGAGCTTTTGTGGGTACAGGTGAAAATGGCGATCTTTATCGCAACTAGTAATGATTTGTTTAATTACATCTTTTTGATTGATACACCAATATTATATGAACGAATTAAAACCCTAATAGAATGTCATGAACTGCCCAATCTTCATTTTTTGGTTGCTATAAATGAACCGTTAGATACAGACGTTGATAATGTCATCTCTTTTGAATCAAAAAGTCTCGATTTTGCTAATGAAGTGGATTTGTATAACGATATTTTGCTTGAACTTGAAGTAACACTGACACTTGATGAATTAAAGGAAAAATTACATAACTACATTTGTAAGGAAGAAGATCCAGTCTTGAAACACGTTGTAAAACTACTGTAATACTCATAATAATCAAAAAAATGTTATAATACATTTGAGGTTTTGCTACCCTCAGAAATTTTGCTACTCAAATACAATGGTATTAACAAATGGTAATATAGATCCGTTTTGCTACCCTCAGAAATTTTGCTACTCAAATACAGAGCTTCATCTTTATACCAACCGATAAATGTTTTGCTACCCTCAGAAATTTTGCTACTCAAATACTATTTTCTATCATAGAAATAGCACTATCGTGTTTTGCTACCCTCAGAAATTTTGCTACTCAAATACGTATTGTTTTATATTATGTTACAACTTCGTGTTTTGCTACCCTCAGAAATTTTGCTACTCAAATACGTATTGTTTTATATTATGTTACAACTTCGTGTTTTGCTACCCTCAGAAATTTTGCTACTCAAATACAAACAATACCATTTGTTTCCTTATCAACATGTTTTGCTACCCTCAGAAATTTTGCTACTCAAATACAACACTTTAGAAACTAATAAACTTACAACAGTTTTGCTACCCTCAGAAATTTTGCTACTCAAATACAGATGACCGTGTTTATATAAAAGGTGGGTGGTTTTGCTACCCTCAGAAATTTTGCTACTCAAATACTAATGTGTTAAAAACTAACTCATCAACATTGTTTTGCTACCCTCAGAAATTTTGCTACTCAAATACATCCTATGGCATGTTGAATCATTCTATAGTGTTTTGCTACCCTCAGAAATTTTGCTACTCAAATACAAGGTTGCGATGTTTACCTTTACCCCACGTGTTTTGCTACCCTCAGAAATTTTGCTACTCAAAAACGAACGCATTACACGAGCTTAAAGAAAATCAGTTTTGCTACCCTCAGAAATTTTGCTACTCAAAAACCAACGTATTTCGAGAGAGTGCAACGTATAAGTTTTGCTACCCTCAGAAATTTTGCTACTCAAAAACGAGTTGGTGGTTGTAAGAACCTAGCAGACAGTTTTGCTACCCTCAGAAATTTTGCTACTCAAAAACGAACTACATGGAAAAAGAATTGACAATAGGGTTTTGCTACCCTCAGAAATTTTGCTACTCAAAAACTGACGATCATGTAGATGCTGTCAGTCCACAGTTTTGCTACCCTCAGAAATTTTGCTACTCAAAAACATCAATAGCGCCAGTCTGAACTGTTAAGTTGTTTTGCTACCCTCAGAAATTTTGCTACTCAAAAACTGTCATAATCGTAAGGGCTAAAATCGTATAGTTTTGCTACCCTCAGAAATTTTGCTACTCAAAAACTTGAATCTTTTACTAACTGTGTCAATATTAGTTTTGCTACCCTCAGAAATTTTGCTACTCAAAAACTGGTGCAATCTAATATATGTTTGGGTGCAAGTTTTGCTACCCTCAGAAATTTTGCTACTCAAAAACATATAATTTTTTTTTATCGTTTGTGATTGCGTTTTGCTACCCTCAGAAATTTTGCTACTCAAAAACTGAATATAAGCCCTTTGATCACCAACAGCTGTTTTGCTACCCTCAGAAATTTTGCTACTCAAAAACATCTAAAATGTTTTTTGTGATATACTCTCCGTTTTGCTACCCTTAGAAGTTTTCACTACTCAAAAAAACAAAAACAAAAATGATTTTTAAATGAAACTGTAAAAATCTACTTTATGTAAGAAAAACGCGAATATGCTTTAGAGGCATGTTCGCGTTATTTTTCTATTACGATGTTAAAAGGTGCATTTGTCCTGTTCTGTATTTGATAAGTAAAAGCCAGATAATCATTGGGTAAGGTTTTGATTAAGGATAGAAGAAGTTCTGATTCTTTCATACCTTCCGAGTGACCGGGATAGCAGGTTATGAATATAAACTGACCTGGCGTCATTTGATTAATGATTCGTCTAACAATGTCTAAGGTGTCTTTAGCAAGGGTTGTGATGGTCTTATCACCGTTTGGAAGATAACCGAGGTTGAAAATGACCCCTTTAAAACTTAGGTTATAGTCGAGCAAATGGGTGAATGACTCATGGTGTAAATGGATGTTCATTAAATCATCTAAACGGTTCTTGGTCTCAAAAATGGCTTTTTCTTGAATATCAAACCCGTGAACAATCGCGCCTAAAGACTGTAAAAAAAATGTGTCGTGTCCGTTACCGAGAGTGGCATCAATGACAATGTCTTTAGTCACTATTTTCGATTTTAAATAGTTTTGTTTAAATTGATGGATTAAGTCATTTCTCATATCGATCACCTTGCCAAGCATTTAAGAGACGCATGCGTTTATCAATTTCATTTTGAACAATAAATTTTTTTAAAGTCCAATTTGGGGCAATTAATAACTGAGCGGGCGCATCACCAGTAACCCTGTGAACGATAAAAGAAGGATTCAATAATCTCAACTGATCTACGGTAATGTCTACATATTCTTCCAGGGTCAAAATCGGGAATGGTTTTTTCTTGTAATCAAACCCCATTTTTGTTTTTTCCATGACATGCAACATATGTATTTTAATGCCCTGAATGTCTAAAGTATTAATGTGTTTTACGGTTTGTAACATCATGTCCTTTGTTTCAAAAGGCAAGCCATTGATGATATGGACAACCACTTCAATATTCCGGGATCTTAGTTTTTTCACTGCCTCGTCAAAACAGGCTAAATCATGTGCGCGATTAATAAGGGTTGAAGTTTCTTCAAAAATGGTTTGTAACCCAAGTTCTACTTGCACTGGCATTCTTTGATTTAAGTCGTCTAAATAGTCTAAAACTTCATCTGATAAGCTATCTGGTCTGGTTGCAATCGAAATCATAACGATGTTTGGATCAAGCGTGATGGCTTCATCAAATAGGGCTTTGATTTTATCTATGGGGCCGTGTGTGTTTGTGTTGGCCTGAAAATAAACAATGTAGTTGGCTTCATCAGGCCATTTTAAGTGCATCATCGTTTTAATATTTTCAAACTGCACTTTTAAAGGATCGTATTTCGAACCTGCGAAATCTCCAGAACCTAGGGGGGTACAAAAGGTACAACCCCCTCTTGCGACAGTCCCATCAATGTTTGGACATGTGAACCCTCCGTTTAAGGCAATCTTAAATACCTTTGAGGGATATATGTGTCTATAGTAGTTGTTTAATGTGTTATAATGTTTCTCGGCAGTCATCAATTTCATATAAAATCACCAATAGTATTTTAACATATAAATGTTAATATGTTATAATGAATGATAAGGAGTTTTCACATGCTAAAACGAATAAATATATCTATTTTTAAGCCTAGCAAAATTGCATTTTTCCTAAAAGACAAGTTGAGTTATCTTTTTTTATACATCGCTTTTTTATCATTATTGGCAAGTTTGCCTATGATCATCAGATTGAATGTAACCAATCAAATTCCAAGAGAGATTGAAGAAGAAATCACGAGTTTATTCATCCGTAATGTTGAGGGGTGCTCGATTGATAATGGCAAACTCGATAGTACTTGCGAAACAACCCCTTTTACATATCAATCGTTTTCTGTTAGGTTTAACGAGGTGTCTAATGAAAGCTTATATCAAATCGTATTTGAAGAAGCATCCATAAATTTCTATGTTGATAAAACCTTATTAAAAGCTTATGACTATCAATCGCTTGATATGGACCAATTAGATTTGTCTTTGTCAACCGAAGCCGACCAAGACAAGTTGATTAAAGGCATCAATATGATTTATAAAGACATTAAGCCGGTTCTTGTGATTTATGGCAGTTTTATGGTGTTTTTTGCGAATTTGATTTTGTTTGTTTTACTGGCTTTGATCATGGCATTTTTCTATGGATTAAGACCTCAAAAATTACGTTTCAGATTTAGATTTATCATGGCATCCTATGCATTAACAAGTTATTTTATCTTAGTACTAATTGGAGAACTATATGGTTTAGGATTAGTCAGCTATTTGGCTTTAATTCTGCCTTATGTCTATATGGGCATCGCATTTAGTGGTTTGATTAAAATGTCAAAAATCGTGATAGTTAGTAACGAAAAAGAAGATGAAAGTAAGGATGAAGATGAATAAATATGAACTATTTCTTAAACAATCAGGTTTTAAGGATGAACAACTAAATCAATCCACACTTAGAAATGTATTAGTCGACTCAAATAAAAAAAGCTGGACTTTTTTTATTACATTCAAAAAAGCACCAGAACCAAAATCTTTGGATCTGTTTATCAAACAATTGAAACTCTATTTTGCAGTACCGAATGTGGTGCTGTCAATTGAATATCAGCTTTCTTTTACAGAACGTGAGTCATGGCAAAACAGTGCCATGGACTACTACCAATGGGTATTGCAAAATTTGACTTTTGAGCGTGCAAGCTTAAATATATTTAGAAACTTTAATTGCAGATATCAAGAGGGCCAGTTTTATTTGGAAGTAGACGAAAAGAGTCATCATCTAAATAGATATTTGCCTTTTTTTACGCAAGCTTTTTTAAGAGTTGGGATTCAAACGACAATCAATCTAGAAATTAAGAAAGATCTTACTTCAGTTGAAACACTCATAAAAAAGGATGAAACAAAGGCCATTAGTGAGTTAAAAGCCTTGCCGCCAAAAGAAAAACAAGAACCTAAAAAGGCATTAAAAAACTTTAAGCGTGTTTATAAAACGGATAAGATTTCTCCAATTAGTGAGATTCCTAAAGACAATTATGAATTAGATAAATACCAAAACACGACTTCGGATTTATCATTTGCTGTTGAGGGAACGATCATTAAATCAGAAGTAAGAACTTTGAAAAACTCTTCTTTACTTCAAATGACGGTTGCAGATCGTGACGATGCGATTATCGTCAAACAGTTTTTATATAAGGAACAAGATATCAAGACTGCTGAGTCTTATAAAATTAACGACATCGTTAGAGTCATGGGCAGAGCCCAATACGATACATTTGCAAAAGATGTTTTAATCATAGCCAACCTTGTAGAGTTTATTGAAAAAACAAGTAAAAAAGAACGAAAAGATACCGCTAAAGAAAAACGAGTGGAATTTCACTTACACACGAAGATGTCTAACATGGATGGCATCACAGACGTTAAAGACTATGTGGACCAAGCCATCAAATGGGGACATAAAGCCATTGCGTTTACAGATCATGATGGCCTTTATGCCTATCCTGATATTGCTAAGGCAACAAAGGGAAAAGACATTAAACCAATCTATGGGGTTGAGTTAAACTATGTTGATGAAACGGGCTTTAAGATGGCTTACGGTGAAAAACCCATCGATTTAAGAAAAGCGACCTATGTCGTCTTTGACATTGAAACCACAGGGTTATCTTCGACAAGAGATAAAATCATCGAAATCTCTGCTGTTAAAGTAGAATCGATGCAAGTAGTCAGTCAGTTTTCAACTTTCGTTAATCCTGAAGAAAAGATTAGTGCTTTTACGACTGAATTGACCTCGATCACGGATACCGATTTAATTGGGGCGCCAAAAATCGAAGAAGCCTTACCCAAATTTTTAGACTTTTGTGAGGGCGCTATTTTGGTTGCCCATAATGCGACATTTGATATTGGTCATATTTATGCGAATATGGAAAGGCTTAAGATTAAAGCCTTTGAATACCCAGTGATTGATACATTAAACATGGCGCGGTATTTTTACAATGAATCCTTAAAAAAATACAACTTAAAAGCAGTGGCGAAACTTTTCAAAGTAAAACTTGAACAACACCACAGAGCCACTGATGATGCAATGGCAACTGCTCAAATATTCATTCAAATGCTACAAGACCTATTAAAAAAAGGGATAGAAACCCATGAGGCCATCAATCAGTCGATTGATTTAAATGAAGCTTGGCGACATGGGTTTGGTAATCATGTGAATGTATTGGTTCAAAACCAAGTAGGCTACAAAAACTTATTTAAGTTAATTAGTGACGCACTTACCACGCATTTCTATGGTGGACCACGTTTGTTAAAACAAACTATTTTTAACCATCGTGAAGGGTTGTTGTTCGGCTCTGGATGCTATAAAGGACAAGTTTTTGAGGCTGCTTTGAATAAAAGTGAAAAAGACTTAAGAGAAGCCATATCGTTTTATGACTACATTGAAGTTCAACCCCCTATTGCCTATAGACACATCAAAGAATCGTTAGGCGATGACGCTGATTTAAAACTTCAAACCATCATAAAAAACATCATTAGAATTGCGACAGAAGAAAACAAAATTGTCATCGCTACAGGGGATGTGCACTATTTAAATGAAGCCGATGCTATTTATCGCGATATTTATATTAGAACCAAGCTTGTGGGTGGTGGCACTCACGATTTAGCAAGATACCCCGAAGCACCCATCCAGTATTTTATGACCACCGATGAAATGTTAGAGGCTTTTAAATTCCTAGGGACGGAACTGGCTTTTGAAATCGTTGTAAAAAACACAAACAAACTTAACAATCAAATCGATGCCATTCAAGCGTTTCCTAAAGCATTATACTCACTAAGAGATGATGCATTTAAAGAAAAACTTGGAATAGAATCGATTAAAGAAGCCATCTATCAGTTGGTGTATTCAAAAGCTAAAAAACTTTATGGAGACCCTCTTCATCCAATCGTCACCAAACGTGTTGAACGCGAACTGAAAAACATCATTGAAAACGAATTTGGACCGATTTACTATATCTCTTACCTTCTGACTAAGAAATCATTAGACGATGGGTACTTAGTAGGATCTCGTGGTTCTGTGGGTTCAAGCTTGGTTGCTACCTTAATGGAAATCACCGAAGTTAATCCACTTAGACCACATTATCGATGTCCTAACGGTGATTTCACAGTCTTTAAGATGACACCAGAAGACATTGAAACTTATGGAATTACCGAACTTGAACAACAGTATCAAACCTATTTTGAACACGTTCAGTCAGGGTATGATTTACCAAATTGTGTATGCCCACACTGTAAAGCCCAACTAGAAAAAGACGGACAAGACATTCCGTTTGAAACCTTCTTAGGATTTAATGGAGATAAAGTACCAGATATCGATTTGAATTTTTCTGGAGAATACCAAGCAAAAGCGCATAATTATGTAAAAGAACTATTGGGTGAAGACCATGCTTTTAGAGCTGGCACCATCCAAACGGTTGCAGAAAGAAATGCATTTGGATATGTCAAAGGCTTTTTAGAAGACAAACAAATGACTAACGTCAGAAATGCACAGGTTGAAAGACTGGCTAAAAATATCGAAGGTGTGAAAAGAAGTACTGGACAACACCCGGGTGGGATTGTAGTCGTACCAGATGAAAAAGAGATTTTTGATGTCACACCTATTCAGTATCCAGCGGATGATACCACTTCAGAATGGAAAACAACGCATTTTGATTATCACTCTTTCGAGGATAATCTACTCAAACTTGATATTTTGGGGCATGATGATCCTACAATGATAAAGTTCTTAATGGACTATGTCGAACAATATCCAGAAGAATTTCCATTTTCAAAGGCTCAAGATATTCCAGTGGATGACAAGAAGGTGTATGAATTATTTGGAAACACTACTTGTATTGGACTGGATCCTGAAGACTTAGGTAGTGAGGTTGCTTCATTTGGCATTCCTGAACTTGGGACCAACTTTGTAAGGCAGATGTTAACAGATACCAAGCCAGATAGTTTTGCTGGATTAGTGAAAATATCAGGGTTGTCACACGGCACTGACGTATGGCTAAAAAATGCCCAAGATTTAGTGCTTAACAAAAAAGAAGAGTTTCAAGGTATTTCGTTTGATCAAGTTATTGGGTGCCGTGATGACATCATGGTTAACTTAATGGACTTTGGCATGGACCCTCTTAAATCCTTTGAAATCATGGAATTTGTTAGACGTGGCAAGCCTTCGAAAGACAAAGAAAAATGGGCAAGTTATGAAGACGTCATGATTAGAAATGGTGTACCAAAATGGTATATTTGGAGCTGTTCTCAAATTAAGTATATGTTCCCTAAAGCACACGCAGCTGCCTATGTTTTAATGGCTGTTCGTATTGCATGGTTTAAAGTCTATAAACCGTTATTATTCTATAGTGCCTTTTTCTCAAAAAGAGCAGATCAGTTTGACTATGAAACGATGGTGTTAGGCACCAATGCCATCAGAAATAAACTTCAAGAATATGGCCGAATGTTTAACTTGTCAGTCAAAGATGAATCGATAATTACCAATCTTCAAATTGCGCTTGAAATGACTTTAAGAGGGTTTAAGTTCTTAAAAGTCGACATAAACAAAAGCGAAGCAATCAAGTTTAAAATTGAAGATAACGCACTAAGAATGCCTTTTGTGTCAATCGATGGTTTGGGGACACAAGTGGCCTTGGATATTGTAGAAAAACGAAATGAAAAGGCGTTTTCCTCAAAAGAAGATGTTAAGACCCGTTCACGCATCAATAAAACGGTGTTTGAAAAAATGGAAATTTATGGAGGGTTTGACGATTTAATTGAAGAAAATGATGTGATTGAACAAGGATTGTTTGCACTTTAGAATAAAGTGTTTTATAATATGGATTGAAATGGAGTGATTTAAATGTACAGACACAACAACCCTGTATTTAATCGAATGGAAAAACAAGAAGAAGTCTTTGTTGGACAACAAGCTTCATACTTAGGTATTACATTAAAAACAGTTTTATTATTTGCAGTAGCAATTCTATTTGGATTATTCACCATTGGACTTGCTGATAGTAACCCAAATTTATTTATTGGTATTTTAATAGCTTCGATGTTTACGGGATTCATCTCGGTATTGGTTGCATCGATGAATGTGCGATTGGCACCGATATTTTCAATCATCTATGCGATGTCTGAAGGGGTAGCTTTAGTGCTCATCAGTTTGATCTATGCCAGTGCATTTGGTGGAGAAAACTTTGTGGGTTTAGCTGTGCTTATTACTGGAGGCATTTTCGTTGGTATGTTAGTGCTGTATTCGACTAGATTGATACAAGTAACCAACCGATTTAGAAAAGTCGTATTAGGATTTGGTTTTGGATTGATGATGACACTTTTATTTGTAGCCATTGCTTCTTTATTTGATGGTGGCGCCATGTGGTTTACATTATTCGGTAATCCTAACAGTCCGCTGGTTTTATTCTTATCACTTGTTTTTATCATGTATGGGGCATTTATGTTAACCTTACATTTTGATACAGCAGAAAATTTTGTTAAGAATGGCGTTTCTAAACGTTACGAATGGATGGTATCGTTAGGTTTAATGGTATCTATCGTGTATATTTATTATCAAGTATTAAGATTGCTCGCAATCCTTGCTTCAAGAAGAGACTAATCACAATTAAAGGAATTAGTAAAAAGTATCGGGTTATTTAAAGAGAAGACATGGCTGGTGGAAATGTCTAATAAACGCCTTTTGAATTCATCCTTTATGTGGTGCTAATCACACCCGTATGCCTGCGTTAAAGGTGTTGAGTGCTATGGAAACATAGAACTAAGGTGGTACCGCGATTGATTCGTCCTTAGATATTATTATCTAGGGACTTTTTTACATTAAAAATAGGTTTATTACGAAAGGAAACGCTATGGAACAAAAACTAAATGCAATCAAAGAAAGTGCGATACTGGCACTTCAAACAATCGAACAAATGAATGATTTGAACAATTTAAAGGCGTCTTACCTAGGAAAAAAAGGGATGATTGCTGAACTGATGATGTCACTTAAAGACTTATCTAATGAAGATAAACCAAAAGTAGGGAAGCTCATTAATGAGACAAAACAAGTCCTTGAGGGGTTGTTTGATCAAAAAAAGACTGATATCGAAGCCAAAGAAATTGCGATAAAACTCAATAAAGAATCCATCGATGTCACGTTACCAGGCATTGAAAAATCAATAGGCACCTCACATTTGCTTAGTCAAATTGTTGAAGATGTTGAAGCTTTTTTCATCGGATTGGGTTATGAAGTTAAAGAAGGACCAGAAGTGGAATCCGATCACTTTAATTTTGAGATGCTTAACCTTGAACAAGGACACCCTGCTAGAGCGATGCAAGATTCTTTTTATATTGACCCTAATCGTCTTTTAAGAACGCATACTTCTCCCGTTCAAGCGAGAACGATGTTAGACGCTAATGGACAACCAATCCAAATCATTTGTCCAGGTAAGGTTTATAGAAGAGACGATGATGACCAAACACATAGCCATCAATTCATGCAAATTGAAGGCCTCGTTATTGGTAAAGACATATCAATGGCTAATCTAAAAGGGACTTTGTTGGCTTTTATTCAACACTTTTTTGGTGAAGACCGACAAATCCGTTTAAGACCTTCTTATTTTCCATTTACTGAACCTTCTGTAGAAGTGGATGTGTATGCTGAAGATGGCAGATGGATTGAAGTGTTAGGTGCAGGGATGGTTCATCCAAATGTATTGAAAATGGGTGGGTATAATCCAGATGAAGTTCAAGGATTTGCCTTTGGGATTGGTGTAGAAAGATTAGGCATACTAAAATATGCGATTGATGACATCAGACAGTTTTATACCAATGATATTAGATTTTTAAAACAGTTTAAGGGAGGACGTTAATATGAAAATATCGACGAATATGCTTAAAAATGTATTAGGGTTTCTACCCGAAAACTTATATGACTTAACCAACGGATTCATTACAGAAGTCGAAGACTATCAACCACTTGTGGTGGCAACAGGGTTAAAAACAGGCTATGTATTAACTTGTGTTGACCATGAAAACTCAGACCATCTTCACGTTACTACGGTGGATTTAGGCAACGGATTAGTTGAACAAATCGTATGTGGTGCCAAGAATGTAGGTGCCGGTCAATATGTCGTTGTGGCTACCCCGGGAGCCGTTTTGCCAGGTGGTTTTGAAATTAAAAGAAGCAAAATTAGAGGCGTAGAATCAAATGGTATGATTTGTTCTTTAGCTGAATTAGGTCTTGAAGAAAAATACGTAGACCCTAAGTTTAGAGAAGGCATTTTTCATTTCAATGAAAAAGTTGAGCTTGGAATAGACCCACTACCTTTATTGGGTTTAGATCAACATACTTTAGAGTTATCACTAACTCCTAATCGTGCAGATTTGTTATCTGTATTAGGTTATGCTTATGACCTATCTGCAGTGCTAGATAAAAAACTTGTTTACCGCGACTCAGAAGTATTTGAAGTGGACACTTTAAATCCAGTGGTCGTTAAAAATGATTCAGAAGGGTGCAAAAGATATTTTGCAAGAACGATAGATGTGAAAGTAGGACCGTCACCAGAATGGTTAAGAGGGTCATTGATTGCTAGCGGAATTAGACCGATTAACAATGTGGTAGATATTACAAACTATGTAATGCTAGAATTAGGCACACCGTTACACGCCTTTGACAGAACCAAATTTGAAACAGATAAAATTCACATTCGTCAAGCAAAAAATGGTGAAGAAGTCGTTACGCTTGATGAGGTTAAGCGCACATTAAAAGATACTGATATTGTCATAACAAATGGGATTTTCCCTGTGGCTATCGCAGGTGTTATGGGGCTTAATAACACGATTGTAGATGATCAAACGACTTCAATTATCCTTGAAGCGGCAAGTTTTTCTAGTAAGTCAGTTCTTGATACTTCTAAACGTTTAGATTTAAGAAGTGATTCAAGCCTACGATTTGAACGTGGTATTGATGAAACAAGAGTGAGAATGGCAATTAACAGAGCAGCCCAAATGATGGTTGAACTTGCACATGGCGTTGTCTATAATGAAATCACTTCAGTAGGTGAACCTTATCCAAAACCTACCAAGATAGAACTCACCGCTAAAGAGGTGAATAAAACACTTGGCATAAACTTAGATGAAGAAGCTTTAAGACACATTCTAAAGCGTTTGAATATCATCAGTGTAAGTGAACACATCTACATGATTCCAAGTTACCGAAACGATTTGAAAATCAAAGCGGACTTGATGGAAGAAGTAGCCAGAATTTATGGATTAAATGAAATTCCTATGATTTTACCTAAGACCAGTGCTCGAGGGAAATACTCAGACAGACAACAAAAAGTGCTTGAAATAAAAACCATCATGCGCCACTTAGGCTTCAATGAAGTCATCAATTATTCACTAACTAAGAAAGACACCTTATGTCTTTTTACAGATGAATCTAAGGATGCAATTGAACTCTTACATCCTATGAGCGAAGACAAAAGCGTATTAAGACACTCGCTCATTAATGGTTTATTAGACAACGTCTCATATCATCTTTCAAGACAAATGCATGATTTGAAGTTTTTTGAAATCGGCAGTACGTATTTTTCTCACGGGGAACCATTACATTTGGCTGCCATTATGGAAGGCAAATACGAAGGATTGACTTGGAAAAAAGAGGGGATTCAATCAGACTTTTATGTTTTAAAGGGCATAGTAGACAGTTTGATGCGTCACTTTGATTTATCTTTAAGTTATGACAAAGCGAGTGTTTTAGGCTTACATCCTGGTGTAACTGCAATGGTTTCACTGAATAACGAAAAGGCTGGATACATAGGAAAGATACACCCTAATTTAGGGGTTGAAGCTTATGTATTTGAACTCAACTTAGAAGTGGTTTTAAAAGCCATTTTAAAACAAACCAATTTTGAAACCATTTCTAGATACCCAAGCATTACTAGGGATTTGGCTTTTGTTGTGGATAAATCAATTCCTACTAAAAAAATACATGATCTGATTTTTCAAACAGCGCGTAAGTTTTTAGTAGATTTAACGTTGTTTGACGTTTATGAGGATGAAAAAATAGGACTCGATAAAAAGTCATTAGCATTCTCAATGACTTTCAATTCAAAAGAAAAGACTTTAGAAACGTCTGACGTAGATAAACTAATGCGTTCTATTCTTAACCGTCTTCAGTTTGAATTTAAAGCAGAAATTAGAGGATAAGAAGGCAAACGCCTTCTTTTTTTCTAGGCAATTTATAGGTTTTTTTTAATAAGTAGTGTATAATGATTATGGTGATAAAATGACAAATATTTATGATTTAAAGCTGAGTGAACTTGAAGCGTTTTTCTTAGAAAACAATGAGAAAAAATTCAGAGCACAACAAGTTTTCGATTGGATTTATAAGAAAAAAGTAGTGACATTCGATGAAATGAGCAATCTGTCCAAAGAAGTGATAGACCTTTTAAATACGAATTTTGAAATTAAGACCCTTGAAAAGGTGGTCGAGACTAAAAGTGCAGATGGGACCATGAAGTTCTTATACGGGTTGAAGGATGGGAATCTCATCGAGACTGTGTTAATGAATCATGATTATGGTTATTCCATTTGCGTGACCTCTCAAGTAGGTTGTAACATGGGATGCCGTTTTTGTGCCTCTGGCATTCTAAAGAAAAAAAGAAACCTAACAGCTGGTGAAATCATGAGTCAAATCATTGAAGCTGAACGCTCATTTGGAAAGCGCATCAGTTATGTGGTTGTGATGGGCATTGGGGAACCTTTCGATAACTATGAACATTTAATGACGTTCTTAGAAAATGCAAACTCGCCTAAAGGACTTGAAATAGGTGCGAGACATATTACAGTTTCAACTTGTGGGATTGTCCCTAAGATTAAAGAATATGCAGATGAACAGCTACAAATCAATTTAGCCATTAGTTTACATGCCCCTAATAATGAAATTAGAAATCAATTAATGCCGATTAATAAGGCTTATCCAATTGAACAAGTCATTGATGCGATTCGTTACTACATGACTAAAACAAACCGTCGTATCACAATTGAATATATTCTGATTGATGAGTTGAATGATCAAATAGAACATGCATTAGAATTGGTTAAACTGTTAAAAGGCTTAAATGTATATGTAAATTTAATCCCATACAATGAGGTCTTAGAAGCACCATTTAAACGTTCTAAACGAGAAAATCAAGAAGCATTTTACGACACACTTAAACGAAATGGTATGAATGCAACCTTACGTAAAGAACAAGGTCATGACATTAATGCTGCTTGTGGGCAACTAAGAAGTCAAAACTTATAGGAGGTTTCTTTGAGAAAAGGACAAATTGTTAAACTAATTGGTGGGCTTTATAGTGTAATGGATCTAGAAACCAAAGCAATTCTACCTGCAAGAGCAAGCGGAAAACTAAGGCATCAAAAACTAGATGAAAACAACAGTTTCAACAAGCAATTAACGAAAAAGACCAAATTGGATATTAAAATCATCCAAGTTAGTCCTAAAGTAGGGGATTTTGTCTTATATGATGAAACGGATCCTAATCACCCGATTCATGACATTTTTCCGCGCAACAACGAGTTGGATAGACCTGATGTTGCCAATGTGGATCAAGTTTTAATTTTATCTAGTGTTAAAAACCCGGATTTTAGTTTTAACCTATTAGATCAATTTCTAATTCTAATTGAACAAGCTCATATTAAACCAATACTCATCGTCTCTAAAGTTGATCTTATCAGCAAAGATGAGTTTTTAGCATTGAAGAATGACTTAGCTTATTATGAAAAAATAGGGTATGAAGTTCATTATGTAAATTCTAAACAAAAAATAGGTTTCGACACCCTTGAAGATATATTTAAAGATAAACTGAGTGTACTTGCGGGACAAACAGGTGCAGGGAAATCCACTTTTTTAAATGCCTTGATGCCAGAGGTTAACATTAAAACGCAAGAAATATCAAGGGCGCTTGGTAGGGGTAAACATACAACCAGACATACAGAACTCTATTTCTATGGCGGCGGTATGATAGCAGATACACCAGGTTTTTCCAAACTAGAGTTTACTCGTATGGATGCGAAAGATTTGAAAAACTATTTTAAAGAGTTTAAATCGTATGAATCACAATGTAAGTTCAAAAACGATTGTGTACATATACACGAACCTGGTTGTCAAGTCAAAGACAATCAAGCAATACTAAAATCAAGATATCAAAACTACATTAAATATTATTTAGAAATTAAAAATCAGAAGGAGAGATACTAATGAAAATAGCACCCTCTATTCTAACGGCGGATTTCAACCGTTTAGAACAAGAAATTAAATCAATCGAAAGTGCCGATTATTTACACCTTGATGTGATGGATGGACATTTTGTCCCTAATATATCTTTCGGACATCATGTATTAAGTGGTCTTAAACATATCACTGATATTCCATTAGACACACACCTAATGATTCAAAACCCATTAGAATACATCGATCGTTTTGTTGAAATAGGTTCTAGCATTATTACGGTTCACATTGAGTCGAATCAACCCATGGAGTCAATTTGCAGAATAAAGGCATCAGGGATAAAAGCAGGGATTTCACTTAAACCTAAAACAAAGCTAGAAGCATTATTTCCGCTTTTAGAAAAAGTGGACTTAGTACTTGTAATGAGTGTTGAACCAGGTTTTGGTGGACAGTCTTTCATGGAAGAACAATTAGAAAAAGTCAGAGTGCTCAAAAAATTACGAGAAGACTATGGTTATCACTATGTGATTGAGATTGATGGTGGCATTAACTTAAAAACGGCTTCTAAGGCTAAAGAAGCAGGTGTTGATATCGCGGTTGCAGGGTCTTATGTATTTAATGCAAAAGACCGCAATCAGGCAATTAAAGCAATCCAATGAAAACCATTGTTGTTTCACCCAAAGTACCTGAGAACATTCAAACATTAGTGGACTTTGCCCATGCATATGTCATCGCGGTTGATAGCGCGGTCAAGAAAATGAATGAATTAGGGATAAAATACAATCTTGCTTTAGGTGATTTTGATTCCTTAGATGATCTGTCCTTGATTCAAAGTGAGACTTATCGATTGAACCCAATCAAAGATGAATCTGATACTGCAAAAGCAATTGAGATGGCTTATCAAAAATCAAGTGAAGTCTATTTGGTAGGTGGGTTAAAAGGTAATCGTATTGATCACCTCTACGCAAACCTGATTTTGCTTCAAAAGTATCCTAGATTAATCATAATGGATGATACAAACCACATAACGTTAAAAACTAAAGGAACATATCATTTCTTTAAAAATGAATATGATTATCTGTCTTTGTTTGCTTTGGAAGATTCAATAATTAGCATCAAGGGGGTTAAATATCCGTTGACGAATTATGTTTTAAAAAAAGACAATCCAATTGGATTGTCTAATGAGATAATAAAAGAAGCTATCCTCGAAATTGATCAAGGTAGCCTCCTGATCATTCAGTCAAAAGATTAAAAAAAAAGGCGATTAGCCTTATTTTTTTTAAGCTCTTGTAAGTGTACCCTTTTTAAGTGCACGTGCAGAAACTTTAACTTTTTTAACATTACCATCTTCATCGATGATTCTTACTGTTTGTAAATTAATTTTCCATGTACGTCTAGACGCATTTAAAGCGTGGGATCTTGTATTACCAAAGGAAGTACCTTTACCTGTTACATAACATTTTGCCATAATTTCACTCCTTTACTTCGCGCATTAAAACTATAACATAGTATAAAATAAAAAGCAACTGATTTTACGCTATTTGTTTAAAAAATGATCTGAATGATGAAAGTACTTAGGCTTGTTATATAGCAGCCGCATCATTCATCGGAATAATCTCGCGCGTACGTACAATTAACAAATAAGGAATTGGAATAGTATTGGGGTAACTATGTCTTGTTGTTGTGTGGTGGCGCCTATAAACAACCATTACATGGCTCGAAAAAAAACTGAAATATTTTTGAAACAGTATGATATAATATAGGCGTATCAGGATATACTTGCAATTTCAAAATAATCGTGATATACTAAAAAAGCCTTTTAAAAATAATAATTAATGTGCCTTTAAACCTTTACGAAGGATCTAAATATATCGAAAATTTCATCACCTTAAAGTCATTTTGATTAATCAGGAGGATTACAAATGGCAAACACAGTTAGCGGTTCATTATTCAAAAAAATGGTAACCAACGGTGCAATCAATCTTAAGAACAATCATCAAGAAATTAATCATTTAAACGTATTTCCGGTTCCGGATGGCGATACAGGTACAAATATGCAAATGACCATGATGGCAGGCGTTAAAGAAGTATCAACGCTAGATTCTAAATCTATTGCAGATGTATCAAAAATTTTATCACGTGGTCTACTTATGGGGGCTAGAGGAAACTCTGGTGTTATTCTTTCGCAATTTTTCCGTGGCGTGTATAGCGAAATGGCAAAAATCAAGAATGGGTCTGCTTCAGTAGATGAATTCATCGCAGCTTTAGTTGGCGGTTATCAAATGGCATATCGTGCTGTTATGACACCAGTTGAAGGTACGATTTTAACCGTGGTAAGAGAAGCAGCAGAGAATGTATTGCGTGAAAGACCAAGATTGAAATCCGTTGAAGATGTCTTACAGTGTTATTTAATTCAAGCGCAAGAGTCGCTTGATAAAACACCAGAATTGTTACCAGTATTAAAGCAAGCGGGCGTCGTTGATTCAGGCGGAGCCGGGTTTATTAAAATTATTGAAGGTATGTTACTGGCTGCACAAGGCCAAACGCTTGCCTTACAACAAGAAGTTCAAGAAGTGCTGCATGAAGAAGGTTTCCAAGGCAAGAATATTGAAGATTTCAATATTGAATTTGGTTATTGTACAGAATTTATTGTGAAATTACACGATGTTGAAGGCTTTGACCAAGACACTTTAAGAAATACACTTTTACAAATGGGTGATTCTTTAGTGTTGGTACAAGACGAAGAACTAGTAAAAGTTCACGTTCATACAAATCAACCAGGGGTGGCATTCACTTTAGGTCAAAAATATGGTGATTTGCAAACCATGAAGGTTGAAAACATGAGACTCCAACATAATCAAGTTGTCGATAGTCTACACGAACATGAGCATGATCATAACAACCATGCAGAGTCCTATCAAACAGTTAAAGAAGAACGCACCAAATACGGCATTATCGCCGTTTGTTTCGGTGATGGCATTAAACAAGCCTTCAGAGAACTAGGTGTGGATTACATCATAGATGGTGGTCAAACAATGAATCCACCAACAGAAGAGTTTATTAAGGCAGTTAAGGCTGTCAATGCGGAAAATGTGATCATTTTACCAAATAATTCTAATGTTATTCTATCTGCAGAACAAACCCTAACCCTTTGTGAAGATGAAAACATTCGTGTTTTAAAAACAAAGAGCGTTGGTCAAGGTTATGCATCACTTATGGTATTTGATAATACACAAGAAGTTGATGACAATATCGAGTCTATGAGTGAGATTGTAGCAAATATGACGACAGGTGAACTTACTTATGCGGTTAGAGATACAGAAATGAACGGTGTTAAGATCCAAAAGGGTGATTTCATCGGTATTTCTAAAGGAAACATCTTGGTATCCATTCCGAATCGTTTAGAGGCTATGAAAGGCCTATTAAGCTCAATTGTAAAAGATACTTCCGAAATTGTAACGTTGTTCTACGGTAAAGACGTAGATGCTGATGAAGTACAAGTGGTTAAGGCCTATTTACTTTCAATAAACGAAGACATTGAAGTTGAAGTTATTAATGGTAAACAAGACATATACGCTTACATCGTTGCTGTTGAGTAAACTTACATCGGGTATAATCTAGGTTATACCCTTTAATATGTGGATATGGCGGAATGGTAGACGCGCATGTTTGAGGGGCATGTAGCTATAAAGGCTGTGTGAGTTCAAATCTCATTATCCACACCACATAGATAAATGGCGGCTATACAAAGCCGTTTTTTTTATTTAAATCATATATAATGCATATTATTTTAGTGTATTATATTATAAAAAAGCATAAGTTATAACGGAATAAACAATGATGATAGTTATGCGTGTGTTACTAAAATATCCTAAGATAAAACACTTAAGCTTACGTGGATTTCGTGGTATAATTAAAATAATTTATGGAGGTGAGTTTCATGAAACCACTCAATGTTGGTGACGCCGTCCAAATTCATAGTTATAAACACAATAAAACTTTACACCGAATTTGGAGAACGGCCACCGTTATTAAGCAAACTGAGACATGTTTGATTCTCGGGAATTATAAAACACGTGTCATTGAATCCGACGGCAGAAATTGGATGACCAAAGAACCAGCTATTTGTTATTTCTTTAAAGATAAGTGGTTTAATGTCATTGGTATGTTAAAGCCGGATGGGATTTATTATTACTGCAATCTATCGAGTCCCTATTTGTACGATGGCGAAGCAGTGAAGTACATCGACTACGATCTAGATGTTCGGATTTCAAGGGATGGCACTTATAAAATCTTGGATGAGGATGAGTATCAAAAACATCAACTTAAGTATCGTTATTCAGACGATATTAAAAGAATTGTAGAATCAGAACTTCAAGTACTATTAAAAATGATTGAAAAAAAAGAAGTGCCATTCAATCATAGTGATGTGTCAGAATGTTATGAACTTTATAAGGAATATAAGAATGCCAGCAAGAAATAGCTGGTTTTTCTACACTTGAAAGGAGCCTTGCATGAAGCCTTGGATGATACAAGCTTTAAAAATGGTTTTTGGCGCTTTTATTGCCATTGAACTAGCTGAATTGTTAAATCTTTCTTATAGCGTTACCGCTGGTGTGATTGTTATTCTTTCCATTCAAAAAACAAAACGTCAGTCTTTTAGAATTGCTTTAAAGCGGTTAATTGCTTCACTGGTGGGTCTTTTCATTTCTGTTGTAATCTTTTATTTTTTAGGGTTTGAACTCTATGCCTTTATACTAGCACTGTTTGTTTTTGTTCCACTTGCTTTTTATCTAAAGGTCGACGATGGTATTGTGGTGACAACAGTACTCATGTCACATGTCCTTTTGGGGGCTTCACTAATGCTCTCTATCAATGCCATTTATTTGCTTATAATAGGGGTTTCTATTGCGTTATTAATCAATTTATATATGCCAAGTTTTCAAAAACGTATCACGCTAGAAATATCTTCAATCGATCAAGCTTTAAAAGACAGCATCGAACAAATCACAAAAGAAGTTAAACCGGACTTTAGTGCATTGTCTGATTTAATTGACAAGGCAATCAAGCGCATAAAAAGAGAGTCTGAAAACAAGTTGTTTTCTCCGAAAGACATGAACATCGAGTACGTCATCATGCGCAAGGAACAGCTTAGAGTTTTAAAAGAAATCCAAACCGATTTGTTTAAAGTTAAGGTGACAGCATTTAAAAAAATCATTTTGGACTTTTTATGTAAGGTTAAGTTAGGCATCGGAAAAGACAACATGGCCTTACCACTGCTAGAAGACTTGGAACATCTAAAATCTGATTTTAAGAGAAAACCATTACCTATTAGTCGCGAAGAGTTTGAAGAAAGGGCTTTGTTATATCACATACTGCACGATCTAGAGCAGTTTTTACAAGCGAAAATCGCTTATCACCAATTGATAGAAAAAATAGGTTAAAAAACCACTTAAAATAGTGTACAATAAATTGAAAGCGAGAGATAATATGAAATTAAATAAAGCAATTCCAGAGTTTATTCAACTCATCTTCGTGGTCATACTCACCGTATTTGGTGTCTATCAACGAATTAGCAACCATTCAGATTTTATCGATTCACTCATACAGTATTTACCTTTGTTGTTCATAAGCTTTGTCATTATATGGGCAATGTATAAGTCCAAAGGATTTGTGAGTCATTTGATTCTACTGATTACTTTTTACCCCAACGGCATTACGGAGTTTTCGAACTGGGTATTTAGACTCTTTGATCATGGCATTCAGTTAGATGGGTTTGTGGCGATTAGATTACTCATTACAATATTCTTATTAGTCATGGTGATTTCTTATTTGTTTGACAACCCTAAAACCTCTAAAAAGCACTATAACATCGAATTAGGTGTCTTATTTGGTTATTTACTATACTCATTGATGTTCCAAAATGTGCCAAATGCACTTTACTTAGTTGTACTACCTTTAATTGTTTACGTGTTTGGATCTGATTTTCTTGGGGTCATGTTTATGATTTCAAAACTCATCCCATTACCATTCATGCTTTTTGATGCTTTACGGAATCATGTAGAAATATCAAATCAAGGTTGGATTGACTACATATTAGGCATCGCTTTATTGGTACTAGCCTTTGTTGCATTAAGTCATAACATATCTAAAAAAGGTCATAAAGTATAAAAAGTCGAACTTCGACTTTTTTTTGTTTATAAATAAAAAAACGGCTAAATTTAGCCGTTTAATGTCTTTTTTGGAGCGGGCGAGGGGAATCGAACCCCCATCTCATGCTTGGCAAGCACGTATATTAACCATTATATTACGCCCACAGCATTATTATGATAACAAGAAGGACTTTCATTGTCAACTATTTTTATCATTTTTTTGTTTTTTTTATAGTGGTCGGGAAGACAGGATTTGAACCTGCGACCTCCTGGTCCCAAACCAGGCGCTCTACCAAGCTAAGCTACTTCCCGAAATATTAATATGGCGCGTCGTAAAGGACTTGAACCCTCAACCCTCTGATCCGAAGTCAGATGCTCTATCCAATTGAGCTAACGACGCAATAAAACAAAGTGGCGGTCCGGACGGGAATTGAACCCGCGATCTCCAGTGTGACAGACTGGCATGTTAACCACTACACCACCGGACCAGCATGAAGAATTATAGCATAACTCTTCACTCTTTTTCAAGAGGTACTACAGGGATTTTTGTTGAAACGTCAAATCCTTTATTATGATTGTGTTCGGATTCGATAAAATCAGGGATGCCTTCAAAGATGAAACTGTATCTTGAAGGCGATATGTGGTCGGTTTGGTTCAAGTACTCACTATGGTCTTCATAGTTTAAGACATGTCGTGTTTGTTTGTCGATATAAGTCTTAGTTAAGTCATTCAGTTTAAGGGCGTCTAACTGTGCTTTGAATTCAGGATAAAGACCATCTGCTTTATCTTTCTTACCATACTTCACTAAGAAGTAAAGGATGTATTGTGCAAGTGGGATATAGGATTCTTTTCTTACAAATCGTTTGATTAAAAATGGGTGAACAAACACATACTCAGCTCTTTGGATTAAAGGAACAATCCACTCATCTTTTTCATAAACATAATAGTCATATAGTGTCGATAAAACCGGCAATATTTCATTAGGAAAGTCTGAAACAGGGTATTTTTCAATGTGAGACTCTAAGAGCTTTAAGTGATAGTTTGATAGGTTATCCGTATACTGAGTGATGATAGAGACTTTGAAAAGAGGGTCTTCATTAAACTTTTTGAAGGCTTTAAAATCTCCATAAAGTTCATCTGTGGCTAGATTAGAAGAAAGTGTAAATAAAATGCCGAATAGGACTGTATAAAACGAGAACACAGTAAATATTGGTAGGGTATGAAAGAACACTAAATTTAATACTAGAAACAATAAAGCATATATAATCGTAAAAATAGGCGCAGCAATCAATGAAGTAGAGATTGCATTTGCATATTTGTAATAAGTCAATTCTTCTTTGATTTCTTTGATTTCAGGCATCACCATGCCACCGCCCATTTTAAGCAGTTTAAAATTGAACTTGAATTGCCATTTGTCATTGTGCTTAGATATGACAAAAAACAAAACCAGAAAAGCTTTTATGCGCATGCCTTTGACTTTGAAGGCAATCAAATGTGTAAGTTCATGTAAAAACACGGATAAGAAAAAACTTAATAAGATAATGCCAATATGTCCATAAAATGGGAGTTTGAAGAACCCGTTAATTAAATCGGGTAAGAAACCAGTATGAAATAAAGGCGCAGAAATCATGCCTAAAATCAATACAATTAATAGATAGATCAAGAATCCATGTTTTTTCATATCATCACCAACTTTATTATAACATGATAAATTCTATATTGAAATTGTAATCAAATGTGTTACTATCTTAGTTGAGGTAAAAAAAATGCATAAAAAAACACTTTATGATCGTATCACACATCACATCAATAATCTTACATTCATCCTATCAATTACCATCGTTTTATCACTGGTAATTGCCTATCGGTTGATGAGTATGAACCACATGCCACTTTTTGGCAGTTTACTTATCCTTAATCAAGTATTATTAGGTTTATCTTTACTTGGTTTAATTTGGGTATCATTTGGTCGAAAAAAATCTTGTTCACACAAGATAGACTGGATGGTTTTAGGGTTTTCACTGTCAACGTCATTAACTGCAATACTACTAAAGAACATTTTGTTTTAAACGTATTATTAAAGATTTTAATCTAGGTGTGATAAAATATTTTTAAGAAAGGTTTTGATAGATTGAAGGATCCAAGACAAGCTAAAACACCCTTTTTCACAAAACTAAAAGAATATGGACAATCAGACGTTGTTCCATTTGATGTGCCTGGCCATAAACTAGGTAGATTGCCCAATGATTTATCAGCGTTTGCCGGCAAAGAAGTATACATGTTAGATGCCAATGCGCCACGAGGATTAGATACCCTTTCTAAACCAAGCGGTGTTATTAAAGAAGCTCAAGCGCTATGTGCAGAAGCATTTCATGCAGACCATGCCTATTTTTTAACTTCTGGTACTACTGGTGGGATCATCGCAATGATTATGGCTACCGTAAGGGCAAAAGAAGAAATAATCTTGCCAAGAAATGTGCATAAAAGCGTCATAAATGCGCTAATATTTAGTGGCGCTGTCCCTGTTTTTGTCAAACCTGATTTAGATAATAATTTGGGGATTGCGAATGGGGTTTCGTTTGAAAATATGAAAAAAGCAATCGATGAGCATCCAGAAGCAAAAGCGGTTTTCGTTATCAATCCAACCTATTTTGGGATTGTCTCTGATTTAAAACGAATCGTTGAATACGCTCACGAAAAAGAGATGTTAGTATTGGCAGATGAAGCTCATGGTGCGCAGTTTTATTTTTCCGATTTGCTGCCTGCTAGCGCAATGGATTTAGGTTGCGATATTGCAGCCACTTCAATGCATAAAACAGGGGTTTCGCTGACTCAAAGCTCAATATTATTAACCAAAGGCGATAAGGTAGACCAAAATAAACTCCAATCGACTTTAAACATGATTCATTCGACATCGCCTTCGGCTTTACTATTAGCTAGCTTAGATGTTGCACGAAAACAAATGTATTTTGATGGAGATCAAGGCATTAAAAATGCTTTGGAACTTAGAGAAGAACTCTCACATAAATTTAATAAAATAAGAGGCGTATCGCTGATTGATGAATCCTATGCCATCAAGCGAGGGTTTGACTTTGGATTTGATAGTACGAAATTGGTGATTAAGGTTTCTGAACTTGGTCTTAGTGGGTTTGATGTATATCGAATGCTTAAAGATAGATTTGACATCCAGCTAGAGTTAGCTGAAACTTACTTGGTATTAGCCATCATTACGATGGCGACAACAAGAAGTGATTTAGAACGTCTACACGACGCTTTAAAGACGATTTCAGATGAGTATTATGACGACACACCAAGTCTGAAGAAAATTAAGTTTCACTATAATTTTCCTGAGCCTTTTGTCAGACCACGTGAGGCTTATCATGCCCCACACAAAATTGTAGCACTTGCAGACTCTTTAAATGAGATATCTGCTGAATCTATTATGATTTACCCGCCAGGCATTCCGATGCTGATTCCCGGGGAAATCATCAATGAATCTTTCTTGGAGGATTTAGACTTTTACCAACAAAGTGGATCAGTCATATTCTCTGAATTAAACAATGGATACATAAAAGTGATTGATAAAGAAAATTGGATTAAATGGGAGGACTCAGATGAGTTTTAAAAAAGTAGATTTATCATTTCAAAGCTGTAAATCAGAATATAGTGAAGCCGATGTTGTTATTTTTTCTTGTCCAATGGACTCGACAACTTCCTTCAGACCTGGCACACGTTTTGCAGGAAACGCCATCCGTGTGGATTCTTTTGGAATCGAATGGTATTCACCTTACCGTAATATGGATTTGAAAGATTATAACACAGCGGATATTGGCGATTTAGATTTGCCAATTGGGTTAGTAGAAGAAGCATTAGACATGATTTATGATACAACCAAAACCATTTTAAAAGATGATAAGAAACCGATGATGATTGGTGGGGAACACTTAGTAACGTTTCCAGTTTTTAAAGCTGTGGTTGAAAAATACCCTGATGTACACATGATTCATTTAGATGCACATACAGATTTAAGGGATGAGTTTTTCGGAAGAAAGCTATCACATGCCACCGTGATCAGAAGGTGCTTTGATCTAGTTGGACCGGGCAGAATTTATCAATTTGGCATTCGTTCAGGGGACAAACATGAGTTTGAATGGGCAAGCCAAGGAAACACACATTTGAGAAAGTTTGACTTTGAAGGGCTTAAAGAAGTGGTAGACTCTTTAAAAGGAAAACCCGTTTACATTACGGTAGATTTAGATGTACTGGATCCAGGCGTGTTTCCAGGTACTGGTACCCCAGAACCAGGTGGAATGCAATACAAAGATTTATTAAAAGCTTTCGATTTATTCGAAACCCTTGATCACATTGTTGGGGCTGACTTTGTTGAGTTAAACCCTTATCTAGACCCTTCTGGTGCATCTAACGCAGTGGCTGTTAAAACACTACGTGAAATGGTGCTTTTGTTACATAAATAGAAGTCAAATAATAACAATAAAGCTCTAAATCTTTTCGTCGAAGATTTAGAGCTTTTTATTATTGTTTATCGTAATAAGCGTTTATTAAAATTTGTTTCATATCTTCCACAAGTGGGAGTCTAGGGTTTGCTGGACTACATTGATCTTCGTAAGCTAAATAAGCTAAAGGTTCAACTGAAGCCATATACTCAGCTTCCTCTACGCCTTGGGCTTGAATGGACATGTTAATTCCAATGGACTTACCAAGTTCATAAACAGCATTAGACAGTGCGATGACACCTTCTTGAGTTGTGTTGAAAGATAAGCCTAAGAATCTTGCAATGGTTGCATATTTTTCATCGGCTACATAGGATTCATATTTTGGCCAAGTCGAGAGTTTTTGAGGTCTTTGACCGTTATAACGAATGACATGTGGCAACAATATTGCATTGGTTCTTCCGTGAATTAAGTGAAATTTAGCACCAAGTTTATGGGCCATTGAATGGCTAATGCCTAAAAATGCATTTCCAAATGCCATACCAGCAATGGTAGAAGCGTTGTGCATTTTTTCTCTTGCTACTGGATCTGATTTACCATTGTCAACTGATCGTTTTAAATAGTCAAATGTGAGTTTAATGGCTTGCAATGCCAAAGCATCTGTATAATCGTTAGCCAGTGTGGATACATAGGCTTCAATCGCATGGGTTAACACATCCATACCTGTATCAGCCGTTACACTTTTTGGAAGTGTCATGGTCAGCGATGGGTCAATGATCGCGATTGTAGGGGTTAGTGAATAATCTGCAAGCGGGTATTTTTTATTCTCTTTTTTATCTGTAATAACGGCAAACGGTGTGACTTCACTACCTGTACCAGAAGTGGTTGGTATACAAACAAGCTTAGATTTTTTGCCTAATTCTGGATATCTAAACGCACGTTTACGGATGTCTAAGAATTTTTGTTTCAAATCGTCAAAATTGACACTAGGGTTTTCATAATAAAGCCACATTACTTTAGCTGCATCCATTGGTGAACCTCCACCAAGCGCAATGATGGTATCAGGTTCGAAGGCTCTCATGATGTCGTAGCCTTTCATGACAGTGTCAATACTTGGGTCTGGTTCAACGTCACAAAACAGTTGAACAGAGACTTTATTTCTTCTTAAATTCAATTGATCCGTTACTTTTGCCACATAACCCAAATCGACCATTTGTCGATCTGTTACGATGAACACACGTTCCATTTCACGCATTTGTCTTAAATACTCGATGGAATCTTTTTCAAAATAGATTTTTCCAGGGACTTTAAACCATTGCATATTATTCTTACGTTTACCTACTTTCTTAATGTTGAGCAGGTTTATGGCAGATACATTATCACCAACAGAGTTTTTACCATAAGACCCACACCCGAGTGTCATTGAAGGAATTAAAGCGTTATATACCCCACCGATGCCACCAAAAGTAGAAGGGCTATTGTGTAACACACGTATCGCTTTAATGGTCTTAGAAAATTTTTCAACAACGGCTTTGTTTTCACTGTGAATGGCAGCGCTGTGTCCGAGTCCGTTGAACTCTACCATTTGTCTGCTCATCTTAATGCCTTCATCTGAGTTCTTTGCCTTGATCAAAGCAAGCACAGGAGATAACTTTTCACGGGTCAAGGGTTCTTTAACCCCAACTTCATTACAAGTAACCCCTAAAACATTGGTTTTCAGTGGCACTTCAAACCCTGCGTTTTTAGCGATATTATAAGCACTCATACCGACGACATTCGGATTAAGTTTAGCAGCATCGTAGTTTTTTTCAGTCACGCCAAACATATAAGCTTCAAGCAAAGCTTTTTCTTTTTTATCACATAAGTACAACCCATAAGATTTAAACTCAGCGATACAAGAATCATATACTTCCTGATCCATGATGGCAGCTTGTTCACTGGCACAAACCATCCCATTATCAAAAGCTTTTGACAAAATGATGTCCGCGACAGCGCGTTTTACAACAGCCGACTTTTCGATATATGCTGGCACGTTTCCTGCACCAACACCGAGGGCTGGTTTGCCACAACTATATGCAGCTTTAACCATTGCATTACCACCGGTTGCTAAAATAGTAGCGATGCCTTCATGATTCATTAAAAGATTGGTTTTTTCAATAGAAGGCGTTCGGATCCATGAAATACAGTCTTTAGGGGCGCCAGCTAAAACAGCAGCATCCCTACAAACTCGTGCAGCTTCCATGCTGCAGTTTTGAGCACTAGGATGGAACGCAAATACGATTGGGTTTCTAGTCTTTAAAGCAATCAGCGATTTAAATATCACGGTTGCGGTTGGATTAGTAACAGGTGTGATACCGCAAACAACACCAACTGGGTCTGCGATTTCTGTGATACCTGTAACCTCATCTTCATTGATGATACCGACAGTTTTTAAGTGTCTCATGTGGTTGATGACGTATTCAACAGCGAATAAATTCTTAGTTGCTTTGTCCTCGAAAATACCTCTTTTTGTTTCAGTAACTGCTAGTTTAGCTAAATTGCCATGTTCATTAAGTGCAGCTACAGAAACCTTCGCTACGATGTGGTCAATCGCGTCTTGATCTAGCTTATAAAAAGCTTCAAGTGCAGTTAGCGCATTCGTAACTAAAGAATCAACTTCTTGACTGGCTGATAAAAGTGCCATGTCTTTTTGTTCTTTAACGGTTTGCATATTCAATTTCCTTTCGTTTCTTTACACCTTCATTATAGACATAAGGAGGTAAGAAAAAATATAGAAAACGCTTTACTTATTTGTGAAAACGCAATCATGAGGCTTGATAAACAAACAGCATTATTAAAGGCAAACAGCCTTTATGTAAACATAAAAAAAGATAGGCACTAGACCGTGCCTATCTTATTAGTTAAATGAGTTTTTTGACCATATAAAACTCTTTCAACACCCGACCATCTTTAAGTTTGATGGCGTTTGGGATGTAAGAGGTTATTTCAAACCCCATTTTCTCATATAGTCCTATGGCCCTTTGGTTTGACTCAATGACTTCTAATTCCAATTGTTCAATCCCTTGTTTTTTTGCATGAAAGATGAGTGATTCAATCATCTTAGAACCTATTCCCATCCTCCAATAGGCTTTTCTAATACCGATTGCAATTAAGGCTCTATGTTTGTTTTTAAGTTTAGTTTTAAAACTGATTTGACAGTTTCCAGCAATTTTTCCATCGATTTCACAAACAATCATGATGTCTTTTGGATCATTGTTTATTCGTTTTAAGTAATGAGTTTCATCCATAACACTCATCGTGCATTCTTCTGGATAAGTTAAGATGTAGTCTGTCTCATAGGAAAGTTGCTTCAAAAAGTCAATCATAAAAAGTGAATCGTCTTCAGTGGGACTTCTGAATAAACAATCTTTGTCATTCTTAAGTTTAATCGTTTTGGTTTCATAAATCATAAGTTCACATCCTCTTTAAAATATTATAATATAATCAACATTATATTGATACAACTAAGGTCATTGATGACTGCCAATAAAAAAAACTTCCTCGTTATCAATTAAGGATAATATAAGTTACCTTATGATCACGGATGGAAGTTGTTATTTTATCATGGTGCCCTCAGCGAGTAGGGCAAAACATTATCATTTATTTGTTTTGTGTGCTTTTTATTATCTTTTTATGTCATAATTTGGCATATTTGCATTTCATTCGTTTGATATTATGTGCAAAATGTGTAATATTTGTGCAATGAAAAATAGTATTATTCATCGATGTAAACCCTTCTAAAATAAAAAGGCGGTAATGTCCGCCTTAGTGTAGGAGCATTGCTCCATCATTAATTTGCATTCTATCATTTAAAGGTTGCCATTACAAGGACTAGCGAATCAGTAACCTCTTGAAATACTTTAACGTGCTGTATTTCTCTATACGTTCAAACGCATAAGGATTATACTCGCTGTCATTGCACATCTTAATATAGTTAGCTATAAATGTTCTGAACTTAGTTATGATGAACTCAATTGAAGAATCAATATCTATGTACTCATTATTATCGATAACAGGTTCACCTTCAATGTCTGTTGATGCATTGATGATAACAGCCTTTGTAAAGTCAAGTGCAGAATCACTAGATTTTCCGGATCCTTTTAAACGATAACAATAATTATGTTTAACATGAGAACGTAAAGGTATAGCCCAATTATAATCTTCTATTTTTACAACAATAACGATATATGGCCGTAAATCTTTTAAGAGTATGTTTGGATAAGTATCACTAGGATATTTGTTGTAAAAAGAAGCACTTAATAGTTTCAGATCATATTTCATATTTTCACCTAAAATAAAACCCTGCAATATAGCAGGGTCAATTGTCATCTATTGGGACTTATTTATTCAGTCTTACCCTCAGACTGTATCATCAATCGGGACTTATTTATTCAGTCTTACCCTCAGACTGTATCATTCATAGATGACTTACTACACCTGTATTCTATCATTATATTAGTATCATTGCAAGATATAATATTCAGTTCATATTCAATTTATATCGACAACATCGTATAATTGTGACAACTAGGCCGTTATTTTATCTTATCTTTAGTTGGAAAGAATGCAGTGAAAAGATAGATTGCACTGATGAAACAAACAATTGCACAGTATCCAATAAATCTACTCGACATTGTACCTACATTAAGTGTTAATAATGGACTATCTTCTAAAAATGCTTCTTCTAAAATAAAATTAATTCTTGCAAATGCAAAAATCAAAAATATCAATAAATAATGCACTGAAAAATAAACCCAACAATAATAGTTCTTATTACCCTATCCATATAAGTCTCACTAAGTTAAATCCACTGTACCAGATAAAATCTTGTACGTGTATTTTGTTACTGACAACATCTCAAAGAAATCAATGCCAAACTTCAATGAATAAGTTTCCCCACTAACCAAGCTAGAAATAGACTTAGTATTGGTAGTAACAACGCTATCATTTTTATCTAAGAACGTTACTTGAATAGTGATGTCTTTAATCTTAGAATTTGCAGTAAAATTTAACGTAACACTTGAACCGCCTTGTGATGCCGTTAGCCATGTGATATCAGAACTACTAATATCTCGTTCCAACGGTAAATCATCAAATGGGTTACTAGTGTTAACTGCGCAACCTGATAGTGTAAACAAACTCAACAGTAAAACAAGAAAAACAATACTTTTCTTCATAATTCCTCCTATATTTTAGTACTCCATTAATAAAAGAAGTACTGAATGACCAAAAACATCTATTAATTAGATATATTTAGATCAAACACAACTCCCCCGAATTTATGTTTGTTTTTTTTATTTTTATACGCATACTCGAAATCTAAGTGAATATCTCCCACATTCACTCTTTTTGATTTCTATTTAATTATTCTTGATACCATTAAAACTTGGCCAAGGACTTGTTTATCAAGTTTGCTTGGCATATTGTCAGCTAATAAAATCCATTCTTTGTTCAATTCAACGATTCTATAAACTCCCCCAGGTTCATTATCATTTGCGCACACATGAACACCTGGTGCAACAGCAGTGTTTAATCTAACCATCAATAGATCATCTTTAAAGATACCTTCATTCTTGTAGTCTTTATCTGATACTAAATAAATACAGTCTGTTAAATCTTCACTAGCAGGTGCAACCTGATATCCAACAAAACAATCTTCTCTAAAAATATAACTTCCTCCATATATTTTTGAGTAAACTGGGATTTTTTCAGCTTGGATAGCATTTGAGATAGTTTGATTTTCATAACCTAGTATATATCCAACGGACACGTTAAAAAAATCAGCTAAAATCATGGCTGTTTCTGATGGAACTCCGAGCAATCCTCGTTCCATTCTAGATAAGTTGCCATTGTTAAGATTTGTTCTATCAGCCAATTCTCTTAATGTTAGTTTCCGTTTTTGTCTTAATACTCTAATGTTGTTATGATTTTTCATTTTATCACCACACTAATATTTTACTCTTTAAACCAGTAATAGTGTAAATAAATCGCATTACGCTTTAAAAATTAAAATATTTTTGTTGACATCGTAAAAAATTAGCAATATAATACAGGTAGTGATTTAAATATTAAAGCAAAGGAGGTACACGTTATGTCTAAAGAAGGTAAGAACAAGTCAGTAGATCTTAACAAGTTGAGATTTGAAATCATGATAAAAAACGTTACACAAAAGCAAATCAGTGAGAAATTAGATATTACAGTTCAGTCAGTATCTAATAAGCTTCGTGGTAAAACTTCACTTACAACCGATGAACTTGCTGTTATTTCCAGCATGTTAAACAAAGAGCAAAGTTTTTTTTTGAAAAGTTTGATTTAAAAATTAAAGCAAAGGAAGGACTTAACATGACAGACTTTATCGAAGTAACAAAAGAACCTTACACATGGGGTTTAAGAGTTAATGAGCAAACAATCTGCATATACGTAGAAGCAGAACATATTCCAAGACTAGTTCATCAAAAAAAGAATGGTCTATATTTCACTTTGAATGATTCAAGAATACTTGCAATCATAATCGATGGTTCATCATTCGCATCTATTGATTTTGATAGTACAGATGAAATGATTAAGTACTTTGTACATAAAGAAGCAAATAATGACTTCTCACAGTTCAAAGCATGGTGCAATAAATGCCTTTTAAAGGCTTCTAATTATAAATCTCTAGCACTTTATCAAGTTTTGTTTAAAAGTGGCTCAAATCAACCAAAACACAATGAATCTAACGCATCAAGCGTTAAACAACAAACTGAACTAGCATTCGAGGTGAGATAACATGCCATATTTTGATTACAAAATAACAAACAATAAAAAAACAATACTGTTGTCATTTGAATGTGAAACACTTGAAGAATCTAAAAAATTGGTTGGAATTGCAACAAGTGATATGAAAAATCCAAAAATTGAACTTGAACGGTCATTTACTGGGCAAAGGACAATTGGAAAGTGGTTTGGCGAAAAATGAAAGTTACAGTTATAAACGATTTAATACACTATGAATACACTGATGTAATTCAAGTCACATTTAACACCAATGAAGGCGTTCCACAATTGGATATGAAGCCATCAAAACTTATCTCAATTTTAACTAGAGATAAAAGGGCAGCTAGATTTGAACTAGGCACTGCAATAGTAACAATCACGGAGGACAAACAATAATGACAAAAGAACAAATCGATTTTCTAGTAGCACTTCAAAACGAAATGAATACTCAGGATACAAACTGTCAAGCAGATCCAAGATTTTGGGTTGTTGCACAATACGAGTGGCAAACAACAATGGCAGGTTGTGAAGAAGAAACACACTATTATGATTCAAATAGTGCATATACCTATAAATCATTTGAAGCATTAATAGAAGGCATTATTGAAGAATATTCAACTCATTTTGAAGATGAAGATGGGGAAAGTGTTTCATACACAGAAATCAAAGAATACTATGATTTACCAGATGAAATCAAAGATAACATAACTGAAATACCTGTTGCAAAAGTTCATGTTATCAAAGAGAACACATTCTTCTTAACTCAAAGAGAATGCAAAGAACACATCACTAGAAACAAACATCACTACAATGATTCCGTTCATACATATGCCATGACTGCTTGGAGAAGTCCACAAGTTGAAAAACTATATAAGATTCTACAAGAAGTAGATTTCTCTAAATTGGCACTATCAAATAAGTATGAAGAATTGAGAAGTGATGTGAAGAAATATTCTAAGAAATCTATAGAATACATCGAAAAAGGAATTGTCAAAATAGTTGTTGACAAGGATAAACTAGTTCAATACGGAATCGATGAAAAAGAAGTCGATGAAATCGTTGAACTAGAAAATAAATTTTCAAGGCTAGGTGAAGAATAATGCCAACATTTGAATTTAAAGTTATCAGAACAACTTATGAAGAAGTAGAAGCTGAATCACTTGAAGCAGCTCAACTACTTATAGAAGAACAGCACGGTTTAGAAGATGCTGAAATTGAATTTTTACAAGTGGTACCTGAACTAAAAGATATCACTCCAGAAGATGAAGAACGTTTTAATAAGTTCTTTGAAAACATTGAAGAATCAATGTCCGATTATGAGGACTTGTACAATGACTAACTTAAAAAGACTGTTTGAATCATTTGATAAGAGTGGCGTTGTGTTTCTTAACAATCACATAGAAGTTATATTCCAAGTTAAGTATCAAGAACTCGAGTTCAATTTCTCAAAGATTACGTATGATCAATCACTAGAATACGAATACCCAGAAAATGCACCAAAGAAGTATACCAGATTTGAAACAAGAACTCATGAAGCATTCTTTCGATATGAAGAGGATAACTTGAATTGCAAGGTTTTAGAATGGTTATCTAGACCAGCATTTAAAGAAGGCAACGAAAAAGTGCATGAGTGGTATTTAAACGGCATAAACAAATACTTAGGTACCAACTTCACAAATCAAGATATAGAAGAGATTTATTGTCATTTGGGTAATCAGATCAATAGACCATTGACATTGAAGTTCATTGAATCTAACTACAACATCGAGGTGTTGAAGAAATGATTAAGGCACCTTTTCGATGGGCTGGATCAAAAGCCAAAATAACGAGTGAGTTATTTAAGTACTTTAAAGACTCTGATACATACATTGAACCATTTCTAGGAAGTGGCGTAGTTCTATTTAGATTGATTCAAGACCGCAAATACAAAAGATACATTGTAAATGACATCAACGTTGCAATCATTGAGTTTTATAGGGCAATCAAAGACAATCCAAAAAGTGTAGTTGATCTTCTGAGGTTTCAAGCAAACTACTATAACAATATTAGTTCAATTGAACTTAAAAAAGAATTTTACTACATCTATAAAAAGTCATTTAACGAAGATAAATATAGATGGGGCTGCTTTTGGTTATTAATGAAAACTGGGTTCAACGGTTTATACCGTGAAAACAAAAAAGGTGAATATAACGTTCCTTTTGGTTATAAAGAGAAAATCACATTCGATGAAAGTCAGATATATGAAATTCATAATCTAATCCAAAATGTTCAGTTCTACTGTATGGATTATAGGCACTTTATCAATTTAACGATTGCCGAAATAGCAAAAATGGAAAATCGAGTATTTATGTATAACGATCCACCATATTGCAACAGTCAACGCTACACAAAAGAAGATTTCAGTAATGAAGCATTAGCTACTTATCTCAAATCATTAAACATCGATGTTGCAATCTCAGATGTCGATAATAAGACCTCAAAAAAAATATACAAGGACTTCTTTAAAGTGATTGTAAAAGACACTAAGAGAGTCATTAACATTGCTTCTATACAGCAATCAAGAGAAGTACTATTTATCAATTACGATTTGGAGGGTTTGTTAAAATGAGCGAAGAATTTAAGACACACGATGAAGTAAGAAACGAATTAAAGTCAATTAGGCGAGTTATTAAATCATTGCCAAGTGAATATTTTAAAAAGACAAATATGATTTATATTCTAACTTACGTAAAAAGTATAGACGACTACATCACACAAAACGAGCAACGTGATAAAACCTTAGAATCAGAGCGCATTGCACTCGAAGAAAAGCACAAGGAAGAATTAGAGAATGTCAAAGCAAAATGGTTTGATACGAATGAAGAACTGAAAGAATTGAAGTTAAAATCGCAAAGACGTGATGAAGATTTCGATAGATATTTAGAGTTAGACTCCACTACACCAACTTTACTAACTGAAGAAGAAATCGATGAATATCTCTTACTAAGAGAAAAACTCTCAAAATGAATAACCGAATGACTTTAGATGAATTATTTGCTCAACTCGAAGCTAAACATCCAAATCAATTTGGTGATGCCATCAAGGTGCAAGTGTTTGATTCAGATGGTGAAGAAATATTCTTTCAAGATTGTATGCAAGTTGAAACGAGTATAAGTGATGATGACTTCAATAAATACAATGTTGTATCGTTTGAATTCATCCATGAATACGGTTATGATGACATGAAGAAAAAACAAGCTTACATCATCGATGTTAAAGAAACACAAATGACAATTTTCGATTTTCTATAGGAGGAAAAACATTGAACACATTTCAAGATAATTTATTTAGAGAATTAATCGTTGATAACTTTGCAGGTGGTGGCGGTGCTTCAACTGGAATTGAACTTGCATTAGGTCAACCAGTGGACATCGCTATCAACCATGATGAAATGGCAATTAAAATGCATAGTTTCAACCATCCACACACACTACATCTACAAAATGATGTATTCGCTATTGATCCAGTAGAAGTTACTGGAGGTAGACCAGTTGGTCTCGCATGGTTTAGTCCTGATTGCACACACTTTAGTAAAGCAAAAGGCGGAAAGCCAAGAAAGAAAGAGATTCGTGATCTTGCATGGGTAGTAATCAAATGGGCAAAAGCAGTAAAGCCTAGAATTATCATGCTTGAGAACGTTGAAGAGTTTAAGACATGGGGTCCACTAGATGATGATGGATATCCAATCAAAGATAAGTCTGGTGAAACATTCAATGAATGGTTGACACAGCTTAGAAATCTTGGATATGAAGTTGAAACCAAAGAGTTAATTGCAGCTAATTATGGCGCACCAACTATTAGAAAAAGACTATTTATCGTAGCACGTTCTGATGGTAAGCAAATTGTTTGGCCAACACCTACACATTCAAAAGATGGTAAGCATGGACTTAAAAAATGGCGTGGTGCATATGAAGTCATTGATTTCAATAATCTAGGTACCTCGATATTTGAAAGAAAAAAACCACTTGCTGAGAATACTTTAAGAAGAATCGCAAGGGGTATTGATAAATTCGTATTAAATAACCCAGATCCATTTGTTATCAGTTATCATTCTGAAACTCAACCTGGTGAAGTAAGAGGTCATTCACTTAAAGAACCTTTACCAACACAAGGTACAGCAAATCGTTATGGATTAGTTACACCATCAATAAAGCCTTTCGTGATGGTCAATAATACTGGCCATGGTGGAAAATCTACAGATGAACCACTACCTACAATAACAACTGGAATACATGACTTCTTGACTACGCCAGTGATTAGTAAAATCGGACAAACTGGATTCAGTGAAGATAGAAGTTCAGATATTCGTGAACCACTAAAAACAGTAGTTAGTAAGAATGAAGATATCCTTATCAATCCTGTGATAGTTCCAGTTGGTTATGGTGAAGCACCTAATCAAGCACCTAGAGTACAAGACATTAAACAACCACTAAATACGGTTGTATCTCATTCAACTAAGCACAATGTAGTTTCTTATATTGGCAAAGAGTTCTCAGGCAATCAAGTCCATGCTTCTGATTTAAATAAACCACTACCAACAGTAACATCGATTGACCATAACAGACTTGTTAGTGTGTTTGTAGCAAAGTATTACTCAGACAATAACGGACAAGTTCAAGGCAGCAAAGCAACTGATCCATTATCAACGATTACCACAGAAGAACGTAACGCTTTAGTGTCAGTTCATTTAATGGAGTACTACTCAAATAGCAAAGATTCATTCAATCCAAATAAGCCATTACATACTGTTACATCAAAAGATAAACATGCGATGGTATCAGTGAAAATGGAACAAAAAATAGATTTAAAATACTGGAATCTAATTAGAGATATGCTAAATAAATATGCAAACTATAACTTAAATGATGATGAAGTATTACTTATTAAAATTGATGATAAATACGTTGCCATGACTGATATTTTTATGAGAATGCTAGAACCAAAAGAACTATATCTAGCACAAGGTTTCCCAGAAGATTACAACTACACTTGCAACGGTCAAATGACACGTACACAACAAGTTGCAAAATGTGGCAACTCAGTATCACCAAGCTTAAGTTATGCACTTGCAAAAGCAAATGTTGAAATTCAAAACATTCCACCATTACAAACAATGGCAAGCCTTTACCACTACATGTCACATGGTAGCCTTAGAAAAATGAAATCTAAGGATGGTGCATTTAATGAATGAACTATTACATATTGATGCTTTAAGTGGTCTTAAATCACTCGAAGATGAATCAGTAGACTGCATCATAACTTCACCTCCATATTATCAATTGCGTGATTACGGAAGTGATTTACAAATTGGTTTAGAAAATAGTTTTCAAGAGTACATTGATAATCTAGTTCAAGTTTTCTCAGAAGCAAAAAGAGTATTAAAAGGATCCGGAACTATGTTTATTGTCATCGGTGATACTTACTCTGGGTCATCAATTGGTATGAAAAATTCTAATGGTGGTATTGATGTTAATGTTCGTGATTATTCATTCAGAACTAATCTTAACGAATTGCCAAGAAAGTCACTCATGCAAATACCATCACGCTTAGCTATCACTTTGCAAGATGATGGATGGATTCTTAGAAATGAAATCATATGGCATAAACCAAATGCGATGCCTCAATCAGTAAATGATAGATTCACAATTGACTATGAGAAGATTTTCTTCTTTGTCAAACAAAGATTTTACTACTTTAACCAAATTAAAGAACCTATGAAGTCTGATGATATCGGTAATGTTAGAGGTTCAAAAGGGGTTATAGGTAATCTAAACAGTGGTCTTAGAGATATTAAATCTATTAGAACAGAACCATTAAGAAATAAGCGTTCAATATGGTCAATACCAACTAAGGGTATCGCTGAAAGTCATTTTGCAACTTATCCAGATGAACTTGTTGAAATAATGATAGAAGCCGGTTGTCCAAAAGATGGTGTAATACTTGATCCATTTGTTGGCAGTGGTACAACGGCCTTGGTAGCAAAACGCAAGGGATATAAATACATTGGATTTGATATCAATCAAGAATATTTAAAAATCGCTAACAAGCGACTAAAGAAAACACCAGTTGTTATCCAACTAGATTTATAAAATTACCAAAGGAGGTAAATCATGGCAGAACCTAAGAAGTACTATTGGTTAAAACTAGATAAAAACTTTTTCAAAAGACATGATATACGCATTGTTGAAAGCATGCCGAATGGTAAATCATACATATTACTATACTTGAAATTGCTTCTAGAAAGCATTGATCATGAAGGGTTATTAAGGTTCAACGAGTCAATACCATATAACGAAGATATGATTGCGACAATTACAGATACTAACGTTGACATCGTTAAAAGCGGATTACAAATATTCAAACAACTAGACCTTCTTGAAGTAACAGAAGATCACACAATCTTTATGAAGCAAACATCACTAATGCTTGGTGCAGAAACTGAATTTGCAATTAAAAAAAGAGATTATCGTGAACGACAAAAACAGTTATCGGACAACTCAAAGACAAAAAAAGACAATGTCCGACAAGAGATAGAGAAAGATATAGAGATAGAGATAGAGAAAGATATAGAGATAGATTTAGATAAAAAAGGACAAGGTGTGACCACCTCATCCCCAAAGGAATCTTTCACCAAACCATCTCTTTCTGAAATCATTGAATACAAAAGCGAATTAAAATCATCTGTTGATGCTGAATACTTTCTCGATTATCACATCGCTAATGGTTGGAAGGTAAGTAAAGGTCAACCTATGAAGGATTGGAAAGCTACTTTTAGAAACTGGACTAGAAATCAAAAAGATACTTCTAAAAAGGATTCTCAAAACCAAGCTTCACATACTGATACACCAGAATCAATTAAACGTGCCCAAGACATCGGCATCATCATGATTTAGGAGGACATATGGAATCTATTAAAGAAAACATACCAAGACCGCTTAAAAGGGTTGAAGGATCATTTAAAGATGATGCTGAATGGTTAGCATATCAACAAGATAAAGACTTGTATATCGCAAACGATGCAGAAGGCAATCTTAAATACATTGATTGTCCTGTTTGTAAGAATAAAGGTTACATCGCATTTCGTGATGACCTTAATTGCATCTCAGTTCGTGATTGTAGTTGCATGATTGAACGTAAGATATCAGAACGCATTGAAAGAAGTGGTTTAAAGTCATCATTTCAAAAATATCGCTTTGATAACTACACCACACATGAATATTGGCAAGAACTAGTATTCAAAACAGCAAATAACTACATTTCAGTGATTAAAGATGTTGAAGTTACTGAAAAGCATTGGTTTGTGATTGCTGGTCAAGTTGGTTCGGGTAAGTCACACATTTGCACCGCCATCGTTGATTCACTTATCAAACTCGGTTTAGATATCGAATACATACCATTTATAACCAATATGGCATCACTTCAAACAAGATTGAATAGTTTTAACGTTGACACAAAAGAAGTCGCTGAAAAGGAACTTAAACGCATGAAAGAAGTACAAGTTCTCTACATCGATGACTTCATGAAAACAAAGACAGTCAAGATTGATCTGATATTCGATATCATTGATTCTCGTTACCGTAACAGCAAGCTCATCACAATCATATCAAGTGAGTTATCATTCGATGATATGTCAAAAGTAGATATCGCACTTGCATCCAGAATTAAAGAACGCACATCATCGTTCTGGTTAAATATCAAAAATGATGAAAAGAAGAATCAAAGGTTAAAAGGTCATGCCTGAGATTGTCTTAACACTTAAAAAAGCAATCTCGGTCATGAATGATCCAAAGGATAAAGATTTCGCTAAAATACAAATCTTATCAAAAGAAATTGAACTTGGTTATGAACTAGTTTATTGTGACTACTCCCATAAAAACTTAATACCAGGTAAAAAACTCAATGATTACGAGTTAAGGGGTAGAAAATACGAATTAAGTTGTAGAGAAAATGCAATTCTACCGTTTTAAAAAAAGGAGGAATCAAAATGCCACACCAAACTTTTGTATTAATTGTCTTACTTGCATGGTTGGTAATGACTCTTACAGCATTGATACTAAAGCAAAACAAAGACTTAAAAGATTTAAGAGATGAACTAGCTGGTTCATACAGATTTTTAGATCAACAGCAAGAACTTATTTCCAATCAACGGATGGAGGATGAACAACATGCGTAACAAGTTTTATACAGTAAAAGGAAAAGAAGAAGACTATACAAATATCGTGATTGCTTCTAATGCTAAGGAAGCGAAAAGAATAGGTATGAATATTGAACACACTGAAAATGTTGACTTTATTGATTTAGAAGTAAAGGCTATTAAAACTGGCCATGGATTCTATCAAGAAGAACCTGAAATCAACTTTACAATCGGTGGTAAGGGATTTGTATACACTGGCTTCATTCCACAGTTGGTACATTGGGAAGACTTCATAAATGAGTTAGAAAGACAAAAACGGTTGATTGTTGATTCTGGATTGTTCGAAGGATACAACGAGAAATACGATAATGATTACTTTGGCATTCCAAAAGACGAAATGACTGAACTTCAAAGCAAAGTTGATTATGATTTATACAACTTCGATGAGATCTGTGAAGTGTATGGCGTTGATGTCTCAAAAATAGCGTTTAAGCAATTTGAAAAACTATTGAATGGTGACTTGAATTTACCAGACATCAAAAAAATACAACAAGGAGATATTCAAAATGGATAAATCAGTCTTAATCTCAATACAACCACAACATGTAGTAAATATTCTTAATGGTAAAAAGATACTTGAAATCAGAAAGACAGTTCCAAAAGGATTTAAAGGGTGGGTTTACATCTATTGCACAAAATCAAGACCTGAATACTGTCATCCATTTAGACACGATCCAATTCCTCTTGATGATGAAGGTAAATGGAAAAGTAAAATCAGAGAAGCGTATCTGCTGAACGGAAAAGTAGTTGCAAGATTTTGGCTTGATAACTTAATAACACTTCAAAAGGATGAAGCTTTCGATGAATATGGCGACTTCTTCGGTACAGATTCAAAAGGAAACTATTATTTTGGTGAAGATATCAAAACTCATAGTTGTTTAGAATTAAAAGACATTGAAAATTATTGGACAAAAGGGTCATTGTTTGCGTGGTGTATCGACAAACTCGAGATATTCGATGAACCATTGCAACTATCTGACTTATATGTGTTTGGCAGTCAAGACCATCATGATTTCATCATAACATCAAAAATGATTGAGGACGATGAACGTGAATGTTGGATTAAATCATGTAGGTTAAAAAAAGCACCACAATCTTGGCAATATGTCTGGAGGAACGAACAATGATCATTGCAAGTGCCATCACATTCTTCGCAGTTGTGGTTACAGCTGCACTTGTTGTTATGTTTTACACATATGTTTGCATCACCTTAAAACTAATCGACAAAAGAAAGGAACTTAAACGATGAAACAGTTATATGAATACATAAAGTCTGAATATCAAAGAACACATGCTCCAGTTAGTGCCAAGAAGATAATCGAAGCACTGGGCTTTACTCACAGAAGAAGAGTGACTGAAGCAATCAGAAACGCACGTTTAAATGGTTATAACATCGATTCAACATCACATGGGTACATTGTTCATGAAGGCAGAAAAACAATGAGCAAGATGTATCACCAAATGGATTCCATGATGGAAACTATCATTTCGATGTCTGGTAACGAAGGCTTTGAACACATCAAAACAAAGTTATTTGAACTCAAGAAGAAAAAAGAAGTATCCAACAAGATTGATCCAAGACAACTCACAATCTATGATCAGGAGGTATTAACATGAATCAACCAATCGAAGTTGAAAGAGCACTAAGAATCACAAGCATTGAACAAAAACTTGAAGTCTATAACAAAACAATGTGGTCAGTTACTGATTTAGCGGTTGTTATCGGATGCAAGTATGGTGCAGCTAGAAAGTACTTCAACAAAGTCAGAGAAATGGAACTTCAATCTGGTAAGACTATTGAAGTGTATGGCAAGATTCCAAAAGACAAGTTTGTTAAACATCTAGAGATATCACTTGAAAAAGAAATCAAATATCTAGAACTTTCTAAGAAGGTTTAACATGGAATCTTTAGAGCATATTATTTCGAATGCAAACGGCTCATACAGACATGTTAAAAGACTTTTGGAGTTAGGTTACACTGATACAGAAATAGAGCTTATATACATTGAAAAACAGTTTGAATCAGAGGTACCAAGAAGATTTAGAAGATTAAAACTACTTTATAGCCAAATCTTTAGAAATCTACTCTTAATGAATTTCGATAAACCAGATGAACGTAAAAAGATTAAACAAAGATTTTTCAATGAATGGCGTGAAATCAACTTGCCATTTACAGAATTCATAGTCGATGAATTATGGGAAAACATAGCGAAAGAGGTATATTTGCAATAATTATTTTCGGCAAAAATGTCAAGACTTGTGACAAATGAAATGGTATGCCATTATCATGGAGGTGAATCAACATTGATTCATTTAGAATGGTTAATAATCACCCAGCATTTGGCGAGCAAATCGAAAATTATCAATGTGTTTTATTCATCATTGGCCAATGAGCCGGAAAGGAATTTATTATGAAAAAGAAAACACTCATTGCTTTACTGCTTTCTCTAGCAGCGATTCTATTTGTATATGTCTTGATGACATTTGTAGCAGGTTTAACTCCAGTGACTCTAGTAGCTGAAGGAGAAACAGCATCGTTCTGGATTAAACTCCATGAATCATTTGTAGATCAATACAATTTCATGATTGATCATTTGGCATTCTTAATTGTCTTAATTGCATTTTTAGTTGGTTTAGTAACTGTTTATGTAAAACATCTAGTGCCTTTTAAGAATTTATCGAAGAAAAACACTAGATATTTCAAGAAATGATTATAAATAGGAGGATTTAAGATGAAGCATCTATCTAAAGCTTTATTAACGATTATGTTGTTTTTGAGTCTTGGTATTTTTGCAAGTAGCATTAATGCTGCACAATATCAAGATTATATAGACTCTGGTACTCAATCAGTTCCAGTCACATCAGATACTTGGGTTACTTTAGGCACTTATGACTACATGGTACCAAAAGGGTATAAACCTGCAGACATTTTGACAGCTTCTGCTGGAACTGAAGTTGGGGCTTATTTTATCACTTCAGGCGTTAGTGCGGGACGTTTTAAATCTGACGGTTCATCAACTGCTGCATTCAGCACTTCAGGATTTACTAATGTTTCTTTTTGGAATGGTTCGAGTTGGGTATCATACAACGGCTCGGATATAAGTGTTAGAATTAACGGTTCGACTTGGGGATATTACAAATACGGTGGTTCGACACTTGTATCAACCATATCTGGAGCTTCACCTTCATTTGGTTTGAGAAGAGCCACAACAGATAAACAACCTGTGCTCAGTGGCGAATCAGTATTTGTACTTAATATTGATAATCCACTCTCGTGGAATACGATCAAATCTAATATTTTTGCTTACGACGAAACAGATGGTGATCTAACACATGCGATTGTTTTTTCGACACCTTCAAAATGGAATGGTTCAGCATGGGTAGGTTTATCAGTATCAGATAACTTTACAGCTACAGCAACAGTAGAAGACTCTGCTGGAAACGAAGCTTCAATGATTATCAACTTTATAGTTAAAGATGTGACTGCACCAACTTTTGGCATTTCTACTGCAAATAAGACTCAATCTGTTAGCTATACACAAACGTTTAATATTGAAGGCTTTAAAACATCATTACTTGTATCAGACAATACAGATGCAAGCCCAACGGTTACGGTTAAGTCAAATACATACACTGCAAACAAAACGACACCCGGTACTTATAGTATTGTTTACGAAGCAAGTGACGTATATGGAAACAAAGCGTCAACAACAATTACGATTAGAGTAGTTGATGATGTTAAACCGACAATTAATGGTGGTACGACATATACTAAACCAACTACGTCAGTTGTAACAGTTGCAGATGTTAAGGCTGGATTAACAGCAATTGATGCAATTGATGGCACTATCACTAACAAAATCACAGTGATTGAAGATAATTACACTGGAAATGGTCACGTTAATGGTTCTTATACAATAGTTTTCGGGGTAACTGACAATTCAGGCAACAGCAATACATTTACTGTTACAGTTACAGTAGTTGATAACATACCTCCGATTTTATACGTAAAAGACAAGTTTTTTATCACAGTGGATGAATCAGTATCGTTATCACATCAAGACTTCATTGATATATTGATTACTACAGGACAATTGACTGTGAATTCAACTACTCAGTATAAGATTTTGTTAGATGATTACACAGAAAACAAGGCGAATGAGGGTTCTTACACAATTTCATTCAAATTTACTTCAACATCAGGTGAAGTATCTGAGCACACTCTTTACGTGAACGTATTATCGGACGGACTGAGTGATGGATCATTAACGCCTGAAGAAGAATCAATTCCTTTAATTACATGGGCAACAGAGAATCCATTGCAGGCAACTCTAATATTGATTGGCTCACTATTTGTTTTATTTGTTGCGATCAAAGCTGTAATTAAGATCAACAAAAAAAGCGTTGCAATCAAAAGACGTAGAAAGTAGGTTCAATATGAAAAAGGCACTAATACTGGCACTAATTATTTTAGTGCCTTTCCTTATCGGATTTAAAACTAATGCATCAATTGATCCATACTTTGTTACAGAAGAAAGTAAGAATCTAATATATACAAACAATGTTGTTGTAAATGACGATAACGAATTTTTAAGTCAATACACATCAACTGGATATTATCAACTTAGAATGGGTTATAGTAACAACTTTATTGTTTATCTTAGTAATCTTGAAAATGTACTCGAATTTTATGATGAAAGTAATATCAGTAATATCTATTTAGAATTTGAGTTTGGAACGTATTACACAGGTGTATCTGATGATGATGATCAATGGCTATCAAGTGATAGCAATTGGGATTCAGTTAATGAACATTACCTATTAGATATTGACAGTTTACCATTGTCTATCAGCTTTGATGTTTATTGGAATATTATAGGTCAATCTGGTGGGGCACCATCAATCGTAAATAATGGTGTTTTAAGACTTTATAGTGTGAAGATTCATGTAGATTACACAAATCCAATCGATAACGCATACACGCTATCATCATTTGATGAACTACCAGAAACTTCAGGCACTATTTTTGCTGAGGACTATAATGTAACTGGCCAAGTTGGTTCAGTTGAGTTTTTTCAAAACAATTTAGATCCAAATAAGAATGATTTTGTAGTATCTTATGATGATACATTTTATCGTGTTTTAGGAATCACATTACCAGATGAGCAAATTAACCTTAATAGAGCTTTCTATTTCACTGAGAACGGCACGAAATATATGTTTTTCTTTTTAGATAACCCTGTTGATGAGAAGTATAGTTACCATCTTGCAATTTCGAAATGGTTAGTATGGAACTTAGAAACAGGCGAATATGTTATTACAAGTGATGTAACGCTTTATGGGAAGCTACATTCTGAAGGTGATGGTATATCAAGTTATAATAAACTATTTATGGACTTAGTAGTACCATTCGGTATTGATGATTTAATGTCAATTATCATTAATTATGACTATCGCTATCATTATTTTGTTGGTGATCCAGGGCAATGGATTAGTGTAAAAAATCAAACGCTTTTAAAGAATGAAACAACAAATGTTGAATTGCCGTGGTGGATTGACGTATTTGGACTATATAATAGTGCGCTTTTAAACTCTGATAATTTTATTGCTAACTATCTTGCTGAGGACCAAATTAAAGACATTACATCATCAATTAATCAGACATATAGGACTGATTTTGTAACTTACATGCAAGAAAACGGACTAAATGGAAATTACACTGAATCAAATATATTTAAGGGTGATTATAGTGTATATGAAATATTTTTAGGACAGTTTTCTAAATATGGCTCGAATGGCATTCAAGCTAAAAATGCTGCAATCGTAAATATGCGTTATGTCGATAAAGGTATCGAGTATTCATTACCTTATCCAAAGGCAGACATCCCAGATCAGCCAAATCCGTCATTACCAAACATTCAAATACCGACATTCAAAGAAATACTTGACTATCTAGGTGATTGGATTTATCTAATCATCATTGTTGTAGTGATATTGCTATTTTCACTTATAGGTAAACTTGAAAGAACAGTTAAATCAGCAAAACGAGGAGCTAAGTTTGTATTTAGCCCTGTTGGTCTCGCAATAATAGCATTAATAGTGTTTGCAATTCTATTAGGATTGGGAGGTATATTATGAAATTAATAGTAAAACTTATCACTTCATTAGTTATTTTAGCAGCTTCAATTGGGGTTATTTACATAACGTATGAATCTATTCTCACTAATGAGAATGAACAACAAGAAGTCACAGTAAACAATCAATTTAAACTAACTAAACTAAGTCAAGTTTTAATAACAGCAAGTGACGGTATAGCGACTAATTATGGCTCAGGTGTAATTGTAAGAGAAGACATTGAGACATACACCTTATTAACAAATTATCATACAATTATTGATATGAATAACATTCAAATATCAGACACATTTGGACAAAACTATACGCCATCATTAATCAGTTTTGATCAAGAGAATGACTTAGCATTGTTATCGATAGATAAACAAGAGCACGAGTTATATGTGGTTTTGTTAGCTAATAGCCTTGATTTGAATGAAGAAATCATTTCAATGGGCTTTCCATCACAAAGATTCATGGTCACATCAGGTACAGTATTGTCGATTAGCAGCCAAATTAGACATGACGCTTATATTGATTATGGTTCATCCGGTGGAGCGCTTCTAAACAGTGATTATATGCTTGTAGGCATCAATAAAGGAATGGTGCTAGACTCTAATAACAATTATCAGTATAGTGTTGCGATTAATTTAGAAACAATCAAATTGTTTTTAGGAGCTTAGCTATGGCTAGATATGTAGAACTCGGAAACGAAATTCTAAAAACGCTAGATTATATTGTTCCAGCTGTAATGGTCATCCTTGCAATTATCCTTGCTGGAAGCATCATAAAAGGGTACAAGCGAGTTGTAATAGATGTAAAAGAAATCACCCACTCATTACCTGGAGTGATTTTCTTCATAATCATTTTGGTCGGTTTGTTGTTGTTATGGATATACGTGAAAGGTTTGATCAAATTATGACTTTGAATTCAGTAGAAATTTATCAATATAAGGTTGAGACGTTTATTGACAATTATGAAGCATTAGTTCAAAACGTATTGGAACAGTTAGGTAAGTTTGTTTTCTCGATAATTGATACTACAAAGGCGGTGCTTTTTGCTGTACTTCAAATAGTAGATAATGCGTCGCTATTCGCAAGATACAGCACTTATCCATTACACTACATTCAGATATATTTATATCTTAGAAAACTGTTAAGAAAGCATGATGAACTTCCTATTTTTAAAACAGGTGCACATTATATTTATGGACGCCCCGGAAGTGGTAAGTCCACAATGACCTATCATGCCATGATGGACTATGCATACAGGACATCTAAGTGTTCATATACAACTGAAATGATGGAGTTACCAAGGGTTGGAATTGACGGGAAAGAGTACTATTATCATCAACAATTTGAACCATCCATCTTTTATCAATCAGGTGAACAAATCGCTGGATTTGATTCAGACAGATTTAATATGGTTGTCTATGAGGAAATGTTGACTAAATATCAGCAAAGAAATAACAAGTCAGCTGCATATAATGACGAGTTTTTACCAATGATTGCATCTATGGGGACACAAAGACATCAAGGTATTGATCTATTTTATTTCATATCACAGTTACCGAGAAATGATATATCAATAATGCAGATGCTCGTGGGTTATCATGAGCCAAAAGTTAAGAAAGCATTTGATTACAAATACTGGTTAAGAACCGGAAAGTATAGGTTTTATATCAAAGGATGGAAAATTAAAAGTTATGAGGTTGAAATCGTATCTTCTTATGAGTACAAACTAAAGCCTGTAGGCAGTTATTTTTATGAAAATGTATACAGGGCAGACATGGAGTATTTTAACCGATTAAACATGAAATCTGGCTTTGAGAAGTTACCAATAGCGAAAGGAATGGTGATGAGTTAATGATGATAGAACTACTTATTAAATTAGGTTTTGGATTAGCAGCAATGCTAATAATAATGATGATTTGGTACATCTTCTGGGCGATGGTTTTTCTGCCTATTAACAAGCGTAATGCCACAATTAAAGAACTCGAAGAACAAACTCAGGAACTTCAGAAGATACAAGCACAAAAAGGAGTAGAGTGGGATAAATATAAAGAGATTGTTGATGAAATTGAAAAGGTCAGAAAGAGTTATCTAACATTGAAATCACAACATGATAAACTTTTAGAGTCTTCTGCTAAACTAGAACTCGATAAAGAAAAGTTAATCGCAAAAAACAAAGAACTGAAGAGTTCAAAATAGGGACATAATTATATATATATACTTATATATATAATAATAAGATATTCTTTGTGAGTTTGAGTTAGCATATCGTAATAAAAAACTGAGACACCTAGAAACCTCTCCTAACTATAATTAATATTGAAGAGAAGGTATAAGAAAGTGAAATGATAAAGAGAAAACTGCCAGATAGGGAGTTTTTAGATAATAATGATTGCTCATAGCTAAATTTTCTATGTACTACTCGGTACGTGTGTGCTTTACATAAATAGTTAATTGCTGTCAAATAACATCGTACACGAAAGAGTTTTTTACGAAAGAATACTAGGTTCAATTTAGTACTAGGGCACAATTTATCTTAGAAACGGCTTAGTTGCCGTTTTTTTTTCGGCATTCATGCACGACATTACACACTTTATTACACAATTGACTTAAAATATTCATGAGAGAGGTGATTTTATGATTGGTAAGAATAGTAAAGGTTGGTATTTTAGAATTAGAGTGTATGACTATATCCAAGGAAAAAACATTGGTGTTGCACGGTATTGCTTTAATACAAAAAAGGAAGCCGTTGAAGCAGCTTATAGGTTAAAGTTAGATTACACTCCAAAAGAGATTAAAAGACTCGAAAGAAGCACATTTGAATCGGTCTATCAAGAATACATGGTGAAGAGAAAGAAAGAAAAGAAGATCACTTCATTTTATAACTTGGTTCCAAGCCTTGATAAAAACATACTTGAATACTTTAAAGGTTACACAGTCAATAACATCAATCATCAAATCTTTTCTGAATGGATAAGACAACTTGATTCAAAAGACTTAACTACAGTGTACAAGAATACCATGTTACGTGAAATGAAAGGTATTGCAATCTTCATTAGGAAGAATTATAAGGTTGATTTAACATTTATTGAAGATGAGTCACCATTTAGAAGCGATGAGTTTAAGCAAGATGATAAGAAGTATTACTCGATTGAGCAGTTTAACACGTTTATAAGTCATGTGGATGAAGTTTTATATCATGCAATGTTCTCAACGATGTTTTATACAGGTTTAAGACTGGGTGAACTTAGGGCGTTGACATGGAACGATTACTATGACACATATTTTGATATTGTTAAGTCTGTGAACACAAGGATCATAAAGCAAACTGGTAAGATGATGCTAACTGCACCTAAAACGAAGAACTCAGTTAGAACTGTAACTATTCCAGAAGTATTGAATGAATCGATAAAAGCACACTATGAACAGTGTAAGAATAAGTCTGGCTTTTCTAAGGCTTGGTTCATTTTCGGTGACACTTATCCTATAGCTGAAACTACAATACGCAATAGGCTGCAATCATATGCGTATAAAGCAAACGTTCACTATGTAAATCCGCACGGATTCAGACACTCTTACATTACTTTGTTGTATCAACTTGGTGTAGATGAACTCATTACATCCAAAAGTGTTGGTCATGAATCTATTTTAACAACTAGAAATATCTACACTCAGATAAGTGAAAAACAAAAAAATGATGCCATAATGGATGCATTTAAAGACATCAAAAATCATAAAAGCAAGTAAAAATATGTGTAATATGTGTAATATGTGTGTAATATGCAAATAAAAAAAATAAAACGGCTTAACAAAGCCGTTGTTTTTGTAATGGTGCCCTCAGCGAGAATCGAACTTGCAATACAGCCTTACCATGGCTGCGTTATACCATTTAACTATGAGGGCAGCAAACTAATTATACAAAATCGAAAAGAAAAATTCAACCTAAATATGTTAATATATTAAAAGGATGTGTTAGTATGAGAAAAATCTTGCAATTATTAAAACCATATAAAAGAACTTTATCGATTTCTTTGACGCTGAAATCAATAGGCACCATGTCAGATCTTTTTCTGCCATTTTTAATCGCTTATATGATTGATGATGTTATCCCCTATACAGAGACAGACAATCTATTTCCGATTTATCGAATCGGGATTTTAATGTTTGTAATCGCCTTGGTAGGCTGGGGAATGAATATCATTGCCAACAGAACTGCAGAGAAAATTGCTGCAAGTGCAATTCGAGGATTGCGTCATGATTTGTTTGAAAAAATAGAAGGGTTATCTTCTAAACAGGTGGACCATTTCACAAGACCTTCTTTGATTTCAAGAATGACAACCGATACCTATAATTTATATAATGCCACAGCCGGAATTCAACGCCTTGGTGTTCGTGCGCCAGTATTATTAATAGGCGGGATTATTATGTCATTTTTGGTAGACCCATTATTGACCTTAGTTATGATTGCGACATTGCCTTTTATCGGAATATTGGTTTATAGTGTGTCCAAACGGGGTATACCACTTTATAAAGATATCCAGATTAGGACAGATAAATTGATTAGAACGGTCAGAGAGTTTATCACAGGTGCGCGTGTCATCAAAGCTTTATCGATGAGTGACCATGAGAAAAAGCGTTTCAATACGTTCAATGAAGATACAGTAGCTGGTGAGTTAAAGGCACACTATACTATGGCGAAAATCAATCCAGCTATGAATGCAATCGTCAACGTCGGATTGGTTTTGGTATTAATATTTGGGGCATTTAGAATTGATCAGAACTTCATTCAAAAAGGTGACATTACTGCCTTTGTGACGTACTTTACCCTAATACTTAATGCGATGATGTCAATCACCCGTATTTTTGTGATGTTATCTCGTGCTCAAGCTTCAGGTCAAAGAGTGGATGAAGTGCTTTATATCGAAGATGACATTATAGATGGAATAAATGAATTAAATCCAAATGAACATATGCCACATATTGAATTTAAGAACGTTTCTTTCTCTTATAACAAACAAAAAGAGAATCTATCAAACATTTCCTTTAAACTTTATAAAGGACAAACATTGGGAATCATCGGTTCAACAGGGTCTGGTAAAACGACTTTAATCAATTTATTAATGCGTTTTTATGATTCTGATGAAGGCGAAATTTTGTATTTTGGCGAGAACATTAAATCGTTAAAGATTCACTCGTTAAGAAAAAACGTGGGACTTGTTTTACAACAGGATTTAATTTTCAGTGAATCCATTTATGACAACATTCAATTCAACCGATCTAAAATCGAACAGATGGATGTTGAAATGGCAACAAAAATTGCTCAAGCCGAATTTATTTATGAAAGAGAGGATGCCTTTAATAACCAAATGTCAACAAGAGGCATGAACTTATCAGGAGGCCAAAAACAACGCGTTTTAATCGCTCGCGCTATTGCAGGCAAACCACAACTCTTAATCCTAGATGATGCTTCAAGCGCACTTGATTATCAAACAGACATGAGGATGCGACAGGCGTTAAATGAAACGCTCAAAGACACCACGAAAATCATCATTGCTCAGCGTATTTCTAGTTTGAAAGAAGCCGATTTAATCTTAGTCATGGAAGGTGGAAGAATCATGGAGTCTGGCACACATGAATCCTTGATGGCATCTTCTAAAAACTATCAAACATTAGCTAAACATCAGATGGGTGGTGTTAGCGTATGATGTATGCCGGTAAACAAAGAAACAAACAAAATGATGGGGCACAAAAGGCCAAAAACAAAAAGTATGTTTTAAAAAGATTATGGGATTATCTAACCTTTTATAAAGCAAAATTAATAGTAGCAATAGGCTTAACTGTCGTAGCAAATTTACTGTCATTGGTCGGTCCGTTTTTGACTGGGCGCATTGTGAATGCAATGGAAGATGGCGTTAAATTTGACCAAGTATTCTTTTTTGCAGGTTTGATGATTGTCTTTTATCTTATCAGCGCAACTATGAACTATTTCTTATCAATTGCAATGGTTAGAATTAGTCAAAGTGTCGTTTACAAAATGCGTAAAGATGTCTTTAAAAAACTCACAGAGGTGCCAATTAGCTATTTTGACACGAACCAAACAGGGGATATCATTTCAAAAATGAGTTATGACATTGACACCATTAACACATCGCTCGCCACAGATGTCATTAGCATATTTACCAGTTTGATCACGGTTGTGATTTCATTTGTGATGATGTTGATAATGTCGCCAATTTTATCATTGATTTTCATTATGACAATTCCATTATCTTTTTTCTTTACAAAGACGCTTTCAAAGATTGTCAAGAAAAAGTATCGACAACGTAACATGAAATTAGGAGAACTCAATGGGTTTGCTGAAGAAATGATAACCGGTCAAAAAACCATACAGTCCTATGTAGGTGAAAAACGTGTTTTAGAGAGATTTGACCAAATTAATGATGAAGCTTCAGAAGCCTCTTATAAAGCTGGATATTATGGCACGATTGTGGGGCCAACAGTCAATTTTATATCGAATTTATCTGTGACTTTAGTGGGTGTTTTCGGGGGGATATTGTTTTTTAAAGGCGACATTAGGCTAGGGACTTTAACCAGTTTTACGCTTTATTCAAGACGATTCTCAGGCCCAATCAATCAAATGTCAAATATTTTTGCTGATATTCAAAGTGCACTGGCAGCTGCGGAAAGAGTTTTTGGTTTGATTGATCAAAAAACCGAGCCAAATGACCAAAAAGACGCTTTGGTGTATGATGATGTAAAAGGCCAAATCGAATTTGAACACGTGCATTTTTCCTATGATCAAAAGACACCGATTATTAAAGATTTGTCTTTTTACGCAGAACCGGGTAAAGTGGTTGCGATTGTGGGCCCAACTGGGGCAGGCAAAACGACCCTTGTCAACTTATTGATGCGTTTTTATGACATAGATAATGGCCAAATATTAGCTGATAAAGTAAACATTACTCACTACACAAGAGCCAGTCTTAGAAGGTCGTTTTCGATGGTTCTGCAAGACACATGGTTATTTACAGGTTCTATCTATGAGAACATTGCTTATGGGAATGGAGATGTGACTCACGAAGACATCGTTTCTGCAGCAAAAAGAGCTAAAATCCATGACTTTATCATGGCACTACCAGAAGGTTATGAGACGGTTCTTTCTGATGAAGGGCTAAATATCTCAAAAGGACAAAAACAGTTACTGGTTATCGCACGTGCGATGCTCTCTAATACAAAAATGCTAATCCTTGATGAAGCCACATCTAATGTAGATACACAAACAGAAATCGATATTCAACAAGCCATGCTTAAATTGATGGAAAACAAAACCAGTTTTGTCATTGCCCATCGATTATCAACGATTCAAAATGCCGATTGGATCCTAGTTATGAGGGATGGGAATATCGTTGAACAAGGCAAACACCAAGATTTAATGACACAACAAGGCTTTTACTATAAACTCTATCAAGCTCAATTCGAATAAGTTACAGTCCGCTGTAACTTTTTTTTCTAACGATTAATGGTATATCTAGATGACTTTATAGGTTTCAATAGGTCTGTTATGGTTTCTTATCCTAATGCTAAAGTGATCATTAGTCATTTATCCCAGCTTTGGCGTTAACCTATAAAAAGGTGTTGTATGAGAGAGCTAATTTCTCATTATCATCCTCTGCTCGATTTCATAGTATAATAAGGATAAAGGGAGTGAATAAAAGATGGTGTATAAATCAAAGGTTTTTTATCAGATTTATCCTAGAAGTTTTCAAGACTCTAACGACGATGGAATCGGAGATATCAATGGCATTATATCTAGATTAGATTATTTAAAAGAATTAGGTGTGGATGACATTTGGCTAAGCCCAGTTTATCAATCTCCCAATGCTGATTTTGGTTATGACATTAGTGATTATTATAGCATCAATCCCGAATATGGAACGATGGCAGACATGGAATTACTTATCAAAGAGGCAAGCAAAAGAGGCATTGGCATCATCATGGACTTGGTCATGAATCACACCTCTGATCAACATCCATGGTTTGTTCAATCGAAACAAAGAAATAGTCCTTATAGAGACTATTACATCTATAAAGAAACGAAAAACGGCAAACGCCCAAATAACTGGACGAGTTTTTTTGGAGGCAAAGCTTGGAGTCAAACTGAAGACGGTAGCTATTACCTACACCTGTTTGCCAAACATCAACCGGATTTAAACTTGAAAAATGAAAATGTTGTTTTAGAATTCATTAAAATCATTCAATTTTGGTTGGATAAAGGCATAAAAGGTTTTCGCTGTGATGTTGTGAATGTAATATATAAAGAGTCACTTGAAAACGGCAAATGGCGTTTGGTTTTAAAGGGGTTGGAACATTACCATTGTACCGACGGAAATCATCAAATCCTTAAGAGACTTAGAAAAGAAGTGTTTAATCCGAATAACGCCATCACAGTTGGTGAAACCGTCTTAGTGTCGATAGAACAAGCAGAAGCCCTATTAGGTAAAGCTGATAAAGAACTTGATTTAGTGTTTGCCTTTGAACATATGGAGACTGACCAAATCAATAATAAGTGGTTTAGAACAAAATTTAAGCCAAATAAATTTCTTAACGTGATTCGCAAGTGGCAAAAACAGCTTTCATGGAATACCATTTACTTTGAAAACCATGACCAGCCACGTAGCATCTCTAGGTTTGGGAGTGAAATTTACCATCAAGAGTCCGGTAAAATGCTTTCAGTCTTATTATTGACGCTTAAAGGTACCCCTTTTATTTATCAGGGACAAGAAATTGGGATGCTCAATGTAGATTATCAATCGATAGATGACTATCAGGATGTTGAAACGAAAAACATATGGGCATTGTCTAAGAAACTGCATTTTCCAACGTGGTATCGCAAAAAAATGATAAAAAATAGTTCAAGAGACAACGCCAGAAGTCCGATGCAATGGGATGAATCTAATGGTTTTTCAAATGCAAAACCATGGCTAGCCATAAATCAAAACAAGCAAAAAGTGAACCTTAAACAGCAACAAAACGATCCGAACTCCATCTATGCATTTTATAAGTCCTTGATCGCTTACCGCAAAACAAGCGAAGCGCTAAAACAGGGTGAAATTAAATTCTTATTTCAAAAAAGAGGGGTAGTTGTCTACGAAAGACTGAGTGATCATGAAAAAGTATTGGTCTTGGTTAACATGACAAATAAATATAGAAAGATAAAAAATATCCCTAATGGTAGAGTCGTATTTAATAATTACGAGACTTTAGCCAATAAAATGATGCCATATCAGGCAGTAATAATAGAAAAAGATACTTCAAACCTAAAAGCAAGTACGCAAAGTATATTAAAAGATTGGTAGGCAAGGCTAGCTTTCGTTCAATAAAAAAGCGAAAGTTAAACATTTTAAAAAAGTTAGACATCCCCCTTGTATTTAATAATTTTCTGGTGTATAATGTATTCAGGTGGAAAATGAATCCACTAGAATTTTTAAGTAAGGAGTACAGTTAATATGACAGGCAAAGTTAAATGGTTTGATGCAGAAAAGGGATATGGATTTATCTCTACATCAGAAGGCAAAGATGTATTTGTTCATTTCAGCGCTATTCAAGCTGATGGTTACAAAGCATTAGCAGAAGGCGACCAAGTTGAATTTGAAGTTAAAGACGGCGACCGCGGCCCACAAGCTAGCAAAGTTGTTAAAATATAATTTTAAATAACAAGGTAAGGTAAGGACTGTTTATACAGTCCTTTTTCTTATATTGTTTCGATGAAAACGTTTTACTTTCAATTATCGTTGACATTGATTTCATTTTCACGTATTCTATATTCAAACAAAAAAAGATTAGAGGCAGCGATGTATCATAGTAAGACTTGGAGCAGGCATGCGAAGAAAAGTCCGAAAGGTAACCATCGCCGAATATGTGTTTAGGCATAAACCACATATGGGGTTATAGGGAATACCTATCTCACTCCTACACAAAATGTAGAGGCGCTATCGGACTAAAATTTACTTTTATTTCGTGTTGAAGGCGTCCTATTGGACGCTTTTTTTGTTTAAAAATTCTAGGAGGTCTTCAACATGAAGAAAATTTTTGCAGTATTAGCAGTACTATTAGCGTTTGGATTAAGCGCTTGTAGCCAAAGTGTTTATGAAGTGAAGGAAGGCAACACGTTAGTGGTTGGATTAGAGGCAGCTTATGCGCCATACAATTGGACCACTACAACACCCAATGATTTTACTAAGCCAATTAGTGGTCAAAAAGGTGCCTATGTAGATGGCTATGATGTTGTAGTAGCTAGTAAAATTGCTGAGGATCTAGGTTTAGTATTAGAGATTAAAGCAATCGAATGGGACGGATTGATTCCAGCTTTACAAGCCGGCACAATTGACGTTATCATTGCAGGTATGAGCCCAACTTCAATTAGAAAAGAAACCGTTAATTTTTCGACAGAATACTATAGAGCGACACAAGTCATGGTTGTCAGAACTGATTCGACCTACAAAGATGCGACTTCGATAAGTGATTTTGCCGGTGCCAATGTCATTGCTCAATTAGGCACTTTACAGGATGACTTGATTGATCAAATCGAAGGCGTCGTTCATGGCACGGCACTCGATTCATATAACGCAATCACAAATGCAGTTTCAAGTGGGGTCTCAGATGCGTTTATTGCTGAACTACCAGTAGCAATTTCAATCACTACATCCAATACACAACTAACTTATATTGAGTTTGAGGGTGACAATGGGTTTGAAGTGCTTGAAGAAGATGTTGTAACAGCGGTTGCTGTTAGAAAAGCAGATACTGCGCTTTTAGAAGCCATTAATGGTGTTTTGGCAACCCTTTCTACAGAAACAAAAGAAGCATGGATGACTGCATCCGTTTCAAGAGCTAACGCAAACTAATCATGGTAAGTTTTCTAGCTTCACTGCCACCACAAGGGGCCATCCTCAAAACCATGTTGTATCTGATTGAAAACTATTACGAAATCATTCTTTATGGACTAGGTGTCACTATTTTATTATCTGTAGTTGGTACACTTGGTGGCTTTTTGCTCGCGATGATGGTCGCACAAGCAAGGGTCGTTGAAATAGATCAAAAAAGAGACACTATGGCTCAAAAAGTAACAAAGGTGATTTTAAGAAAACTATCTATCTTTTATGTTACGATATTCAGAGGCACACCAATGATTGTACAAGCAATGATTATTTATTACGGTGTCGCTTCTCTTAGGATTTTTCCTTGGTGGAGTCCATTGCCGGCAGGACTACTAATTGTGACTGTCAATACAACTGCATATATTTCTGAAGTGCTCAGAGGTGGTGTGTCTGCAGTAGACCCTGGACAAATGGAAGCAGCTAGAACTTTAGGATTAAATCGTAAACAAGCAATGCGCCACGTTGTTTGGCCACAAGCAATCAAAAATGCATTGCCTGGTATCGGTAACGAGTTTGTTGTAAACTTAAAAGACACAGCTGTGTTATCGGTTATTTCCGTGGTTGATTTGTTTTACTCAGTCAGACAAAGTGCAAGTGCGACTTATCGTTACTTAGAAGCATTTTTGATTGCAGCGGTATTGTATCTAATATTGACCTATGTATCTTCCAAGATTGTGGATTATTTGACCAAGAGACTAGATACAACGAATGAGGTGAAAGCATGAAAAATACGTTGATAAGGGTTATGGATTTGAAGAAGAGTTTTGGAGAGAAAACCATTCTTAATGCCATAAATCTTGATGTTCACGAAAAAGAAGTTATCACTTTATTAGGCTCATCAGGGTCAGGGAAAACCACTTTGCTAAGATGCCTAAATCTTTTAAACGAACCAGATTCGGGCCACATATATTTTGAAGGATTAGATTTAATGGATCCTAAAACTGACATAGATAGTTTAAGAGAACGCATGGGAATGGTCTTTCAACAATTTAACTTATTTAACAATAAAAACGTAATTGAAAACTGTATATTAAGTCCGATGTTACGCCTTGGTTTATCTAAAGAACAAGCCGAAAAACGTGCGACAAAATATTTGAGTAAAGTTGGGCTAGAAGCATTCTTATATCACGATGTTAGAAAGCTATCAGGGGGACAAAAACAGAGAGTTGCCATTGCAAGGGCACTTTGTATGGAACCAAGAGTGATGTTATTTGATGAACCAACCTCAGCATTAGACCCAGAGATGGTAGGCGAAGTTTTGGAAGTTATCAAAACATTAAGAGACGAAGGGATGACAATGGTCATCGTGACTCACGAAATGAGTTTCGCAAAAGAAGTATCTGATCGCATTTTATTTATGGACTCAGGCATTGTATTAGAAGAAAATACACCTATTGCATTCTTTAATCATCCAAAAGAAGAAAGAACCAAACAATTTCTAAACCGTGTCAACCATATTTAATTTTTGGAATAAGGCCAATGTTAATTTGGCTTTTTTTTCTAAGTGGTTGAATGATAGCGTTTTTATTGATATAATGAAATCATAAGAAACGGGAGTGAAAATAATATGGAAAAAGGACTTTTAGAAACAGAGAAAAAACACCTCTTACTGATGCTTAAAGATGCAAAGGAAGAGGAACTATCTAAAATCGACGACGAGTTTAAAAAGCACTTTGCAGTCGATGCAGTCAGTTTTGAAGGCAACAACCATGTTACACGTGAAGAAGTAGAAACACTGCTTCAAGCAAATAAACTACTAAATCGAAGTGAACGTGAACAAAAAGAAGTTTTGAATCATATTAAAGCTTACGAATACGTTCAAAAAGCAGTTCATGACAAAAAAGATATTACCGAAGAATTCTTAAAAGATTTACATCAAATCATCGTGCATGATATTATGAATGGAGGTTTTTACCGTCAAGTAAATGTCCAGTTAATGGGCTCGACACATCAGCCGCCAGATCATGTAAAAGTCTATGATAGAATGAAAAAATTCATGACAAACCTAAAAGAGTTTAAAGGTGATGTGATTGAACTCGCATGTTATGCGCATTTGAGCATTTCTAAAATCCATCCTTTTGTTGATGGGAACGGTAGACTTGCAAGATTGATACTTAATTTCGTACTTATGAAACATGATTACTTACCGATTTCGATTAGCCGTTATAATGCTAAAGCATATTTTCATGCTTTAGACACTTTTAAAGAAGAAAAATCAATGGAACCCATGATTGAACTCGTTTCAAGTATTCTTTTAAAACGATACAACGAAGTCAATAAACTCTTAACAAAGTAACTAAATAACTCAAAAAAAGTGGAAATAACTTTCACTTTTTTTTCTATTTGATATAATACTAATGGTGGTAATATGAAAGAATATCGGAAGTATCAAATAACTTATTTCTTTAGATTTATAGGGGATGCGTTTTTCTACCCCTTTTTTGCACTTTATTTAAAGTATTTAGAAGTACCCAATAAAGATATTGGGGTGATTTTGATGATATTGCCTCTGACGGCTTTATTTGTCAACCCACTTTGGAGTATGTTATCGAGAAATGTGAACGATAACAGATTGTTTTTAAGGATATTACCCGTTTTGGAAGGGCTTGCGGTTGTGATCTTGGTATTAATGAATCAAATCGCTTTGATTCCTCTTGTCGTGGTTATACTTGCTATTGTGGGACAACCCATTTATATTCTGTTGGACAGCTTTACATCTATCTATACTAAAAAGACCAATACTTCATATGGAAACATACGTTTATGGGGGTCTCTTTCATATGGGCTCGCAACCATTGCATCGGGTGTATTGATTGGAAAAATCGGATATGAAAATACCTTTTTAGTTGCAGCATTTTTTCTTGTGATCGTTGCTATATTCATGACTTGGATATTACCAATTGACTTGAATGGTGATGAGACATTAAACATGAAAAGTGATATCAAAATACTAGGGAAAAATAAGAATTATCTTAGATTTGCAGTTTTTTACGTTATTACACTTGGAATTATGTTTGGTAGTGATAACTATCTTAGCTTATATTTTCAAACATTTGGTTTGAATGCTGACGGATTTGGGTTTGTCACATTCTATTTTGTGATTGGTGAAATGCTTGTTTTATATCTGTTATCTAAATATGGAGATACCATTAGTACACGCTCAATTTTGGTTGCAATCGTATTGACTAACGGATTAAGATATTTGTTTTACGGAATGGATTTTCCGCTTTGGAGTTACATCAGTTTTTCAATCATTCGTAGCGTATCAATGGGTAGCATGCTTTACATTACTATCAGATATATAACAGAGATTACTGAACCAAAAAATGTGACGTTAGGTATTTTGATTTTTTCAAGTGTTAGAAGTCTATTTACTGCGCTTGTGACCATGGCAGGGGGATTTATAACTGAGTTTTATGGGTATCGTTTATTTTATATTTTGTCTGGTATCGTAGCCTTATTGGCACTTGCTTTTATCGACTATAAAAAGCCCAAAAATGATTTAATATGATATAATTAAAAAAGGATGTGATATTATGCTAAAAATCGGTGAATTAAATGAATTAAAGGTCCTTCGTAAAACGGATATAGGCTATATGCTTACGGACGGAACAGATGAGGTTTTATTGCACAACAATGAAACAAATTTTAAAAAGCTAGAAGCTGGTCAAACGGTCGAAACGTTTATCTACTATGATCATAAAGCTCGTCTAGCAGCCACTCTTAGCAAGCCCATTATCACGACGAAACGACCAGGCTTTGTAGTTGTAAAAGACTTACATCCAACACTAGGCGTATTCGTGGATAACGGAACTTCTAAGGATATGTTAGTCTCTAATGACTTTTTGCCTTATGATCAATCATTATGGCCAGAAATTGGTGATAAACTTTATTGTATCTTAAGACATAAAAACAGATTAACCGCTAAGCCACTTAACAAAGTGGATATTGATTTAAGTCCTGAGAACAAGCTCAACTTAGGAGACAAAGTCATTGCTTATGTGATCCACTCAGGAAAAGAAGGTTTAAACATGCTTACAGAGGATGGACATAAGATTTTTGTTCATCATACACAAATGCGAAAACCGCACCGTATGGGTGAAAAACTTGAGGTAAGAATTGCACGTCTCACCCCAGGTGATTACTCAGGTTCTTTAATTGAAACCAAAGAAATAATGATGGATAAAGATGCAGAAATGATTCAAGCATATCTAATCAAACACGGAAAAATGCCATTAACAGCAGATTCAGATAAAGAAGCAATTGATGAACAATTTGGTTTGTCAAAAAAAGCTTTTAAACGTGCATTGGGTAGATTATACAGTGAAAGAAAAGTAGTGTTCGAAAATGGCGAAACTATTTGGATTAAAGGTGAATAATATGGAAAAAAAATTAGTCGAAACAATTACCTCTAGACAACAGGATTTTGCGCAATGGTATACTGATTTATGCTTAAAAGCAGAACTGATGGATTATAGTGATGCCAAGGGCTTCATTATATATAGACCATATGGCTATGCGATTTGGGAAAATATCCAAAAGTATCTTGATCATAAATTTAAAGAGACTGGGCATGAGAATGTTTATATGCCAATGGTCATAACAGAGTCGTTATTTCAAAAGGAAAAAGACCACGTAGATGGGTTTGCACCTGAAACTGCTTTTATGACAACCGCATCAGGGGATGAAGGCGAGCGTTTAATCGTTAGACCCACTTCTGAGGTGTTGTTTTGTCAACATTATGCAAAAATTGTGAGTTCTTACAGAGACTTACCCAAAAAATATAATCAATGGTGTAGTGTCGTAAGATGGGAAAAAACAACAAGGCCTTTTTTAAGAGGTAAGGAGTTTTTATGGCAAGAAGGTCATACCATCCATAGAACTGAAACAGAAGCTAGAAAAGAAACGCTAGACATGTTAGACATCTATAATAAACTAGGCAAAGATTTGCTAGCGATTCCATTTGTTACGGGTAGAAAAACTGAAAAGGAAAAGTTTGCTGGTGCAGTTGAAACGTATGCAATCGAAGCTTTGATGCATGACGGAAAAGCGCTCCAATCTGGGACATCTCATTATTTTGGGAGTGGCTTTTCAGAAGCATTTGACATCAAATATCAAGACAGTGATAATTTGGTTAAACATGTGTTTCAAACATCGTGGGGTGTATCCACGCGTTTAATAGGGGCTGTCATCATGGTTCATGGCGATGACGAAGGGTTGGTATTACCACCTTACGTTGCACCAACGCAAGTGGTCATAGTACCAATTCAAAGTCAAAAGCCAGAAGTCATGGCAGCTTGTAACGTGCTTTTTGATGACTTAAAGAAATCAGGCTATCGAGTGAAGTTAGACGACTCTAATCGCACACCAGGATGGAAGTTTGCGGAATACGAAATGAAGGGCGTACCTGTGAGAATTGAAGTTGGTCCAAGGGACTTGGCCAATGGCGTTGTCACTGTTACAACTAGACATAACAGAAACAAGACGCTTGTCAAAATAAATGAAGTTGTTCAATCCATGGAAGACGTGTTGAAAACAATGCATGAAGATTTATACGATAAAGCATTAAAGCACGTTGAAGCAAACACGTTTGTTGCGACTACGTATGATCAGTTTAAAACGCAGATTGAAAAAGGCGGCTATATTAAAATGAGTGTGTCTGGTGAGGAAGCTGAACTTGTCATTAAACAGGATGTTCAAGCAACTGCGCGCGTGATACTGGATGAGCCACTTGTAACAGAAGTTTGCCCTGTAACAGGAAAAAAAGCGACGCAAACTATTTTGTTTGCAAGAGCTTATTAGTCATTGATTTTCTAAAACATTTGGTTTATAATAACTAACGTAACTTAATCCACTCATGGGGAGTAGCAAGTAAACAATCGTTTACTTTCATGTTCGTCAAAACGGCTTTTAGCCCGGACATGATTTCATATTGAATTGCAAGACCATAGTTCTTTTTTAAGAATTATGGTCTTTTTTTCTAAATTTTGCTTTTCGTGTGAGAGAGATTAACGTGTATAATATTAAATAATAGGAGTGATAATGGTGTACTATCAAAAAAGCATTGAAACAGTATTAAAAGAGCTTGATGTAAACCCAAATACGGGGTTATCGAAGAATGAAGTCGAACGAAGATTGTTGAAATATGGTGAGAACCAACTTACCTCAAAAAAGAAAAAAAGTCTAATTTCATTGTTTTTTGCGCAACTTAATGACTTGCTAATTTATGTTTTACTTGGTGCTGCTGCACTGACGATTGTCGCGAGTGCCTTAGAAGGTCACCCTGAGTTTACCGATGCAATCATCATTTTGATGGTCGTCTTGATCAATGCGTTTATTGGCGTGATTCAAGAATCAAAAGCAGAGAAAGCGGTAGAAGCTTTAAAAAAAATGGCCTCACCTAAAGCAGTGGTTAAGAGAGACTCACTTACTTTAGAAGTAGACTCTAAACAACTGGTAGTTGGTGATATTGTCATTTTAGAAGCTGGCCGTTTAATTCCAGCTGACTTGAGACTGATAGAGAGTAAAAACCTTCAAATTGAAGAGTCTGCACTTACTGGTGAATCCGTTTCAGTTAACAAAGACGCCTTCATGGTATCAAACTCAGAAAAACTACCATTAGGTGATCAATTAAACATGGCTTTTATGTCAACGTTGGTAACATATGGAAGGGCAGAAGGTGTGGTAACACACACAGGTATGCAAACCGAAATGGGCAAAATTGCTGCTATTTTGGATACTGAAACGGATGATAAAACACCGCTTCAAAAACGTTTAGATGAACTTGGAAAAACGTTAGGGATTATCGCCATCATTGTATGTTTAGTGATTTTCGGACTTGGTGCTATTCAAGGGAAAAATCTAATAGAGATGTTTATTACCGCAATTTCACTAGCTGTAGCTGCAATTCCAGAAGGTTTGGCAGCAATCGTTGCAATTGTATTGGCACTTGGAACCACAAGAATGTCAAAAAAGAATGCGATTGTTAAAAAACTACCAGCAGTAGAGACCTTAGGGTCAGTCAATATCATCTGCAGTGATAAAACAGGAACACTAACGCAAAATAAAATGACAGTATTAGAACATTTTACTTTGAGTAAATCCGATATAGACGTTAATACAATGTTAGAAGGCTTTGTTTTATGTAGTGATGCAACCTCACGAGATGGGGTAGAAACCGGGGATCCAACAGAAATCGCCTTGGTGAATTACGGCATCAAAAACAACATCGATCCAGAGAAACTTAATAAAAACTATAAAAGGGTTAATGAAAAACCCTTTGATTCTGACAGAAAAATGATGTCTACTGTACACCCATATAAAGATGGGTACCGCATCTACACAAAAGGAGCTTTGGACAATTTACTTAAGTTTTCAAAAAGTGTTTTAATTAATAATCAAGTTGTACCTATCACTGAGGAATATCGAATAACATTAATCGAGACTTCAAATGAAATGTCTAAAAAGGCACTTCGAGTACTTGGATTAGCTTATCAAGATGCCAATCTAAATCCAGAAACAGATGCAATGGAAAAAGAAATGGTTATCGTTGGATTTGTCGGTATGATTGACCCGCCTAGATTAGAAGTTAAAGATTCGATAAAAGCCGCTCAAAAGGCAGGAATCCAGGTGGTTATGATTACAGGTGACCACCCTAACACTGCTTTTGCAATTGCCAAAACACTGGGTATTGCTACGGATGAATCTCAAACCATGTTGGGTCAAAAAATCGACACTTTCAGTGATGAAGCTTTGGATGAAATTATCGAAAACTATAGAGTATTTTCAAGGGTATCACCAGAGCACAAAGTAAGAATTGTACAGTCACTAAAAAGACGAGACAACATTGTCTCTATGACTGGTGACGGCGTTAATGATGCGCCTTCATTAAAAAGTGCAGATATTGGAGTGGCAATGGGAATCACAGGCACAGATGTATCAAAGGGTGCCGCCGATATGATATTAACTGACGATAACTTCACAACGATTGTAGCCGCAATCGAGGAAGGCAGAAACATTTATAACAACATCAAAAAAGCAGTTATATTCTTATTGTCTTGTAATTTAGGTGAAGTGATTGCGATATTCTTAGCCGTGCTTTTTGGATGGCCAGTGCCATTATTGGCAACACAAATCTTATGGATTAATTTGATAACGGATACCCTACCTGCAATCTCTCTTGGTGTTGACCCAGGAGACCCAGATGTCATGAAGCTGAAACCTCGATCAAAAAAAGAGTCGTTTTTCGCAAACAATGCTGCATTAAGAGCCGTTATCGGTGGGACACTAATTGGGCTTTTGACACTATCTGCTTTTGTCATTGGATTGATGGAAAATGGGATTTTGTTTTCTGAAATCACTCAGGTTAAACACGGAGAAGAAGCCTTTATATATGCCTCTACTATGGCTTTTGTCGTACTCGCTTTATCACAGTTGCTCTATGCATTTTCTATCAGACATGAGTCTAAATCCATCCTTAAAGTAGGATTATTTAAAAATAAATACTTAATCGGGGCCCTATTTATCGGACTTATGCTTCAAGTAACCGTCATTTCTGTGCCGTTCTTGCAACATGCATTTGGTGTAACCAATTTAAGTTTCAAGGATTGGGATATTGTCATCTTACTGAGCTTTGTACCATTCTTGACAAATGAAGTAATCAAAAGACTTGTATTTCATAAAAATCAAAAGGCGTAAATGCGCCTTTTTTTCATTTTTAATCAATTATAACCCTTTACATAGGCGTTACAGTGAAAACCTGACTTGTAAAATACATGGGTTTGTATTACAATAGGAATGTTGACTAATATGGGCGATACGTCTTTGCGAAACTATACACATAAGTGTATAATAAGTATGAGTGATTACGCTTTTTATTTTTTCACATACGCGTGCGTTCTTAAACGTATACATACACGCGCCACTCGATAACCATTAACCATGTAAAAGAAGGTGAACTGATGCACACAGATTTAATCAAAGAAACCATTCAGCTTGATAAACAGGCAAGAGAAAAAGTTGAAATGTTAAGAAAAGAAAAAGAAACGCTAGAAAAACGCATCCAAATGGATGAACAAGCACTTATTGAGAAACACAAAAGGGAATTAGAAACACTAATAGAGAAAACAAGACAGAATTACGAGTCAGAAATTCTATTAAAGAAAGAAACAGAAAAAGCTAAATTCGATCACATGTGTGAAGAAATCAAGCATTCATTCGAAGAAAAAGAATCTGAGTGGGTTGAATCAATATATGCATATTGTATCGAATAAAAAAGGAGAAATGCTTTATGGGTTTTGCTAATAATGCAATCATCACAAAAGCTAAATCAATCTATGGTAACTTTCTTAAAGAAGAAGATTACGAACGAATCGTCAAGTTTAGATCAATTCCTGATTTAGTTGGTTTTTTGAAGAAACACCCTAACTATCAAGAAGCATTAAGAGATGTTTCTGAAAATTCAATTCATCGAGGACAGCTAGAAGCATTGATAAAAAGGAATTCTTTCAATCAGATTGAGCGACTAACGAACCAAGTATTTTCAAAAGATGAACCTTTCTACAGGCTTAGTATTGTCAGTCAAGAAAATGAATTGATTTTATCGGTACTTAGAACAATTATTTCTCAAGAGTTTGAGGAAATGAAAGGGAAAATCCCCTATTTCTTTGAAACACACACAAAAATCAGTGTGGAAAGACTATTGAAGACGACCAATTTCGATGAACTTTTGGATGCGGTTAAACAAACGCCTTATTTTGATATTCTTAAAAAGTACTACACTAAAAATCCTGAGATGATCAGATATCTTGATATCGAACATGATCTTGAAGCCTATTATTATGACGAAGCTTTTCTGCGTATTGAAAAGTACTATTCTGGATCATTGGCTAAGGATTTGAAAAGTATTTTTGAAACGCGTATTGAATTAGGAAATATCATCAAAGTATATCGTTTGAAGAAATTCTATCAAGCAAATGCAGCAACCATTAAAAGTGTCTTGATTAAGAAACACACACGGATTAGTGAAAAAAAGATGGATCAAATCATCGCGATTGACAATCCAGATGCTATTCTTAAGTTCTTGTCGAAAACAGAGTTTTCAAGATTTAAGAGCGATCAAGATTATGTTTATGTTGAGTATTATGCAGAAAAAATTCGCTACGATCTAGCGAAAAAATTTATGTACTTCTCAACAGAAGTACCAAAAGTTTTCTTAGCGTTTATTACGCTAAGTGAAATTGAAATCGAAAATTTAACGAATACCATTGAAGGCATACGTTATCAAGTAGACGAAAATGAAATTAAGCAAATGCTAATTTACTAGGAGGAACTATGGGTATAGCAAAAGTAAACCTAATTGACCTAACCTCAAATGTCAGTAATTTAGATCGAGTACTAATGAGATTCATTGACTTAAAAAACTTCCACCCAGTTTTGGCAAGTGAAATTGTTGAAAAGGTGCAGGGTTTAACGTCATTTGTCTCGGAGAATCCGTGTCAAACGATGTTGCAAGACATAAATGATATCGAACTCAAGTATGATTTAAATTTACCGAATGTTGAATATCGGGATGAATCTTACAATCTTAATGAAATGTATGATTATATTACGGATTTGAAACAGTCATTAGAGGATGAAGTCGTACAAATTAAAGAATTAGAAGCATTCATAGATAAACACGAAAATGCATTGATCCAAGTTAAAAACATTCAGAGCTTGGATGTTCCCTTAGACGATTTGTTTGCTTGTGAGTATGTGTTTATGAGATTTGGTCGATTACCAAATGATAGTGTAGATAAACTAAGATTTTTTCAAAACAGACCTTTCGTATTTAAATCTTTTGATTCGGATCAAAACTATGTTTGGTGTATGTATTACACGACTCAGGAATACAAAAGAGAAGTAGATAATATTTTTTCATCCCTGTTTTTCGAAAGAAGTTTTATCCCTGAGTTTGTTCACGGGACTCCAAAAGAAGCAATCGAAGACATCAAAAACACCATTAATGATGCGAAAACTAAAATTGCGAAATATCGTGATGATATTTGTTCTATCACGGATGGATGTCATAACAATCTGGCACATATCAAGGGGCAACTCTTATTTCTAAATAGGTTATTCGAAGCCAAAAAATATGTAGTTGGATTAGGAGATAAATTTACAATATCAGGTTTTATGCAAGACAATGACGTTCATACTTTTAAAAAAGCCTTTGAAGGCCTAGAAGATGTTGATATTGAAGTCAATGAAGCAGATGCTGATAGACGTATTACACCGCCAACAAAACTGAAAAACGGATGGTTTTCAAGACCATTTGGCATGTTTGTTGAAATGTATGGTTTACCGGCATATGATGAAATAGACCCAACACCCTTTTTAGCACTTACCTACTCATTCTTATTTGGGATGATGTTTGGAGACTTGGGACAAGGGTTGGTGTTGATGTTAATTGGATTCTTAGCCTATAAGTTCAAAGGCATGCGCCTTGGTGCTGTTGGCATTCGAATTGGATTATTCTCTGCCCTGTTCGGTCTGCTTTATGGCTCAGTTTTCGGAGATGAAGAGATACTCACACCATTTTTTACGGATGTTTTAGGTTTGCCAGGCAAACCGATACACGTAATGGATGGAGACTTCACAATGACATTGTTGATTGCAGCGATTGCAATTGGTGCAGTTTTGATCATAACAACCATGTTATTAAATATTATTATTCAAATTAGAAAGAAAGAATATGTTGAAGTTGTTTGTTCTCATAATGGACTATCTGGTTTAATGCTTTATGGGTTCTTAGGCATTGGGATTGCTTTACAAATGGGATTAGGCATTCCGGTGTTTAGCATCTTTACAATCATTCCATTCGTGGTCATTCCACTTTTATTAATATTCTTGAAGGAACCTATCCATAGGAAAGTGCATCATCACAAGATGTTTCCAGCCGGATTTGGTGGGTTCTTTGTCGAAGCGTTCTTTGAACTCTTTGAAATCATCTTATCATATGTTACAAACACAATGTCATTCTTACGTGTGGGCGGATTCATTCTGTCTCATGCCGGTATGATGCTGGTTGTAACGAGTTTGATGAGTATGGTCGGGGATGCTGGATGGCTTGTCATGATTTTCGGTAACATCTTTGTGATGGCACTCGAAGGCATGATTGTTGGAATTCAAGTCTTAAGACTACAGTTTTATGAAATGTTTTCACGCTATTACCAAGGCAATGGCGTACAATTTAACGCATTAAATCAATAACAATTAGGAGGAATAAAACATGTTAAATTTTATCGAATTAGTATTACCACTTATTTTAATTGCATTAATTACTTTACCTTTAATTAAAGTTTTCAGAGGTAAAACAACCGTTCATTCGGCAAAAACTAGACTGCTGATCCACGTTTCTGGATTCTTTGCGGTCATTGCGTTTGTGTTCGTTGTACAATTTTTTACAAGCCCAAGCGTTTCAGCTGCTGAAGGTGAAACAGTAGTAGCTTCTATCACTGGAACAATGGCTCAAGGTCTTGGTTTCTTGAGTGCGGCATTATCAACTGGAATGTCAGCGCTAGGCGCAGGTATTGCTGTTGCTGCGGCAGCACCAGCAGCTATTGGAGCATTCTCTGAGAACGAAAAGAACTTTGGTAAATCATTAATCTTCGTAGCCCTTGGTGAAGGGGTTGCAATCTACGGGTTACTTATCTCAATTCTAATCATCAACAAACTATAATTAGGGAAGTGAAATCTGATGAGATTTTTCTTAATTAGCGACAATGTAGATACGGAAGTCGGCATGAGACTAGTTGGTATTGAGGGGATAGTAGTGCATGAAAAAGATGAGTTTCTTATTGCTCTAGAAGATGCGCTTGAAGACCCAAACAATGCTATTATTTTAGTGACGACTAAGTTGGTTGAATTGGCACCTGATGTCATTTCTGAAATCAAACTGAGAGAGTCCCGTAAGCTCATTGTAGAAATACCGGATAGACATGGCACATCTTCGATTGGTGAAGCAATTGACCGATACGTAAGTGAAGCCATAGGTGTCAAACTGTGAGGTGGCTAAATGGCATATTATAACGAAGACCAACTCAAACGTTACTTGGAAAAGGCGATTATGCAAGAATCCGGGATACGTATTGAGAAACTGCGAAAAGAAATTGATTATCTTTACGCCAAAGAAATGAATAAGGTTAATGCTGAATTGGACCTTAAGAATAAACTAGATACCAATAAAGCTTTAAGAGAACTTCAAATAGAGTATCAAGATAAAATCAATCAAATTGGCGTAGGCTATGATGAACAGCTCATTAAAGAACGTAGCGTTATGGTTAATAACGTATTTGAAGCTGTATATAAAAAACTATTTACTTATAGACAAACAAAGGCATATCAGTCAACCATGATTGAAAAATGTGAGACCGTTTTGGACTATGCGAAAAATCATCCTGTTCAATTTGAAATTGGCGCGGATGATCAGTTATTGGAAGAAGTACTGATTAAAAAAGGTCAGAAATACAATAAAAATGATCAAATACATTTTGGTGGGTTTAAAGCAGTCATCGAGGCGTTAAAAGTATCCATCGATCAAACCATTGATCAAAAACTTGAAGAACGCAAAAAATGGTTTTATGAAAACGCACGATTGTTTATCAAAAAATAAGGAGGGTAATATGACAAACACGATTTACTCAATCAATGGTCCAGTCGTTACCGTCCAAAATTCGACTACATTCGCAATGCTTGAAATGGTCTATGTTGGGAAACTTCGCCTCTTAGGGGAAGTCATTTCCATCAGTAAGACAAAAACAGTGATTCAAGTATACGAATCAACCACAGGCCTTAAAGTAGGTGACCCAGTATTTGGTACCGGTGAACCTATTTCTGCGATGCTCGGGCCTGGCTTGCTAAAAAATATCTTTGATGGCATTGAACGTCCATTAAAGACCATTCAACAAGAAAACGGCATCTATATTCCAACGGGTTCAGATGTCTCTGCTTTAGACATGACATCGAAGTGGGAGGTTACCATCACCGCTAGTGTTGGGGACTTTCTATCTGAGGGTGAAATATTTGCAACCATACCTGAAACAACGTCGATTACACATCGTTTGATGGTACCAATCGGTCTATCCGGGAAAGTCGTCTCTAAGGCGAAAAACGGGACTTATCAACTTAAAGATACTGTCATACAAATAGAAGATGAACATAAAGTGATTCATTCTTTGAATCTTGTCCAAAAGTGGCCAATAAAAACACAAAGACCTGTTCGTAAACGTTTGCCAATGTCCATACCACTTGTGTCTGGCCAACGTGTCATTGACACACTGTTTCCAATCGCAAAAGGCGGTACTGCTGCAGTGCCAGGTGGATTTGGAACTGGAAAGACCATGATGCAACACCAGTTTGCCAAGTGGTGTGATGCAGATTTAATTGTTTACGTGGGCTGTGGGGAACGCGGGAATGAAATGACTCAAGTATTAGAAGAATTTTCAGAACTGATTGACCCAAGAACCAATAAACCCTTATTAGAAAGAACAGTTTTAATTGCGAATACCTCTAATATGCCAGTGGCTGCTCGAGAAGCTTCCATTTATACTGGGGTTGCAATAGCAGAATACTACAGAGATATGGGCTACCATGTCGCTGTTATGGCGGACTCAACATCCAGATGGGCTGAAGCTTTAAGAGAAATTTCAGGTCGTCTAGAAGAAATGCCTGCAGAAGAGGGGTTTCCTGCATACTTGCCGAGCCGTATTTCTCAGTTTTATGAAAGAGCAGGATACGTGAAGACGCTTTCTGATAAGGAAGGCTCTGTATCAATCATCGGTGCGGTTTCACCTCAAGGTGCAGATTTCTCTGAACCTGTTACACAAAACACCAAACGTTTTGTCAGAAGTTTTTGGGCCTTAGACAAACAATTGGCTTATCAAAGACACTATGCTGCAATCAACTGGAATTTAAGTTATTCAGAATACATCGGAGATTTAACCAAGTGGTTTGATAAAGAAGTGGATCCTCGTTTCTTAACCAACAGAAAACAAATCATGTCTATATTAGCTGAAGAAAACAAGCTTTTAGAAATCGTGAAACTGATTGGTAGCGATGTCCTGCCTGATGATCAAAAACTTATCATTGAAATGGGTAAAGTCATTAGACTTGGATACCTTCAGCAAAATGCCTTCCATAAAGATGATACTTATGTCCCACTTCTCAAACAACTAAAAATGATGGATGTCATTTTGTATTTAGAGAAGAAAGCTCGTCAGTTCATTGAAAATGGGAAATCACTGAATTTACTCATCGAATCGGGTCTTTTCGATAAAATTATTAAAATCAAATATGACATTCCAAATAATCAAATCGAGTTATTAGATGGTTACCCCGATATGATCGATGAAACCATCAAACACACACATTAAGGAGGCTAGTTATGAATCTACAATATAAAGGTCTAGATGAAATTAACGGGCCACTCATTTACTTTGAAAATACCCAAAATGTCGGCTATGAAGAAATGGTCGAAATTAAGCTTAATACGGGTGAAACCAGATACGGTAGAGTCGTTCAAATCGAAGGCGATAAAATCGCAGTTCAAGTTTTTGAAGGTACACATGAAATTTCACTCAATAATACTTTATCCAAATTCACAGGTAAGCCAGTTGAAATGTCTTTATCAAAGGAAATTCTAGGACGTACATTCAATGGTTCTGGTAGACCCATTGATGGACTAGGAAACGTGTTTGTTGATGAAAAAAGAGACATCAATGGTCTGCCCTTGAATCCTGTTTCGCGTGTTTACCCAAGAAACTATATTCAAACGGGTGTGAGTTCAATTGATGCGCTTACAACCCTAATTCGCGGTCAAAAACTACCCATTTTCTCAGGATCTGGGATGCCTCACAATGAGCTTGCGGTTCAAATTGTAAAACAAGCAAAGATTGCAGATGGCAATGGTGAAAACTTTTGTATCGTGTTTGCGGCAATGGGTGTTAAAAATGACGTAGCAGATTACTTTAGAAAATCTTTTGAAGAAGCTGGGGTTATGCATAAAGTCGTTATGTTTTTAAATCTTTCAAATGAACCTATTATTGAAAGAACATTAACACCAAGATTCGCTTTGACAGCTGCAGAATATTTAGCTTACACTCATGACATGCATGTGCTTGTAATCCTTACGGATATTACAGCTTACTGTGAGGCTCTACGAGAGTTTTCGAGCAGTAAAGGTGAGATTCCAGGGCGTAAAGGATACCCAGGATATCTATACTCTGACTTAGCCTCTATTTACGAAAGAGCTGGCATCGTTAAAAATGCCAAAGGCAGTGTTACGCAAATTCCAATCCTTACGATGCCGAACGATGACATCACTCACCCTGTGCCTGACTTAACAGGGTATATAACCGAAGGACAAATTGTTTTAAGTAGAGACTTAAATCAAGTTGCAGTTTTCCCGCCAATTGGTGTATTACCGTCTTTATCTCGTCTGATGAAAGATGGAATTGGTGATGGTTATACACGTAAGGACCACTCTAGTGTAGCCAATCAGCTATTTGCCTCTTATGCACAAGTACAGGACGCAAGAAGTTTAGCATCTGTCATTGGAGAAGACGAACTCTCTCCAATCGATAGACAATACATTGAATTTGGAAAACTCTTCGAGAAACACTTTCTAAACCAAGGATTCGAAACCAATAGACAAATTACCGATACTTTAGACTTAGGTTGGGACTTATTGTCTGTACTACCTAAGGATGAATTACACAGAGTAGACCAAGACTTATTGGATAGTTTTTACAACCATGAGCGTGCAGTTGAAAGATTTCATATCGTTAATAAGACTTACATCAAAGGCATAAAGGATCTACGTCATGAATAATCAAGTGTTTCCTACCAAGGGAAATTTGATTGCACTTCAAAAATCATACGACTTAGCCAAAAAAGGCTATGAACTCATGGATCGTAAAAGAAACATTTTAATTCGTGAAATGATGACCATGGTTGAAGATGTTAGACATGTTCGAGAAGAACTGTCTAAAACTTATCAACAAGCTTATCAAGCACTTCAAGAAGCGAATATTACACTAGGCATCGTCTCTGATATTGCCAAATCTATCCCAATTGATCAAAATGTTACAGTCAGTTATCGTAGTGTGATGGGCGTTGAGATTCCAGAAGTCACACATGAAGCAGAAATCGTTAAAATCACTTATGGCATAGGCCATACGAACACTAAGTTTGACTTTGCTTATAAATCTTTTCAAAAGGTAAGAGAACTGACCGTTAAACTAGCGGAAATTGACAATGCGACTTATCGATTAGCCAATGCGATTCGTAAAAGCCAAAAAAGAGCCAATGCCTTAGAAAACATTGTTATCCCTAGATTTGAAGAAAACATTAAGTTTATTACTGAATCTCTAGAGGAAAAAGAACGTGAGGCTTTCACAAGACAAAAAGTTATTAAAAAGAATCAAGAAGCAAAAAAATAGCTTTTAATCATATAATTAAACAGTATAAAAGCTTGACACCGAATACTCGGCGTTAAGCTTTTTTTATTTGAATGCTTACAATAACCGTCTGAGAAAGTCCCAGCACCACCTTCTTTAAACAGAATCGTACTGGATTCATTAAAGTTGCTTTTATAATCTAATTATAAAAATGAGGTTTGGTAACATTTTAAGGCACACTTATAAATTTGATTTGCAGTGTGATCAAGGATAATGATAAAAAAAACCATAGTAGCGACTTCACAGAAAGTTATTATCCCACTATAGTTTTTTTTTATATTATTTGTTTTTTACATCGTTCTTGATGTCTTCAAAGATCGAATCAATCGAATGAATTTTGAGATTACAACTGGATTTAAGACTACAGTTACAACCAATGTTACCTCTCTTTTTGATTATTTTAAAATAAATGATTAATCCTAACAAACTGCCTACAAATAGTAAAATGATAATGTCAGTTAAGTTCATGAAATCCCTCCTATAAACGTACCCAGTTGGAATATAAGGGTCGCAAGCAAATAAGCTAGACCAGTTTGAAATAAAATAGCAAACCAGGTTTTACGACGAGAACCTAGTTCTTTATGCATTGCGCCAATTGCAGCAAAACATGGTGCTGAAAATAGGTTAAAGACCATAAATGCATAAGCAGAAGCAGGTGTAAAGAACTGATATATTGGTGCATTTAGTATGATGTTGCCTTGCGTAATATCGGCTGATAGTCCACCAATTACGGCTAATGAGGAGACTACTTGTTCCTTAGCAACAAGGCCTTGAATAGCCGAAACAGAAGCTGCCCAAGACAAATCACCAAGCATTGGATAAAAGACGTAAGCAAAGCCTCTGCCCAAATAAGAAAGCATCGACTCATTGACATCTACACCATATTCTAATCTAAACGAATAAGCGCTTAAAAACCAAATGAGGACACTTGAAAGTAAGATGATTGTCCCTGCGCGGTCAATAAACTCCTTAACTCTTTCGTAAACATCTCTAAAAACATATCTGAAATTGGGAATACGATAATTAGGTAATTCTGTGATATAGCTTGAGGGTTGTCCTTTAAAAAAGAATGTCTTCATGATGAGCGCTGAAACTAAGATCACAACGATTGACATCATGTAAAGAGAAAAGGAGACAAATCCAGAGTTGTTAGGAAAGAAGAACCCTGCAAATAGTGCGATAATAGGTAGTTTTGCACTACAAGGAATGAAAGGGGTCAGCATAATTGAAATACGTCTCTCATCTTGTGATTCGATCGTTCTAGTAGCCATGATGCCAGGCACACTGCACCCTGACCCAATGATAAATGGAATCAACGCTTTACCGCTTAACCCGAATTTCTTAAACAATCTGTCTAAGAAAAAAGCAATTCTTGTCATATACCCGCTGCCTTCTAAAGCGGATATGAGTAAAAATAAAATGATGAGTTGTGGGACAAAATTTAACACAGCACCTACACCAGCAATCATCCCATCACTGACAAGGCTAGCTGAAAAGTCATGTGCGCCTAAATCCTTTAATAAATCAAACATGAAGGCACTGAATTGACTTACACTTCCATCAACAAAATCAACGGTCAGAGAGCCCACTACCCCAACAGATAGATAATAAATTAAAAACATAACCAGCCCGAAAATAGGAATAGCTAAAAACTTATTCAAAAACACTTTGTCTAAAGATTCTGTTAGTTTGTCTCCATGATGAATTCTAACAAACGTTTCCTTTTTAATCTTTTCAATGAAAGCATACCTACCAGATGCAATGATGGTCTCGAAATCATAACCATACACTTTTTCAAGGGGTTTTGTTAAAGAGGTCACATCCACAGCATGTTCGATAATTGGATCTGATTCTAATAGTTTGATGCTCAGAAATCGTTTATTTGGTTCACTGATTTTTTCCTCTAAATATTGAATAGTCTTTTCTATATTGGGGTTGAATATTTTTAAGGGTTTATGCTTTAAGTAGTTTTGGCTATCGATGCACTGAATCAATTTTTGAATGCCAGTTTTCTTCAATGCTGAAATTTCAATAATAGAAGTATTGAGCTTTTGTTCTAATAGTTCTTTATGGATAGAAATCCCTTTTTTAGCAAACGTATCGGCCATGTTTAGACAAATAATCATGTCGATGTTTAGCTCAAGAAGTTGCGTAGTTAAATATAAGCTTCTTTCAAGTTGAGTGGCATCGATGATGTTAACAATCAAGTCAATTTTTTCTTGAAGTAAAAATGCTCTTGATATAGATTCTTCGATTGTGTATGGCGATAATGAATAAATGCCTGGTAAATCAATGATTTCATGCTTATCTTTTTCAATGTAACCGACTTTTTGTTCAATCGTCACACCAGGCCAATTTCCAATTTTTTGATTACTACCAGTCAATGCGTTAAAAAGGGTAGTCTTACCACTGTTTTGGTTACCTATTAATGCAATTCTCATAGTACAATAACCTCTATTTGTTTTAAATCATCTTTGCGGATGCATAAATCATAGTCTCTAATACTGATATCGATTGGGTCACCTAATGGCGCAATTTTTTTTATATGTACAACGACTCCTGGCGTTAATCCCATATCAAGTAAACGCCTTTTAATCTCGTTTTTTGTAGAGAGTAGACGTACGACTTTTGCAGATTGATTCAGTTTCACTTTATCTAAGGTCGTTAGCATAGTCTTTTCATTCATAAAAAAAACACCTCATTGCTTTCTATTATTAATATAGAGCATATAAGGTGTCAATTCAAATGAAATCATAATATTTCTAAATAGACTTATAAATATAATTACGCCTTTGATTTCTTAGTCTTTTTTTCAGGAACCGGATCGTACTTAGGTTTAAATAAAGGATTACAGGTAAGAATCCTTTTAGCAGTTAGTAGTGTAGCTTTAGGGAAATTAAAACGTTCGTAACACCCTAATGCATAATTGGAACAAGTTGGTTTATGTCGACACACAAAATGCTTGTTACCAGAAAAGTTTTTTTGATACCATTTTATCATTCGTATGGATTTTTTTTCCATAAAATCACCACCTAGATTATAACACGATTTTGGTATAAAAAACATTTTGCCACTCATTTAGATATTATGTTATAATTTAATTAGTAGTGAAACCGATTTCAAGGAGGAAAATGATATGAAGGTTTATGAAACAAACCAAATTAGAAACATTGCCATCCTAGGACATCTAGGATCTGGAAAGACCAGCATTGCGGAAGCTTTACTATTTTCAAGTAATGCAATTTCTTCTCGTGGGAGCGTAGAAGGAAAAAACACAGTATCAGATTTTATGGATGAAGAAAAAGCAAAACAAGGTAGTCTTTCAACCAGCTTAATTCCAATTGAATGGAACGGTATCAAACTCAATTTTTTAGATGTACCAGGAACAGAAGAACTAGATAATGAGATTAAACAGTCTTTGTCTGTTGTTAAAGGTGCTGTTTTGGTCATTGATGCCTCAAAAGGTGTCGAAGTTGGCACAGAACGACTTTGGAATGAAATTAGAGAAATGCACATTCCAGCTGTCATATTTATTAATAAAATGGACAAAGAAAATGTTAAGTTTGAAGAAATACTTGAGAGTATTCGTGAAAAACTTGGTAAAAAGGCTGTGCCTTTTTGTTGGCCAATTGGTAAACATGAGAACTTTGAAGGTTTCGTAAATGTCATCGAAATGAAGGCACGTATTTATAATGGTGTTGACTCAGTAGATGCTCCAATTTGGGAAGAAAAGAAACCTAAAATAGAACAACTACGTGAAATGATTATGGAATCTGTCGCAGAAACCAGTGATGAACTGCTTGAAAAGTTCTTTGGTGGAGAACCTTTAACTGAACAAGAAATCAATGACGGATTGAGAAATGGCATATATCATGGTGAATTAACGCCAGTAATCGTAGGTAGCGCCACTAAGAACATTGGCATAAGAACAATGTTGGGAATGCTCGCCAAGTATTTGCCGCAACCAGATGATTTGAAAGCACTCGAAGGGATTAATCCTAAAACAGAGGATACAGTTATTCGTCATACAAAAGACCAAGAACCTTTCTCAGGTTATGTATTTAAGACAACTATTGACCCATTTGTAGGGGCAATTAACATGATTAAAATTAATTCAGGCACACTGAAAACCGGACAAGAAATTACGATTCATGACACGGGAAAATCCGAAAAAATAGGGGCATTATTCACCATGATGGGAAAAACTCAAATGCCAGTTGAAATGGGCCACGCAGGGGATATGGTCTGCGTCTCCAAATTAGATAACATTCATACAGGTTACACCATCTCAGACCCTAAATCACCTATTTGTTATCCGAAGACAGAAACACTTAAGCCGACAATTTATGTTGCCATCACACCGAAAAACAAACAAGATGAAGATAAAATCTCAAATGCGTTACAGCGTTTAAACATTGAAGATCCTTCATTTGAAACCATTCGAAATAAAGAAACAGCGCAACTGTTATTAGGTGGTCTTGGTATGACGCACATCAATTTTATTTTGGACCGTATGAAAACCGTATTTAAAGTAGAAGTGAGTGTTGAAGAACCAAAAGTAGTCTATAGGGAAACCATTAAGAAAAAAGTTGAAGCTGAAGGTAAACATAAAAAGCAATCAGGTGGTGCTGGTCAGTTTGGCCATGTATGGATTCGTTTTCAACCATCTGAACAATTGTTTGAGTTCTCTGAAGAAGTATTTGGTGGGGCAGTTCCTAAGAACTACTTCCCAGCAGTAGAAAAAGGGTTGATTGATGCCTTTGAACATGGGCCGTTAGCTGGGTTTCCAGTAATCTTTGTGAAAGCAACCTTATATGATGGTTCTTACCACCCAGTTGACTCAAATGAACTTTCCTTTAAGCTTGCGGCTTCACTTGCATTTAAAGAAGCGGTCAAAGCTGCTAACCCAACTATCTTAGAGCCAATTTTGAAAATGTATATTACCGTTAAAGACCAATATGTTGGTGATGTAATGGGTGATATGAACAAGCGTAGAGGTAGAGTTTTAGGGATGAGTCAAGCAGAAGGCAGTCAGGTTATTGAAGCTGAAGCCCCTGAATCAGAAGTTCAAAAATACATCATCGATTTAAAGGCTATGACTCAAGGCTCGGGCATCTTCCAAAGAGAATTTGTTCGCTATGAAGAAGTACCTAGTCACTTAATTGATGGCATTGTCCAAAAATATAAAGTCGAACACTAATGATTAAAGACAACTTCGGTTGTCTTTTTTTAAAGTAAATGGTCGTATATCCTGCTATATATTGATTAGGTGATTGCATGAAATGCTTGATTTGTTATAAAGTTTTTTACAAAAGAAGAACGTTGTTGACGCTTTTTAATCAACCACATGCACTTAAATGTGAAAGCTGTGATAGAAAATATCCATTTCATCCAAACTATTCTGTGCTTCCTATTGAGGATTATCAGTGTTACTTAATAGATTTATCAATCGATAAAAAAATCAATGATGAAGCCTATATGTTAGAAATAAGTGCGATTGTGAACGAATTATTGGTTAATATGAGACCAAATGACACACTTTTATATCTTTCAGAGATGAGTGAGTCCTTTTATAGCTTGCTTGAGAAAATAAATTATGGGGATATTTATGCAATTTGCCTCAACAACGCTGATTTTTTGGTATAATATAGGTGTAAGGGAGGATATGCATATGAAATATGATATCATTGGAAAAAACGGTTTTGAACCGACCGAAGCAATCAAGAACTATGTGATTAAAAGAATGAACAAAGTTGTCTCCTTTTTCGACCCAGCTCTCATTTTGGATGTGAGAGTTGTCCTAAAGGTATACAAAGATCATCACAAAGTCGAAGTCACTGTGCCAGCTAAAGGCATCGTCTTAAGAAGTGAAACAAGTGATCAAGATATGTATACCGCAATTGATAAATCAGTGGACAAACTGATTTCACAAATTAAGAAACACAAAGAAAAACTAAAAGCACACTTGACTAAAAAAGGAAATTCAAAGGTGTACTCAGATGATTTTGAAACTGAGGCTCTTGAAAAAGAAATACTTGCTGGAACAGTGGTTAAAAACAAAGAACTTAAACTTGAACCAATGAGTGTAGATGAAGCATTAGTAGAAATGGAAATGTCAGGACATGATTTCTACGTATTCTTAAATGCTTCGACCAATAAAGTAAATGTTGCCTACATTAGAGAAGATGGCGATTACGCTGTCATTGAAACCAAATAGCATGATTAAAACCACTGAAAAGTGGTTTTTTTTTTGATCATATAAAAAAGGTCTAGCAGATTGCTAGACCTTAGATTCACATGAGTATTATTTGGTTGCTAAGAACAACTTCTCGACAACATCCCAATTGACCACTGAGAAAAATGCTTCCACATAATCAGGACGTCTGTTTTGATAGTTTAGGTAATAAGCATGTTCCCAAACGTCTAACCCTAAGATAGGTGTCCCTTCTTGAAGTGGAGTATCTTGGTTTGGTGTAGAAGTAACCACTAAGCCTTTGTCTGTTGCTACTAGCCAAGCCCAACCTGAACCAAAACGTGTTTTAGCTGCATTGCTGAATAAAGTTTTGAATTCATCAAATGAACCAAACGCGTTTACGATAGCGTCTAATAAGACACCTTTAGGTGCTTTTGAGCCACCTGGCGTTAATACTTCCCAGAATAATGAGTGATTGAAGTGACCACCACCATTGTTTCTAACAGCCATACGGATATCTTCAGGAATCAGTGTTAAATCCTTTAGTAAAGCCTCAAGCGGTGTGTTTAATTCAGGGTGTTTCTCCAATGCTGCATTTAAGTTTGTTACATATGCATTGTGATGCTTTGTGTAATGGATTTCCATGGTTCTTGCATCAATTGCTGGTTCTAATGCTTCATAAGCATAATTCATTTTTGGTAATTCGTATTTCATAATAAGCCTCCTTCATTTCTATACTTACATTTTACCCTATCGGAATAGTTTATACAAATTTAATGCTTATTTATAAAAAGATTTAGTTTATATATGATTATCATTTGTGGTATAATTGGGCATGCAAGACAAGAGGTGTTTTATGAACATATATAAAAAGCTTAAAAAAATATTATTTGTGACACCGGCGAGAACAATATTCACGATCTATCTGATTGTCACAATCGTGGGCGCATTGTTATTATGGTTGCCAATATCACTTAATGAGGGTGTTAAACTAGACTTTATTGATGCAATTTTCATTTCCGTCTCACAAATATCTTCAACCGGTTTATCACCGGTGAGCCAAAGAGATACTTTTAGTTTATTTGGAGGTATCATCTCGATTGTAATCATACAAGTGGGCGGATTAGGGATTGTATTACTGGTAGCGTCATATTGGGTGATCATTGGCAAGAAAATTGGACTTAAAGAACGTAATATAATTGCAGCTGAACAAAACCAGTTCACTGTAAGAGGCATCATTAGGTTGATTACGAATGCTGCGATTGCAATTTTCACATTCCAAATCATCTATATCATTATGATGACGTTTTATATCTTCTTTGCACAGCCTTTTGAAGCGAGCTTCGGAGAAGCAATCTTTCAGTCGTTTTATTTAGCGGCAGCTGGTTTTGCAAATGCAGGGTTTGATTTCTTACCAGGTAATCAAAGTTTTATGGTCTTTCAAGGGCATGCTTTCCCGCAAATCATTACAATGATTATTATATTTATTGGTGGGGTAGGCTTCTGGCCACTTGCTGAGTTTACACTGTTTATTAAGGCGAAATTCAATAAAACAAAACACTATAAAATATCGTTTATTTCAAAATTGCTTGTCATCTCGCACTTTATGTTTTGGTTTATTTCAGCTTTAGTGTACTTCGTAATGGAATATGAAAACTCCATGAAGGGTCAGCCTGTAATGGATATTGTCTTAAATGTATTCTTTATGACTAACAATGCCAGAAGTGCTGGTTTTTACAACACTGACATCAGTCATTGGACAGAAGCAACCCGTTTATTCTTTTCAATGCTTATGTTCATTGGGGCAGCACCTAACTCTTCTGGTGGTGGGATTCGTATGACGACATTCTTCTTATTAACAAGTGGTTTGATCTCTTTTGGAAGACATAGAAAACAAGTGTTCTTTGCGGGTAGAGCCATTAAAGACCTTGCAGTTAGAAAATCTTTTATGGTCTTCGCACTTGGGATTGGATTAGTGATGATATCGACTTTATTTATTTCCATATTGGAACCGAATAGATGGTCCATTATGGAAATTGGTTTTGAGGTATCTAGTGCATTCGGAACTGTAGGTCTTTCGTTAGGGTTAATCCCTTATATATCGGTTTGGTCGAAAGCCATATTCATTGTCAATATGTTTGTCGGACGAATTGGCATTCTCACGGCGGTTGCGATGTTGGAAAATAAAAAAGAGACGACTAATGTCGTCACTTATGCTGAAATGGATATGTTAGTTGGGTAATCCCAATAAACTTAAATCAATATCTATATAGAAGGTCTTTTGCTGGGTATAACTCACGTTATAACCGGGGAGACCTTTTATTTTTTTGACATTTCTCAGTAGTGTATAATCAACAGCAACGGAAGAAGAAGCGCGCATTGGACTGTAGTAAGCAGCAAGCATTGATGCGGTCCTTAAGGATTTTTCGTGAAAATTCCCCCTTAGTAAAACGTGTGCACCACTGCCTTGTTGGACGTGAAACCAATAATCGTCTTTTTTTCCGAATTCATGAGTTAGATAGTCATTTTGAATCGAAGATTTACCGATAAATATGTCAAAATCATCAAAATGATAGGATAATACTTTCGGTTTTTGTGGTTTCTTTTGTTTATGTTTAATGACCTTTTTGATTAACCCCATTTGTTGAAGTTCTTCTTTTAAATCCTTTAAGTCGTCTTTTTCAGCGTATTCTAAAACCTCTAGTAGGCCCTGATAGTACTGAATTAAATCCGTAGTTAGTTTAAGTTGATTTTGGATAGGGTCAATGGCTTTTTTGGCCTTGTGATAGCTTTTATAGAAAGCTTGCGCATTTTCATTTAGCGTCTTTTGGAAATCTAGTTTTATGAGGTTAACTTGACTGTGTTTCTCGTTTAGATTAAGGCCACTCATATAAATTTCATCAGCCATTTGTCTAAACGAATCAAACCCTAAGTTTGTTTCTAAATCCTTAGTCAAATTGAGTATTTTTTGTTCTAATCTCTTAAGTTCTTTGCTAATCAATTGAGACAACATTGTATCTTTTTGAGTCTCTTTTTTTTCCAGTGAATCTAACAAATCAGACAGTGTTGGAAACTGTTTTTTAGGATAGTCTAAGCCAATATCAAACGGGCTAAAAAGTTTTTTTGTATGTTGATATAATGTAGGATTCACAGTTAGTGAATACGGATTTATGTGCTTGTGATCAAATATAAAGGTCGCAGTTTGAAGAGAAATGCCCATGAAAGTATCCATAATGTCTTTTGGAGAATGAAGTTTTTTCAATAAAGGCATTTGATCAGATGTAAGTTCTAGTTTATCTGTTGTAAAAAACTCAAAAGGTTGATTGATTAAGACGCTTCTTTTATCGGTTGAAAACTGTTTATAGTAAGCGTCTATGATGAGGCCGTCTTTCACTAAAATCAAGTTTGTAGTGCGTCCCATTGCCTCAAAGATTAATTTTGAGTAAGTATAACCAAATATTTGGTCGAACTTTTGAAAATGAAAAATCATGGTTCTGTCTTTAAGGTGTTGATTGACTTCTGTAAGCACAGCGTCTTCTAAGTGTTTTTTAAGGGCTTGAAGCAAGTTGCTTTTTTCATCTAAAGGTAAATCTTTATCTGTTATTCTCACATTTGGAAAACTAGGGTTTAGAGAAAACCTTAGGTATAAAGTTTGTTTTCTGTAAAATTCAAAACTAAATACGTCAGATTCTGGCTGACGAATTTTTTTAATACGAATATTCTTAAGTGTTTCATTGAGTTCAGTTGTTAAAAAATGTATGAACATTCCATCTAATGCCATTGTATCACCGTCTTCTAGTATATCACACTTAAAACCGCTTGAAGTATAATGTAAACGGATAACTACAAAATTAACGGGTTTTGGCTTTACTAATACCCTGTTTTGGGGTATAATGACTTACAATATAATGCATAATGAAGGGTGGGATAGTATGAAATTAAACGATCGTGGATTATTAGTTGTTATTTCTGGACCTTCTGGCGTCGGTAAAGGTACCGTCCGTAAAGCATTATTTGATATGCCGAATCATGATTTGATTTATTCAGTATCTATGACAACTAGACCCCCAAGACCAGGCGAAGTCGATGGCGTTGATTACTACTTTGTTTCAAAAGAAGAGTTTTTAAAACGCATAAGCGAAAACAAGTTTTTGGAATGGGCTGAATTTGTAGGCAATTATTATGGGACACCCCTTGACAAGGTGGAAGAACAGTTAGATAATGGTAAAGAAGTAGTTTTAGAAATTGAAGTAGAAGGTGCACTTCAAGTTAGAGAAAAATCAAAAGACGCTGTGTTTGTTTTTATCGTACCACCTGGAAAAAAAGCACTTTATGAAAGGCTTATAAAACGTGGAACAGATACACCAGAAACGATAAAAAAACGCATGGAAAAAGCAGATAGAGAATTTGTGTTAGCGCATAAGTACGATTACATTGTTGTCAATGATGATGTTACCAATGCTGCGGACCGTATTATGGCGATTATTCGTGCTGAACATGCAAAGACTGAACGGACAATTCATACGTATATGAAGATGTTAAAGGAGGACTAATCAATGAATTATCAAAAAGATGGTATGAGATACCCATCAATCGATCAATTGTTAGAGAAAATTGATTCAAAATACAAATTAGCATATGTCGCAGCTAAGAGAGCTAAATCGATACAAGCTGACGGCACACCCTTGGAAGACCCGCTATGCAAAAAGCCAGTTGGCATTGCACTAGAAGAAGTTTTGGAAGATAAAATCCAAGTAGAATTCTTAGATAAAGTAGAAGAGTAACTTCTACTTTTATTTTTTTATGTTAAAATGTTTATTAGAGGTGTTAGTGATTGAATCATATTCATGAGAAGCTAAAAACACTACCAGATTCGCCTGGATGTTATTTGATGGTAAATGACAAAGGGGCAATCATTTATGTGGGAAAAGCGAAAAATCTAAAAAAACGTGTAAAAAGTTACTTTACTGGATCACACAACGCAAAAACCACACGGCTAATTCAAGAAATAGCCGATTTTAATTTTGTACAAACGCGAACAGAAAGAGAATCACTCATTCTAGAATTACATCTAATCAAAGCACACATGCCTCGATATAACATTAAATTGACAGATGATGCAACGTATCCTTACATTACCATTACGGATGAAAAAAACCCTAGGTTAATTGTAGAAAGAGATTCAACGGCTAAAAAAGGCAAACGATTTGGCCCCTATCCTTCGGTATATAAAGCCAGAGATACGGTTAAACTTCTAAATAAAATATACCCCTTGAGAAAATGTGAAAAGATGCCAAAAAAAGCGTGTCTTTATTATCACATGAATCAGTGTTTAGCACCATGTATAAAAAAAGAACCCATTGATTATAAACCGATTCTTTCTGAAATCACCGCATTTTTAAAAGGAGACACAAAGAAAGTCGTTGATGACTTGAAAAAAGAAATGTATCAAGCATCAGACAGTCTACATTTTGAAAAAGCGTTAGAGTATAAAGAAATGATAGAGTCTATTGAGCATACCACAGAAAAACAATTAATGAGTTTAAATGATTATAAAGACAGAGATTTTATCGCTTTCTTTGGAGATCATGAAGATGTCTCGATTCAGATACTTAAGATGCGTAGTGGGAAAATTATTGATGTGAAAAGTGATATTTTCTCATACATTGGATCCGTTAACGATGCAGTTAATAACTACATTTCGCTTGTTTATGAGGATCCTTCATTGACGCCTGATGAACTGTTGTTTTCAAGCGCTTTTATCCAAGAAGACATTGAATTAATTTTTGGCAAAAAAGCCAGTATTCCAAAGATAGGCGACAAAAAACAACTCATCGATATGGCTTATAAAAACGCGAAATATGATTTCGAGAATTATCGGTATTTAAACAGACTTCAAACGCAAAAACAACAAGAAGCTATAGAAGCTTTTAAAGCTTTGCTTTCGATTGAATCTGTCAATCATATTGAAATCTTTGATAATGCACATTTATTTGGCGCAGATAGCGTTTCTGCAATGGTTGTGTTTAAAGATGGGAAGCCTTCAAAAAACGAGTATCGCAAGTATCATTTAAAGCAAACAGCTAAGATGGATGATTATGGTGCCATTAAAGAAGTTATTTATAGGCGATATCAAAAAGTACTATTAGAAGGACTTGACCTTGCTGATATGATCATCGTAGATGGTGGTAAAGGCCAGGTCAATGCTGCAAAAAATGTGTTAGATGCATTAGGCATAGAGACCAACCTAATTGGACTTAAAAAGAATGATAAACACCAATTAGAGGCCATCATTTACAAGGATAAAGTCTATCCAATTGATCGATTTAGTTACCTTTATAGTTTCTTGGGTAAGATGAGTGAAGAAGTTCATAGATTTGCCATTAGTTTTCACAAACAAAGCCGTGCTAAAACTTTAATTAGATCCCATCTAGATGGAATTTCAGGGGTGGGAGAAAAAAGAAAATTCAAGCTTTTGGAAAAATTTGTTACAATAGAAGATATGAAGAATGGTTCTATTGAAGCCTATCAATCTATTGGCATCAATGAGTCACTAAGGACAATCATTATTAACCACTTAGTGTCTTTAGAAAGAAGAGAAAAAGATGAAAAGAGTCATATTTAGCGTTAACGACCGATTGAGTTATTTCGGTGCGCTGGTTGATGGCAAATTAGAGTATTACTATTTAACTAAATCACAAGCTAAAAAGTACTTTGCGTATTTAGATAAAGGACACATAGTTTCTTTTGAACTTTATGATAAGCGAAAAAAAATAGACAACAGATATGCATGGCAGGTTGCCTATTTCAGTTTAATCGAAAAACCTGGTTATCGTAAGAATCAAATTCTATATGACCTATCAAGCATTAGAAAACAAATGCACGATGTATTAGATGGGTTTGATTACTTGTTGTTTTTAGATTTGGAAATGACAATGCCGCCTTATTTTAAGGGACCATTTGAAGCGGAAATCATACAAGCTGGCTTTATATTAAGAGATAAGAATGGTGAAGTGATTGAACAAGAGTCTATTTTCATTAAGCCAACCAAATATCCGAAAATAAGTCCGAGAACCGTTAAATTTTTAAAACTTACGGATGATTATTATGACAAAGCATTAGACTATATGCATTTTTATAAGCGTTTACGTGGTATGATAGAGCAGTATCAACCTAAAATCATCGTATGGGGAAAAAACGATATGATTGCATTAAAAGCATCTTATCGCATTAATGAGGTACTACCAATCACAACCGAACCCATGTTTATCAACCTATTACAGATTCATAAGAATTACTACAATCTTTCAGACGACTTAGGGTTGTTTAAAGCGTATGTGTTATACTATAACAAAACATACGATCAAAGCCATGATGCCTTAGATGATGCGATGGTTACCAAGTATGTTTTTGATGCTTTATTATTACAGATGAAGGGGGCAATTTAGCGATGAGTCTATACAATAACTTTGCAGCATATTATGATAAAATATTTCCGAGAAATCCTAAAGTGATAGATTTTATGGAAAGACATTTTAAAAAAGGGCACATTTTAGATTTGGCTTGTGGGTCTGGTGAGTACTCAGTTTCATTGGCTCATCTAGGTTATGATGTAACTGGCGTGGATATTTCAACCTCAATGATAGAATATGCTAAAGATAAAGCCTTTAGAGAATCCGTTAAAGTAAATTTTGAAGTGGATGATATGTTAAACTTATCGACAAGTAACCACTACGAAGGGATCATATGCATTGGAAACTCATTGGTTCATCTTGACACTGAAGTCGAAGTATTAGAAGCACTATTAAAAATGCATAAGGCTCTTAAGAAAGAGGGTTCATTAATCATACAAGTTATTAATTACGATTTAATCCTCGAGAAGAAGCTTCCTGGGTTATCAACCGTTACCAATGAAAGTTATTCGTTTTATCGTAACTATGAATTTGATGGCAATAAAATCCACTTTAAGACAAGATTAACCGATGGGCTTAGAGTATTTGTTGATGAAACACTATTGTTGCCACTGAAATACCATACTTTAGTCAGTTTTCTAGAAAAAGTCGGGTTTCATTCGATTGACACGTTTGGGGGATTTACCCATCATTCATTTGATTTGAAAGAAGACATCACGTATGTCGTAACCGCAAAAAAATAAGGACCAGAAATGGTCCTTTTATACTTTTTGGGTTAGTGACATCAATACTGGAATCACCATCGGTTTTCTTTGAGTGATTTGTTTGACATACTCTGTAATTTGTTCAACAATTTGGATTTTTAATTGATGCTCACTAAATTGTTTCTTTTCAAATTCACTGAGTAGTATTTCTTTCGCTTTTTGACCGATGCCATTGGTAATAGCTTCATTACCTTTCATATAGATAAATCCTCTAGAAATAACGGTTGGCTCAGTTAATAGTTTTTTGCCAACAGGGTCTAAGGTTAGAATGATGGATAGTAATCCGTCTTCTGAAAGCATTTTACGTTCTTTGATAATGGCACTACCGATATCTCCGATACCAGTACCATCAATATAGATATCACCTGCTTGAACTTTGCCAGCATGTCTGATTTGAGTAGCATTCACTGCTGCAACATCGCCATTATCCATAATCAAGATATTATCTCTTTCAACGCCTAATTCAACGGCGATTTCTTTATGATGTTTAAGCATGCGATGCTCGCCATGAATTGGAATGAAAAATTTAGGTCTAATTAAGGACAACATCAATTGTAAATCAGGCTTGTTACCATGACCAGAGGTGTGTGTATCTGCAACGGGTCCGTTGATGATGACGTTAACATCTCTACGATAAAGCTGATCAATGGTTCTATTGACGGATTCTTGGTTACCTGGAATCGGTGAACTAGAAAAGATGACCGTATCGCCGGGTTGTGTTTTTATTTGACGGTGCGTTCCATTTGCAATACGACTTAATGCTGCAAGGGGTTCACCTTGAGATCCAGTACAAAGGATGGTTACTTCATCTGCTTTATATTGGTTGATTTGATCGCCACTGACGATTGTACCTTTTGGTGCTCTTACATAACCAGTTTGTTGACCGATTTCCATGGCACGTTCCATTGAACGTCCAAATACTGCCAACTTACGGCCATTTTTATAAGAAGCTTCGACGATTTGTTGCATACGATACATATTTGATGCAAACGTTGCAATGATGATTCTACCCGATAGTTTTGAGAAAATCTCACTGATTGCAGTACCAACTGTTCTTTCAGATGGGGTTAAACCATCACGTTCAGCATTGGTGGAATCTGACATCAAACAAAGAACACCTTCATTACCGAGATGAGCTAATTTCTCATACTCTGCTGCTGGGCCGACTGGCGTGTAGTCAATTTTAAAGTCGCCGGTATGAAACAAGACCCCTTGTTTGGTTTTAAAGGCAATCCCAAACATGTCAGGGATTGAGTGGTTCAATCTTACAAAAGAAATCTCAGTTGATCCAAACGAATACGTATGATGGCTCTTATATTCAATGATTCTTGGTTTTTTAATGTCTCTGGCTTCTAATAGTTTATGCTCAATAAAATCAACCGCAATCCCTGCAGCATAAATTTTGGGTATCTTAACTTGTCTCAACAAGTAGGGGATACCGCCAATATGGTCTTCGTGACCATGTGTAATAAATAATCCAACAATTCTTTCTTGATTTTCAACTAAATAACTATAATCAGGAATTACATAATCAATCCCTAATAATGAATTGTCAGGAAACAAAATCCCGGCATCCACTAAAAATATTTTATCCTCGATTTCATAGACATAGGTATTTTTGCCGACTTCGCCTAGGCCGCCTAACGCAAAAATCCCGATGTCTCCATCTTTTAAAAGCGCGTTTTTACTCATATTGTAATCCTCCTTAGTCAGGATATCGCGGTATGTTTAATTCTATTTTACATGAAAACCTCATAAATTGATAGAGAATTGCAAAAAGAAATGGTAAAATACTTCAGGTGATACTATGAAAACAGCAATATTCTTTGATGTAGATGGCACATTGTTTGACAATGAAGCCCAAAAAATCCCATCAAATACAATAGATTTAATTCAAAAACTCTCGAAAGATGAACGATATATTATCGGTTTGGCTACCGGCAGAAGTCTTCAACAATTAGATGCGATAGAGGAAATCAAAGACTTATTTAAGGTGAAAATATTGATTAATGGGGCAGTTGCCTATTTAGAAGATGCATTTATATATGGAAAACCATTATCTTTAGAAGACTGTGAGAGTGTGTTGCACTTCGCTAACAGAATCAATGTAGGCATTGGTTTTATTGGTAAAGACAAACATGTCATTACCCAATTGGATGATGCAGTGAGAACGGCGTTAAAAGACTATCAAATGGAAGTGCCTGAGATAGATCCTTTGTTTTATTTAAACCATGAGGTTTATCAAATCTGGGTATTTGGGAAATCTCAAAGTCTTTTAAGACAGTTTAAAGATAAATTCCCTCACATTAAACTTTTCCCTTGGCATAAAGAGGGAGCAGATTTAGTCCACAAAGAAGTTTCAAAAGGTGAAGCGATTCGTCAAATTAAAAGAGAAATTGGGGCGAACAAAATCATCGCATTTGGCGATGGTGAAAACGATGTTGAAATGATTGAAATGGCAGATGTTGGCGTTGCCATGGGCAACTCAAAGAGCCAAGCGCTTAAATCTAAAGCAACGCTTGTGACCGACCATATCGCCCTTGATGGCTTATATAAGGCAGTCATTGAATTAAAATTACTATAAAAAGCTTTTTCACAGGAATCTTCAGTATTCTGATTATAAGACAACGATAAATCGTATAAAACTCGATAGCCATACACCTGTATTTTTTTGGTGTATGGTTTTTTACGATATGAATAAAGAGCTAATTGAAGAATAATAGCTTTTTAAAAAAGCATTATAAGATTAAAAAAGACTATCCATAAGATAGTCAGGGGATTACTTGTTGTTTTTTACAAAGGTTTGAAGGCCTTTTAAGATTTCATCATGAATCTCTTGAGGCACATACATGGATATATCTGCATCGTAGGTCACCAATTCTTTAATAGCAGAAGAGGAAACGTAAGTATGTTTATAAGATGGAAACAAGATGATGGTTTCAATGTTTTGATTTAGGTTACGGTTAAAGTGGTACAAGGCTATTTCGTTTTCAAAATCTTTAACATTTCTTAGACCACGTATTAAAGTGGTAGCCCCATTCTTTTCAGCGAATCTCACGACTAAATCACAGGTTTTAGACACATAGATGTTTGGAATTTGTGCGGTCACCTTTTTAATCATTCTCACGCGATCATCTGCAGAAAATATAGGATGTTTATCAACATTTTCAGTAACAAGCACATAAAGTGTCTCAAATTGTTTAGCCGCTCGTGTCATTATATCTAGATGTCCTAGTGTAATCGGGTCAAATGAACCCGCGTAAACTGCTTTGCTCATAATATCACTCCATTTACTTAAAGTATAACATATTTTGTTTATAGGATAGATTAAAGATGAAAATATGTTAAAATGTTTCTTGAGGTGTTATACATGCAAACATACAAAAGAAGTGTTGTTTTACAATTAGGCGTATTTGGGTTTTTCTTCTTTTACGGCTTAGACAATATCATTAAGTCATTAGTGGAAACCAATTTGATTTTTTCAATCATTGAACTGAGTGCGCTAGTGTTAATTTTAGGTGTGGGATTGTTTTTCTACTACAAAACCCCGAAAGAAACCCTATATGTCGTTAAACAAACAGAGATAAACCGCATTAAATTGAGTTTATATGCAGTGTCAGCGGCTTTGATCTTAAGCATTCTAGTGACAGGATTTCAATTAAATGAAACAGCTTCACAGTACCTTAATATAGTAACAGGCGCATTGATTTCGTTATGGGGATTATATGGGGTATATTTGGGAATGGAAATTGTAAAAAACAACAAATAGCCATCTGGCTATTTTTTTTAACACTTTATAGTTGACTCATCAACTGAAGTTGCGCTATAATAGAGCAAGTTGATTCATCAACTGAATAAGGAGACAGCAATGATAAAACTTACAAAGTACTTTAAATGGTGGTATTATCCACTGATAGTAGTCATCATCGGATTGGTATACATCCAAGTCGATTTTGATTTAAAACTTGTAGATTACATGAGAGAGATTGTGAATCTAGTTAGTAAGGCAGACCAAACAGGTCAGTCACAAACCTCATTAATTCTAAAAAACGGATTGGAGATGTTAGGATACTCGTTAGTTTCGATTTCATCTTTAATTGCTGTTTACTTCATTTCCTCAAGAATTGGGGCAAACTTTGTTAAAGATTTAAGAAAAAGATTGTTCGATAAAATTGATTCATTTTCACTAGAAGAAATCAATCAATTTTCAACCAGCTCGTTAATCACGCGTTCGACCAATGACATCACACAAGTTCAAATGGTAACGATTATATTGTTACGTCTTGCCATAACCGCGCCTATGACTGCGATTAGGGCGATTATGAAGATTACGGATATTAACTTAACTTTGACGCTGCCTGTCATTGCAGGCGTCGTAGCAGTTGTTGTTATGATCAGTGCTATTTTCATTTTTGTGACACCAAAGTTCAAGGTTTTACAAGAACTTAATGACTCATTGAATCTCGTGACTAGAGAAAATCTAACGGGTTTAAGAGTGGTTAGGGCTCATAATGCAGATGGGTTTGAACATGCGAAATTCGAAAAAGCCAATGCAAAATTGACTAAGGTAAACTTATTTGTAAACCGTGGGATGCAACTTATGATGCCAGGCATGCAATTGGTCATGAACTCAGTGGCTCTTGCCATAACTTGGATTGGGGCGTCTTTGATTTTCAAAGGCACACTTGGAGATAATCCTTACGATGGTATTGGCATTCAAGCACAGTTCTCTATTTATGGTTTTCAAATCTTGATGTCATTTATGATGTTAACCATGTTATTCATTATGGTGCCTAGAGGGGCTGTTTCTGGGAAACGTATCATGGAAGTATTAACCACAGAGCCTAAAATCAAAGACCCAGAAAATCCAGTGGTTTTTCCTGAAAATGAAAAAGTCACCCTCAGTTTTGAAAATGTTTGTTTTAAATACCCAGGCGCAAATGAATGTGTCTTAGAAGACATTTCTTTTGAAGCAAAAGAAGGTCAAACCATCGCATTTGTTGGATCAACAGGCAGCGGAAAATCCACCATTATTAATTTAATCCCCCGTTTTTTTGACACAACGAATGGTGACATCAAAATTAATGGTATTAGCATCAAAGCGGTTAAACAAGAGACATTGCTTGGTCTAATTGGTTATGTCCCTCAAAAAGGTTTGTTATTTTCTGGAACTGTTCGTTCGAATCTATTAATAGGTAATCCAGAAGCAAGTGATGAACAGCTTAATCAAGCACTAGATATCTCTCAAGCTAAGAACTTTGTGGGTCGCCTAGAAGAAGGCTTAGAGAGTCATGTTGCCCAAGGGGGGAAGAATTTCTCTGGTGGACAACGTCAAAGATTATGTATCGCTAGAGCCATTGTTAAAGACCCGAAAATTTATATTTTTGATGATTCATTTAGTGCGCTTGACTATAATACGGACAGAGCCCTAAGAAGTGCTTTAAAATCCAAAACAGATAAAGCCATTAATCTAATCGTTGCCCAACGCATCGGGACCATTATTAATGCTGATTTAATCGTTGTACTTGATAAAGGTAGAGCCGTGGGAATTGGGACACACAAAGACTTATTAAAAAACAATAAAGTATACCAAGAAATGGCATATTCACAACTTTCTAAGGAGGAACTCCAAGATGCAAGCCAATCGTAGAGGTCCGGGATCACATGGTGCAATGGGCGCTAAACCAAAAAACTTTAAAAAATCAATGAAGGTTTTAATAATAGCATTAAAACCATTTAGAAAAAGCATCGTGATTGCCTTAAGCTTTGCAGCTTTTTCAACCGTATTTAACATTGCAGGGCCAAGATTGATTGGTGAAATGACGAATCATATTCAAGAATCAATCAAACCTGATGGACCAAATTTGATAGCTGCTATCGATTGGAACTGGTTTAACATGATGGGCTTTGTTTTATTAGCACTCTATGTGTTAAGTTACCTATTTAACATCATTCAGTCCTTCATTTTAACAAAAGTGACTCAACGATTTAGTCAGAAACTTAGAAAAGACATTTCAATTAAAATTAATAAATTACCGCTTTCTTATTTTGATAAAAGAAGTTATGGGGATGTATTATCGATTGTTACAAATGATGTAGATTTAATATCTAGTGCGCTCAATCAGTCCGTCACACAATTGATTACTTCTATTACGGCAATGATCGGGATTGCAGTCATGATGCTCACAATTTCACCATTGTTAACACTGGTTGCCTTTATCACACTGCCACTATCGTTTTTACTGATAAAACTTATCATGGGTAAATCCAAAAAATACTTTAGAGCCCAACAGCAAACCTTAGGCGCCTTAAACGGGCACATAGAAGAAGTTTATAGTGGGCACCAATTAATCAAAGTATTTGGGGCTAAGAAAACAGTCGACAAACCTTTTAATGAAGGCAATGAATCACTGGAGAAAAGTGCCTATAAGAGTCAGTTTTTATCGGGGTTAATGATGCCCCTTATGGGTTTTATTGGGAACTTATCTTACATTGCGGTTTCAGTATTAGGAGGCGTTTTGGCCGCTAGTCATACCCTAGGCATTGGTGATATCATCGCAATGATTCAATACAACAGACGATTCACACAACCAATGAGTCAAATCGCTCAAGCACTGACCCAACTTCAAAGTGCAGCAGCCGCATCTGAAAGAGTCTTTGAATTCTTAAGTGAAACTGAGATGTTAGATGAAACAAACCTAGTCAATCAGATTGATAATCAAAAAGGGAAAGTTACGTTTGAACATGTGTCATTTGGCTATCTTGAAGATCAAATCATCATTAAAGATTTTAATCTAGAAGCTAAACCTGGTCAAAAGATTGCCATCGTAGGGCCTACAGGTGCAGGTAAAACAACACTTGTGAACTTGTTGATGAAATTTTATGAAATTGATAAAGGGGATATTACCATTGATGGTATCTCGATTCATGACATGAATCGTGAAACCGTGCATAAGCAATTTGGAATGGTTTTACAAGATGCATGGCTATTTACTGGTTCAATCTATGATAACCTCAGATATGGCAATCCAAAGGCGACAATAGAAGAAGTGAAACAAAAAGCTAAACTTGCAAACATCGATCATTTCATCGAATCACTGCCTGATGGATACAATCATATTATTTCGGATGAATCTGGTATCTCACAAGGGCAAAGACAGCTATTGACCATTGCAAGAGCAATGGTAACAAATGCACCTATGTTAATCCTTGATGAAGCCACTTCTAGTGTGGATACGCGAACAGAAGTCTTAATTCAAGAAGCGATGGACCGTTTAATGTTAGGCAGAACCTCATTTGTCATTGCACATAGGCTTTCAACCATTAAGAATGCCGATGTCATCCTTGTAATGAAAGACGGAGACATCATCGAATCTGGTAACCACCAAGCCCTAATGACACAAGCTGGATTCTACGCTAACTTGTATCAATCACAATTTGAAAGGAAGAATCAGTATGCAACAGAATCCTAATGATCCTTCAATGGTTCCAGTAAGACTTGGAAAAATCATGAAAAAACTGCATAGTTTTGCAGATTCTGTGCTGGAAAAACATCAATTGTCTCGGATACATGTGCATTACTTGGTATTTTTACACGGTTGTAAAAAAACAATTACCGCCAAAGAATTATCAGAACACTTAGGGGTAGACAAAGCCAATACCTCCAGAGCCATCAATGACTTGATCAAACGAAAGTTTGTAAGAAGAATCGCAGACGACTCAAAACAGTTATTATTGGAATTGACAGAAGCAGGTATACAAGTTGCCATTGAATTAAAAGAGAAGAATCAGTCAGAGTTAGACAAACTTGTAAGCATTCTTTCCGAAGAAGAAATTAGAACTTTAAGGACGATTCTTAGAAAAATATCGGATACGATTTAAATAATAAAGCTCAAAGCAGGATAATCCACGCTTTGAGCTTTTTATTTAGGAATTAAAGAGGCATTTGAATCGAGTGTGAAGCCATGCAGGTTTGACAATAACCATAGATCGTTAAATCATGGTTTGTTACAGTGAAATGATGTTTTTTTGCGTCTTCTTCGGCTAAGCCGTGAAAGTGACAATCCATTTCATACATCTTATGACAGTCTAAGCACACCATATAATGTTTGTGATTCTTCGAAGCAATTTTATAGTATGCGACATTATCTAAAAAGGTCTTTTCAACCAAATTATGTGCCTTAAAAGCATCTAATGTTCGATACACAGTAGACAAATTCATGGATCCTGAAGGAATGTTTGCATAAATCATCTCTGCTGACAAAGGTGATTTTTGTTGTTTCATAAACTCAAGCAAAAGCTGTCTTTGTTTCGTCATTTTTAACATATTAAACCCGTCCTCTCAATTTAGTAAATGTGTATAGTCCAAGAAAGAGTACTGCATGAAATACAATGATGGTAGACCCGGCAGGGAATTCTAAGAAATAAGAACCGATAATCCCTAAAAGTGTGATGGTTACATTGATAATGAGTGAATAGACGAACATTTGTTTGAAACTTTTTGCAAGCATATTCGAAGATACAGCAGGAAAAATAATGAACGCGCTGATCAATAATGTACCGATTGTTTTAACACCAATGACAATGATGGTTGCTGTAAGTATGGCAAGAGCATAATCATAAAATGCAATCCTTATCCCACTGAATTTTGCATAATTATCATCTAAAGTGATCGAAATGAGCTTCGAATAGCTTTTAAATATAAAGATACTCACCAGGATCAAAACAATACTTGCTAACAAAATATCGATCCAAGTCGATGAAAACATTGACCCTACAAGCATGGATTCAACACTTCGGTTGAATCCGCTACTTTTAGAAATGATGATTAACCCTATCGCAAAAGCTGAAGACGAAACCAACCCAATAGCTGTATCACCCTCTATTAGTTTATTTCGCATGAGCATCTTAATTAAGATGGCTGCAAGAATTGCGAAAGGCAAAGCGAATATCGTAGGTTCATCCGACAAGAGAACCCCGATGGTAATCCCTGTAAAACTAATGTGAGCTAAGCCGTCTCCTATTAAAGACTGGTTATTTGAGACTAAGAAATTGGATATCATTGCTGTCGAAAGGGCTAAGATGATTCCGATGATTAATGCCCTGATGACAAAAGGCCAAAGCAGAAACTCAAACATGATGGATGTGCGCCCCTTTCTTGTGTTCTAAAAGTTGGTATTGTTCAAATGTACCAAAAAACTTGATCGATTGATCGATTTCAAGAATTTTGGACCCGTGTCGTAACCCATCGCTTAAGTCATGGGTTACATGGATAATCGTCATACCGTGATCATTCAGCTTTTCGATATATTCGTAAAATGACTTTCTGAACTTAGGGTCTAACGCTGAGGTGGGCTCATCCAAAATTAAACAATCAGGCTTTGACAACAGTGCTCTAATGATATAGACCCTTTGTTGTTCGCCTCCGGATAGACTTGACATTTTTTGAAATTTTAGTTTTTCGATTGACATGAGTTTGAGTAACGCATCGATTTCAGTTTCAGGAGATTTAACTAAATTAGAGTGCTTCAAGACTTCATAAACTGTTACAGGTAGTTTTGATGCAACCCGTAAATGTTGCGGCAAATAGCCAAAAATCACACTTGCGTGTGTGATTTGTCCAGCACTAGGTTTTTGTAGTCCAGTAAGTATTTTGATTAAAGTGGTTTTACCAGAACCGTTTTGTCCGATGATGTTTAAATAATCACCTTTGTTTACGCTGAAATTTAAATCATCGAGTACCACTTGATGACCATATTGCACCGATAGGTTTTTAACTTCAAGTAACATATTAAACCTCCTTTTGGAGTTCTTTACTAATATTGGTAAAATTGGCATCCCATAAGTCTATGAGTGTTATTTTTGAATCATATTGTGACTTAGACACATTATGCATACTATGAAGTGGCAGTAACGCAACCTCAATCGCATATTTAGTCTTCAAGTCAGATTGAATGGTTTTCGCCAATGCATCGTTTTCAAATGGGTCAAAAAAGATGTATTTAGAGTTGCTGTTCTTAATGGCTTCTATCATAGAACCGATTTGTTCAATGGTAGGGTCAGCATCGGGACTAAATGAATCCGTTAGACTAATCACATTGAATCCCAATTCTTCATTTAGGGATGAAAACACATTGTGTCCAATGAAATAAATAGGGGTCGATTTGTTTTCTAAGGCATCAAAAGAAGTCCTTAATGTTCTAATAGAAGCAATCATCGCCTCAGCATTCTTAGTATAGTAAGCTTCATTAGCTGGATCCAATTTGACAATTAGAGGTAAGATTGCCTCAATCATATGGATTTGTGCGTGTAAAGACACCCAATAATGTACATCTTGATGGTCTTCATGATCGTGCTCATCTGTTGATTCACCATGTGCATGGTCATGTGCCAATTCAGTTAGGGTTTCTAAATCAACGACATCGCCTTTATTGGTACTGTTAATTGCCCATATCTCAAGTTCTTCAGAAGTGTAGATAAACAGTTTAGAAGCCTCTATTAACCCTTTTTGTTTTGGCGTTGGTTCGAATCCGTGCGCTTCTGCTCCGGGTGGAAGCAGTAAGGTGTAACTCAAGTCTTTATCGCCCACGATGGTTCTTATGATATCGTATTGAGGATAAAGAGTCGTAACAATGTCATAAGACTTATTACTACATGCGGATAGTATTAAGGAAGATACCACCACAGTGATTATTAAAAACATTTTTTTCATAGTCATTTCTCCTTGTGCAACTATTATTATACACAACAATGCTTTAATTGCAAATAATTCGCATTTGCAAAAACGATTTGTTGTTAAAATGTTGATAAATAGGACGATATTATGATATAATATGAATCGTAAAAGCTGAGTGGATATATTTCCACTCATTTTGTTAGTTAAAGATAAGGAGGATTTTATGAACTTAAAACGCATTGAAGAGACCCTAAGAGAAGTACTTGATAGCCACCAATTAACCTTGTTTAGTTTAAAGACGAAAAAAGAGTTTGGTGAAAACATCTTGGAGGTAATCGTGGATGGGTCTGACTTATCCAGTGATAACTTAGGCGTCGTCAATGAAGCGATAAGCGCAAAATTGACCGATGACATCTTTGACTCTAATTACTACTTAGAAGTGTCTTCTCCAGGTGCTGAGCGTCCGCTTAGAACGATTGAAGAAGTTAAGAAAAATGTTGGTAAATATGTTCATATTCTTGCCAACGATTTAGATTCAGATGGCTATTTACTAAATGTCACTGAAGATGTTTTAGAATTTCAAATTAACCTCAAAGGTCGTTTGAAAAAAGTATACATAGCTTATAGTGACGTTAAATCCATTCGTCTAGCCATTAAGTTTTAGGAGGATTAATAAAATGGTAAGTAAAGAGTTTTTTAGATTATTAGAAGTAATTGCTGATGAAAGAAATATTCCTGTAGATATGATTACAGATGCTTTTATCAAAGGAATGATTGTAGCATTTAAGAAGAGTAAAGGTCACGCGTCTTGTCGTGTCGAATTAAACCCTGATAAAAATGAAATCATGGTTTATGAACAACACTTAGTTGTCTCTGATGAAGGCTTTGATTTAGAAGCAGATCCTACATTAAAACAAATGAAATTGTCCGATGCGAAAAAAATAAAGGCTCGTATTAAGGTTGGCGATATCTTAGAAGAATCCATCAACCCAAAAGAGTTTTCGCAAACAGCCGTAGTGAACTTAAAAAACGTTTTGAACCAACACTTGAAGGGATTTGAAAAAGACAATATCTATAACTATTTCAAGTCTAAAGAAAAAGAAATGGTGATTGCTAAAGTTATCGGTGAAGACGATGACTACTATCGTTTAGATTTGGGTAAGGAATTGACCACGTTACTGCCAAAAAGAGAAGCACTGCCAACCGATAAGTTCGTGGTAGGTGAATCCATTAAAGTGTTCATTGCGAGTGTTGAAATGAAGACTAAAGGACCTAAAGTCTTAGTCACAAGATTAGACAAGAGCTTAGTCACACGTTTATTTGAAAATCTAATTCCTGAAATCAAGGATGGTACTGTTGAAATTATGGGCATCGCTAGAGACCCAGGTGACAGAACCAAAGTTGGGGTTATGTCTAACGACAAAAACGTTGATGCTATTGGGGCATGTATTGGTGAAAACTCAACCCGTATTAAAGAAATTGTTAGAGCACTTTCTGGTGAAAAGGTTGACTTATTCTTATGGAGTACCAATGAACGTGACTTGATTGCTAATTCATTACAACCAGCAGATGTTCTTGCTGTCACTCAAATCGATCCAATCAAGCGTACAGCACTTGCGATTGTTGCAGACGATAAATTATCGCTTGCGATTGGTAAAGCCGGCCAAAACGTTAAATTAGCGGTTCAAGCCATTAATTGGAAGATCGACATTAAGAGTGCGTCTATGGCAGATGCTGAAGGTATTATTTTTTAAGGAGGATTCTAATGAAAGAAAAGAAGATTCCGATGCGTACTTGCGTAGTAACTAAAGAATTAAGACCTAAAAAGGAACTGATTCGAGTTGCTGCTACCAAAGAAGGTCAAGTTAGCGTGGATTTAAAAGGCAAAGCGCCTGGAAGAGGGGCATACCTAATCCTTTCTAAAGAAGTGATTGAAAAAGCAAAAAAATCTAAAGCACTCGATAAAAAACTAGAAGTATCGGTGCCTGATGACATATATGAGGCGCTATTAGCGTTGTTGCCAAATGCCTAATCGCATTGGTTTAGCCTTTGTTGCAGGCAAAGTAAAAGCAGGAACGGATATGGCCATCGAAGCCATTAGAAACAAATCTGCAAAACTCGTATTTTTAGCAAGTGATGCTTCAGAAAATACAAGAAAGAAAGTCAAAGATAAGGCGCTGTTTTACGGCGTTGAAGTGTTGGAACTATTCGATACTAAGACCTTATCTAAAGCTGTTGGGAAAACAAACATAAAAGCACTTGCAATCTTAGATCAGGGGTTTAGTAATATGTTTAAAAAATAAAAGGAAGTGATACAATGAAAAAACGTCCTAATACAAAAAAAGATGTTAGAACGTCCAACATACCTAGAAAAGATGTTAACTCATCCAAGGGTAAGACGGTGATTTACAAACCAAACATGAAAGTATCGGAGGTCGCTGAGTCATTAAGTATCTCAAACGCTGAAATCATTAAAAAACTGATGATGCTTGGGGTTATGACGTCAGTCAACCAATCGATTGATAGAGATACAATCGAACTTATTGCAGAAGACATGGGCTTCACGATTCAAGATGAAGTCATAACTGACGTGACAAGATTCGACGAAATGAAATTCGAAGACAAAGAAGAAGATTTAGTTAAACGTGCACCTATTGTAACAGTTATGGGACACGTTGACCATGGTAAAACCACTTTGTTGGACACCATTAGACACTCTAGAGTGGTTCAAGGTGAAGCAGGTGGAATTACCCAGCACATTGGGGCATACCAAGTTGAAAAAAATGGTGAAATGATTACGTTCATCGATACCCCAGGACATGCCGCGTTTACAGAAATGAGAGCACGTGGAGCGAAAGTTACAGACCTTTGTATCTTAGTGGTTGCTGCTGATGATGGGGTAATGCCTCAAACGATTGAAGCGTTGGAACATGCCAAGGCTGCTAACGTAAAGATCATTGTTGCTGTTAACAAGATGGATAAACCATCTGCAAACCCAGAATATGTAATGACTGAATTGTCTAACTTAGGGCTAGTACCTGAAGCATGGGGAGGCGACACACCATTTGTGGAAGTGTCCGCGCTTAAAGGCAAAGGTATTGATACTTTATTAGAAGTCATTCAATTGGTTTCTGAAATAGAAGAATATAAAGCTAATCCAAATCGCTTAGCCAGTGGAACAGTTATCGAAGCTAGATTGGATAAAGGTAGAGGGGTTGTCGCTACTGTCATCGTGACAAATGGAACTTTAAAAGTTGGCGATAACATCGTTGCAGGGAATACACACGGTAAAGTTAGAACTATGAATGATGATACCAAACGTCGATTCGATGAAGCAACACCGTCACAACCAGTCGAAATCACAGGGTTCTTCGATATGCCGCAGGCTGGAGATATCTTTGTTGCAATTGAAGATGAACGACAAGCACGTCAAATTGCTGAAGAAAGACAAGCTAGACAAAGAGAAGGCGATCTTCAAAAACAAAAGAAAGCTTCTTTAATGTCTATGATGGAACAAGCAGAAGCAGAACTCAAAGAACTAATCTTAATCATCAAAGGTGACACCCAAGGCTCTATTGAAGCCTTAAAAGGAACCCTAGAGAAAATTGATATCGAAGGGCTTCACGTGAATGTGATACGTTCCTCAGTGGGTGCAATTACTGAATCAGATGTTTCGTTAGCCAATGCCTCAAATGCAATCATTATTGGCTTTAATGTAAGACCAACCTCTTCTGTAAGAGAAACTGCAAAACAACAAGGCGTTGAAATTAGACTTTATAACATCATTTATAAAGCAATTGAAGACATTGAAGCGGCATTAACAGGCATGTTGGCCCCAGAGTTTGAAGAAGTTGTCACCGGACAAGCCGTTGTCAGAAACGTCTTTAAAATCTCTAAAGTGGGAACAGTTGCCGGTTGTTATGTAACAGAAGGTGTTATTGAACGAAACTCACTAGTTAGAGTTATTAGAGATGGAATCGTTGTTTACGAAGGCAAAATGGATACTTTAAAACGATTCAAAGACGAAGTGAAAGAAGTTAAAATGGGCTATGAATGTGGGATTTCTATCGAAAACTTCAACGACATCAAAGAAAATGATGTGATTGAAGCATCAATCGAAAAAGAAGTGGAGCGTAAGTAAATTATGTCTAGTATTTCAATTGAAAGATTAAATTCACTTGTACAACGTGAATTAGCAATCATTGTGAATAAAGAAAATAAGTCAGATGAATTTAGTTATTACAACATCACTGAAGTTAAAATTACGCGTGATTTATCATATGCTACGGTTTATTACACCTTATTGAATGACGAACCAGAAATGATTGAAAAAGCGCAAGCTAACTTAGATAGATTGAATAAGCAAATTCGTAAAGAATTGGCGATGAAAGTCAATAATCTGAGAAAAATGCCTGAACTGATCTTTAAGTATGATGAAGCATTAGCCTATGGTAATAAAATCGACAAACTCTTAAAGAGCGTACAATAATTAAACTGCCTTCGGGCAGTTTTTTTTAAATAAACGATAAAATTATAATAAATTCATAAAAATTCAAAATATCTATTGAAAATTCAAAAAAAGGTGTATAATAGAATCATAGGAGGTACAAATATGGCTATAGAATGGATTATGCCAAAGGATACTTTGGGAACAGTAACGTTTTATGATTCGAATATAACTTTGAATAAAGTTGCAGCATCATATTTCATTGATGCATACAAGGTCATAGTAGGCATTGATAAAGAAAAAAAACGTGTTGTCATTAAAAACTTGAACAAGGAAGAAGCAATGCGCGGGGATATCAATAAAAATCATTTATTGGATGTTGCGATCAAGAAGAGCTATGGTAGAATAAGTAGTAAGAAAGTCATTAGCGACATAAGTCTTTTGACCCAATTCGATTTTTTGAATAATAATAATTTTAAGTACCGTGCCACCTGGTCTAGTACGGAGAAATTACTGATTATTGATTTGGATGAGGAGGTATCTGCATGAGTCCAAACGAAATTTTAATGATTATTATTTGGTCAGTTGTTTTAGTAGGTACAATTTTAGTCGAACTTGAAACCTCTGACTTAGTGACCATTTGGTTCACAATTGGCGCGGTTGCTGCACTAATTTCAGCCGCACTAGGTGTAGAAATTGTTATGCAATTCGCAATATTTATTGTCGTTTCATTGGTGCTTTTATTTGCAACCCGCCCACTTACAAAAAGGTTTATGGAGCGTGAAGTTATTAAAACCAATGCGGATAGAATGGTTGGAATGCATGGGGTAGTGGTCGTAGAAATTCCATTCGACGGTAAGGGTGAAGTGAAAGTCAATTCGCAAATATGGACAGCTTTCTCAACTTCTAAAAACCCAATTGTAGAAGGAACAAGAATTGTGATTTTAGACATCGTTGGTAATAAATTACTTGTCGATGTTTTAAAAGAAGACATATAAAAATAAAGGAGAAATAATATGTTTAATGTATTAGCAGCAGATCCATTTTCAGTTGTATTAGTAATACTTTTAATATTACTAGTAGTGGCATTATTAGTCGCATTATCTAGTGTTAGAATTGTCAGACAAACACAATCTATGGTAATTGAAAGACTTGGTCGTTATTATACGACTTGGAATACCGGTATTCACTGGTTAGTTCCATTTTTAGACAGAGTTTCAAAAGTGGTTGTATTGAAAGAAATCGTTAACGATTATGCACCACAACCAGTTATCACTAGAGATAATGTTACCATGCAGATCGATACAGTTGTTTATTATCAAATCACCGATCCAAAAGCATTTGCTTACGGGGTAGATAATCCAAACAGAGCCTTAGAAACACTCTCGGCAACCACATTACGTAACATAATTGGTGCGATTGACTTAGATCAAGCACTTACAAGCCGTGAGTTAATCAATGGCAAAATGCGCATCATATTGGATGAAGCAACAGACCCATGGGGCATTAAAGTGATTCGTGTGGAACTTAAAAACATCATTCCACCAAAAGATATTCGTGAAGCCATGGAAAAACAAATGCGTGCGGAACGTGAAAAACGTCAAAGCATTTTGATTGCTGAAGGTGAAAAGCAAAGTGCAGTCTTGAAAGCTGAAGGGTTTAAACTATCACAAATCTTAGAAGCTGAAGCACAAAAAGAATCACAAATCTTACGTGCAACAGGTGAAGCAGAAGCCATTTTACGTGTACAAGAAGCTACCGCAAAAGGGATTCAAATGATCAAAGAAGCCAAAGCTGATCATGCAGTCTTAACCATGAAAGGTTATGAAGCAATGGTTGAAGTGTCTAAAGGACAAGCGACTAAATTAATCATTCCATCGGAACTTCAAGGGTTGGCTAGTATGGTAGCAGCTGGAAAAGAAATTTTCACAGATGTGCCTTCACAAGATAAAAAGAAATAATCGAAATTAGTAAACTCCAAAGAAACCATTTTGATGGTAAAGCTTTGGAGTTTTTATTTTTATGACTAAGAATAAATGATTTCAATGAGGGTTATATAATCCATTATTCTACATAATAACGACAGTTTTTATGATATAATTTTAATTGGTGATAAGATGTTTGCAAAAGTCATAATTGATTTAAAAACACAACAAATAGAATCCACCTATGACTACATCATCCCTACCAATTTGGCAGGGATTTTAAAGATAGGCATGCGCGTGTATGTGCCTTTTGGGCATCAAAAACGTGCAGGACTAGTAATCGGAATAAGCAAAACATCCTCAAATGCAACGAAAACCATCTTGCAAGTACTTGATTTGTCGCCTATCGTCCAGGATCACCAGCTAAAATTAGTGGACTTTATCGCTTCACGCTCTTTTGTGAGTAAAACAATCGCATTTTCTTTAATCGTGCCTAGAGGCTTACAATTGAAATATCGAAAACGAATTAAACTGCTTGATGAATCAAATGCTTTTTGGAAAAATATCATTCAAAACAACCCTTCTTATGTAGATGAAATAGATTCAAAATATTATAAAAAACTCAATGAGGCTATTTTAAATCAGATTTTAGTGGTTGAAGATGTATATAAAGAACGCTCTAAAATTCAATATGAAAAGAGTTATTCAGTTTTACAGTATCCAAAAATCATGACTGAAAAACGCAAAATTATCATTAAATTAATTGAAAGTGGAATGGTTAAAACTCAAGATCTTATCAAAGAAGGCATCTCTAAAAGCATCTTAGATGCGCTTGAAAATCAAAAGGTGTTAACATCAAAACTGGTTGAGAAAAACAAGAAAAGCCCATTGGTTTTCATCAAAAATAAAGCAGAAATAAGATTGACAGATGAACAGAATAAAGCCATCAATTGCATAGGTGACTTTTTAAATAGTTACAAACGATTTTTACTTCATGGGGTCGTTAGTTCCGGTAAAACAGAAGTTTTTGTCGAGATTAAGAAGAAAATGGGGCACAAACCCATTTTAATCGTTGTCCCAGAAATTGCCCAAGTATTTCAATTAGCGGCCTATTTCGACTTGTTATTTGATGATGTTTATATGATGCACTCTAAACTCTCTGATCAAGAACATTATGATACATGGCGTGCGATAAAAGCAGATAAAGCCAGTGTGATTATCGGGACTAAGCAGACACTTTTTTTACCGTTTAAGTCACTCGGTGGTATTGTTATAGATGAATGTCACGATGGTAATTATATCGAAACGAATCAACCACGATATGACGCCATCGAAGTTGCACAACAATTGGCAAAATTAAACAACATCCCATTGATTCTTTCAACTGCAACACCTACGGTATCGCAGTATTATGACTCAAAAATGGGAAAGACCGTTTATCTAAGTTTAGAGAAGTCTGTGATGGATACGAATAGAACCATTAAAATTGTTGATATGAAACAAGAATTACTAAATGGGAACCTTACGATGTTTTCTAATCTATTAAAAGATCAATTAGTGAATCAAAAACCCGATGAACAGTCCATGATTTTAGTCAATAAACGGGGATATGCAAGTTTTATGATGTGTCGTGAATGTGGCTATGTGCCTATTTGTGAGACTTGTTTAACTAATTTAGTTTATCACAAAAAGAAAAACAAGCTCATCTGTCATCATTGTGGGAAACAATACCCTTTAATGAACAGTTGTAGTGTTTGTCATTCTACCAAGATTAAGCCGGTTGGAACAGGCATTGAGCAAGTTGAACAAGCATTTAGTAACACTTTTTTAAATAAATCGGTCGTTAGACTGGACAGTGACACCTCAAATAAACATACCCTAGAAAACACGTTATATGCATTTAAGGAAAAAGCTTTTAACGTTTTGATTGGCACACAGCTAATCGCTAAAGGACATGACTTTGATGTATCGCTTAGTGCAGTTTTGCTTGCTGAATTAGGATTGAAAATCCCAAGTTATTTAGCGAATGAAAGAACCTATGGTCTCTTAAAACAAATGATTGGAAGAAGTGGCAGATTTAAAGACGGTCTAAGCATCATCCAAACATACAACCCGAATCATTTTGTGTTTGATGCGCTTTCTAAGCCATATGAGTTTTTTTATGATCAAGAAATAGAAAACCGTAGATTAGGTAATTATCCACCTTTTTCAAACTTGGTTCAACTCAAGTTTGGACATGCAAACGAGGATATGCTAGATAGATGGCTAATAAAAATAAAGCATGACTTGATTAAAACGCATTCCCAATATACCGTATTAGGTCCAAGTGATGCGTTTATCCATTACAAAAATGGTATATTTTATTCGAATTTGACAATCAAGGCACCAAAGAGATTGAACCTAACAGAGGTATTCAATTACATTCAAACAAAATATAAAGAACTAATAATCGACATTAATCCGTACGAGGATTTCTTATAGAGGAGGCAGTTATTATGAACATAGTTTTCATGGGAACTCCAAGTTATGCAGTGCCATCTCTGGCTTACTTACATAAGACTTATGGAGTAAAACTGGTTGTGACACAGCCAGATAAAAAGGTAGGACGTAAAGGTGAGATTGAGTATTCACCAGTTAAGCAATTTGCACTTGATCATCACATTCCGTGTTTTCAACCTATTAAGATGAAAACGGATTATCAAGTGATTTTAGATGCTAATCCAGACATCATTATCACTGCTGCATATGGTCAGATGATTCCGAATTCTGTATTGGAATCAGCAATCTCAATCAATCTACATGGTAGTTTACTTCCAAAATATAGAGGAGGTGCACCTGTTCAATATGCGATTAAAAACGGTGATGAAACAACAGGCGTAACGCTCATGTATATGGCTTCGAAAATGGATGCTGGCGATATGATTGCTACAAAAGAAATACGCATAGAAAAGACAGACAATACCGAGACTTTAATGGCTAAACTAAGCATTTTAGCAAAGCAGTTAGTTGAGGAACAATTGCCCCTAATCATGGAAAAAACTAACGCAAGAATCCCACAAGATGAAGCATTGGTTTCTTTCGCTTATAACATTAAGCCTGAACAAGAAATTTTGAATTTCAATCAGACATCAAATGAAATAATCAATCACCTGAGATCTTTATTACCACAGCCTGCTGGCTCAATATTCATTAATGATATACGGATTAAGGTGTATGAAATCGAAAAAAGTGATATAATTATTAGTGGAATGCCAGGCGAGATTCTTAGCGATAAAAAAGAATTGCTAGTTAAAAGTGCTGATGGCACTTTAAGCATTACTAAATTACAGCCTCAAAATAAAAAAGTTATGGCAGCAACCGATTTCTTGAATGGACAAAAAATTTTAAAAAAGGGAGATATTTTTAACCAATGAAAAACAAAGTACTATTTAGCAGAGAAGAAATGACTCGTCTATGCATCACTGCCTTGAAAAGCAGAGGTGTTGAAGTAGATGAAATCGCAAAAATCGCGTATCAACAACAAGGGCGTTACACCCCAAACATTAAGTTTGATACTTGCAGAGAATCTGTCTTAAAGATTTTATCCTTAAGAGACATCTTTCATCATGTGTTATTGGCAGTTGAACTTGACAGAATGGCTGAAGAAAAGCTTTTTAAAGGCCCAATTCAAGACATTATCGAACAAGATTTAGGTTTGTTTGGTGTAGATGAAGTGTTAGGATTAGATGTTGCAAGACTTTATGGCGTTATTGGAATGACAAACTTTGGAGACATCGATGTAAACAAACATGGAATTGTGTCTAAGTTAAACGAAGATGGGAAAAAAGACGGTATTGTTCACACGTTCTTAGATGACATTGTTGGTGCAATTGCAGCAGCAGCCTCAACACGTGTTGCACAAGTTATCAATGAAGATATTGCCCATGAAGAACCACATAAAGCAATCTCTTTATTTGACTAGTTAATTATATTGGAGGACAAGCGTGAAAAAGAAAGAGCATTTTACCAAATTTACAAAAAACTTTTTTGCAAGCTTGTTTGGGTTTGAATCTGATATCGACATCACGGATGATGTCATGGTGTTACATAGAAGAAATATAGTGATAAAAAACATCATTTTTCTATCGAATATCGTATATTCAATCATACTACTCTTTATTGCAAGCGTAAATAAACAGCCAAGCGATTGGCTTTTTCCACTTATATCGTTTCCTTTCACTTTCTTTTTAAATAATGTAATCAAACGACTGATTTATGGTGAAAGACATGATAAGACCAAACAAGAAGTAGCGATGTATGTGGAAGCCCTATACATGTTCATTTCTTCAATTTTAATTTACGCAAGACTTTACAATAATTTCGAAACAGTGGCGTACATATTAATTTATTATTCGGTAGTGGTGATTTCTTTATATCAAAGTAAAAAACTGATATTATGGACTTTTCAAGGCATGGTGGCAGGCATTACATTCATTCATTTTATGCTCACCTATAGCATTACGGAAACCTATCAAGGTCTTTCAATCATGGCGTTTCTTAAGGCGTTCTTACCTACACATGCTTCACAAGATTTCTTTTTAAGAATCGTGATGTTCTCTATATTTATGATTGTCATCTATGCGATTGTTGGAATGGGTTCCTATATGCAAGAAGAACGAAAAAAAGAGTTAATCAAACGTCGAGAAGTTCAGGAAAACTTTACCTCAATCGTAGGCGATTTATTCAAGGTTGTTCTCTCTTCAAAAAATGACTTTTTAGACAGACAACATGTAGATTTAGTTTATAAAATGAGTGAGAAATTAGCCATCTATTTTGGACTATCCTCTCAAGAAGTCGATCAAATTAGGCATTATGCCAAAGTTCATTTAAGATTCCATGAAGTTGAAGACATCGTCTATAATGTGTCTGATGAACAACAATATGAATCGCTTAACGAGAAAACCATCTTAGGTACCAGGATTGCTAAAAGACTTCAACTTGCTCAAAAAGCCGAAGACATTACTAGAGCACATGTTGAAGGGGTAGCTGATGAAGCTTTTGTAAAACGCATGAGACTTATTCAACCTAACGTGGAATCACAAGTCATTTTGTTGTGTGATTTATATGTGACAATGCGTAGCTCTAAATCCTATAAAAGACCTTATCCGAATCAAGCAGTAATTGGCCTATTTGAGAAGAGTTTCTTAAACTATTTTGATTACAGTCTCGTTGAAAGATTTTTGAAATTTAAGACTGAGTTTGAAAAGTTATTTAACGAATACTAATCTTTTTCCTTGATTTCAAATAGATTTTTGTTATAATGAATATGCAAATTAAAAAATAAATACTATCTTATTAAGAGCTATGGAGGTTAGTGACCGATGATGTAGCAGCAACCTGCTTTGCAAGGTGCTAACAACGAGGGGCAATCCCAACAATGAGAGATCTTAAAACTCTTTTCATTGAAAAAGAGTTTTTTTTATCAATAAGGAGGATAAAAAATGGAAAGAAAATTATTCACGTCGGAATCAGTCACTTCAGGGCATCCGGATAAAATCTGTGACAGACTATCTGATGCCATTTTAGACGCGATTTTAGCTAAAGATAAAAACGCAAGAGTAGCTTGCGAAACTGCAGTAACGACTGGATTAGTATTGGTTATGGGTGAAATCACCACAGATACTTATGTTGACATTCAAGAAATTGTTAGAAACACAGTTGGAAAAATCGGTTACGACAGAGGCAAATACGGTTTTGATGCAGAAAATCTTGCAGTCTTAGTTTCGATTAATAGTCAATCTCCAGATATTGCGATGGGGGTTGATGAATACGATGGTCATCAACAAGGTGCAGGTGATCAAGGGTTAATGTTTGGTTATGCTTGTAACGAAACAAAAAACTACATGCCACTACCAATAGAATTAGCACACAAATTAGTCAGAAGATTGGATGAAGTGAGATTGTCCAATTTGGTGAGTTTCTTAAGGCCAGATGGAAAATCACAAGTAACAGTCGAGTATGATGAAAACGATAAACCTGTTCGCATTGATACGGTGGTGGTGTCTTCACAACACGCTGACCTTCCGATAGAAACAGTGAGAGATGCCATTCGAAAACACGTCATAGACCCAGTGATGCCAACGGCATTGATTGATGAAAATACGAAATATTTAATCAATCCAACCGGTAAATTCGTCGTAGGCGGACCAAAGGGTGATTCAGGACTTACTGGACGTAAAATCATTGTGGATACCTATGGGGGGTATTCTAGACATGGTGGTGGCGCATTTTCAGGTAAGGACCCATCAAAAGTCGATAGAAGTGCATCATACATGGCTCGATACATTGCAAAAAACATAGTCGCTAGTGGGGTTGCAGACCGTTGTGAAGTACAACTCGCGTATGCCATCGGTGTAGCAGAGCCAGTTTCGATTCGTATTGATACCTTTAATACCGCTAAAGTTAGTGAATCGAAGATTGTCAAGGTTATCCGAAATCAATTTGACGTTACACCTAAAGGCATCATTGATACGCTAGACTTAAAACGTCCTATATACGAACAAACCGCAAATTACGGTCACATGGGTAGAAGTGATATAGAATTACCATGGGAACGTTTAGATAAGATTGCTTTCTTTAAAGAATTATTATAAAATAATACTTAGTAAAAATATCGTTTATCGTATTAGTTTAAATGATTTTTAAAGGAGGAAACTAAATGTCCAGTGAATTAATCATATCTATGTTTTTAACAGGATTACTCGGAATTGTATTAATTGTATTTATTTGGGTAATTGCAACCATGAACTTATTCAATAAATTAATTGTTAAAGTGGATGAAGCTGAATCGGGTGTCGACGTTGCTTTACAACAACGTTATGACGTTTTGGTTAAGTTAGTTGAAGTGACTAAAGGCTATGCCAAGTATGAAAAAAGCACGTTAGAGTCTATTGTTGAGCTTAGAAGACCCGTACAAGGTGCGCCCATGAGTGAAAAACAATCGTTTTCGAACGTGTTGAGTGACTCGTTATCCAAGCTCAACGTCGTTTTAGAACAGTACCCTGACTTGAAAGCCAGCAACAATTACTTGAAGCTCCAAGAAGCCAGTGTTGAGGTTGAAGAAAACTTACAAGCTGCCAGACGTGTTTACAACGCAAACGTTTCTTACTACAATCAAAAATTAGTAGTATTTCCAAATTCTGTGATTGCAAATTGGAAAAAGTTTAGCAAAAGAGATTTTTTCGAGGCAGAATCTGTTAAACGTAATGATGTAGAGTTTAATTTATAAGGTTGTAACGAAGAGGACTAAAGTGCTTTATAGCATGCTAGTCTTTTTTTATTCGTAATTATCAAAAAGAAACCCACATGAATGGTGAATATACAAACGTAAAAAGTGATCTTTTATATTAGAAATCACTACGAGATTTTCAGTTATTTTTGTGGGTGTGGTTTATCATCATTTGAAATTGAGCTACGCAAAAGCCTCTTCTAAACTATATTCGATAGTAAACAAGAAGGCTGAAAGGATGATCAATGTGATAGAAAAGAATGGCATCATCAGTATGAATATCCATGAACATAAATCAAAGCGATAAATTTCAAGTACTAGGCATTTCAAAAAACGCAGGTATTTGAGCTAGTATTTCAGCCGCATTTTTTTTTAATTATGAATAATAAATTAATAATTTTTTATATATATACAGTTTACAGTTTACATTTTTTGTGATAAAGTTAACATGTTAATGATGTTTTTTAAGGAAAAGAAGATGAAAAAAACAATTGTAATAATATTACTCTTAGCAGTACATTTTTACAGCAATGGTCTTAAAGTCAGTGCCAGTGGAACTATCACAGAAAGCAAATCACGATATTGGAATATAGACTATGCTGACCCAGATTTTTCCCATGTTGGACATACTTACGTTACCGGGACATGGCGGGATGGTTTGGTAAAAAACAAGACATGGACATATGTTGATATTCAGTTTTCTAACAAGTTAGGCTCAGAATTTGTGGGACTATTGACGACGCCATTTCTAAGTCCGCATTATGTATACGAAATAGAATTGAGTTATGTTTATCAACAAGAATTCATTCAAACAATGAAGTCTGAGTTGTACCTTTACGTGGATCTACCAGATGGCTATACTGCAAGTTCAAACTTATACACTACCTACAATGTTAATAAATCCTATAAAGGTTATTCGGTTTCAAAAATATTGAACCAAGATACATATAGCGAATACACTAGTGGATATGAGTATAGTCTGGCTCTATATAAACTAGTGCTCAACGTAAAATACACAGAAACGTACAGGTATGAGATTGGGTCACTTTGGAGCAAGTCAATTCGGCAAACTGTGAAACATGAAAAAGAAGATGCTGTAGTTGCATACGTCGTCGTTCCAGTGAGAACGGATGTGGATTATACTAATCCGGACTACTTGTTTAATGTTCATAATATTGGAAAGGACACATTCTAGTAGGATAATATGAAAAAAATACTAATAACAACCTTGTTTATTGTGTTATTATCTATAAACACTAAAAATTTAAAAGCAAAAGTAGTAACTACTCAAAAGTCCCCTTATTGGTCAGAAGCGTATGAAAGAGATGGATATACTCACATCGGTCATTACATCGATTCTAATCTTCCTCAAATAAGAGAAGGACTAATGTGGTATAATCAAAAATATGTATATGATATTCAAGTATCTGATCACATTTTTGTTAGTTATGAGGGAGATTTGTCAGATAAAGCAATAAGTTCTAACTACAATCTTTCAGTTGGAATTGGAACAGTAACTGAAAATTATGTTACACCACCGATTACAAATGCTTATCAGTTTACTATCGATGGAATGAATATGGGAATTGGAGTTAAAAAAACTTATTCCGAAATTCTTAAAGAAAGCAACTATTCTTTAGTAAACTATTCATTTACGAGTGGAAATGTTTTAAACCAAGTCATGGCTACAAATGCTTACGTTAAAAAGGACAATATGACAGCTGCTGTATATATGAAAACAGTCGAGTTAAAAATTGTTAGAACACATTTACGCCAAACTGGCCCAGCATGGAATGTTTATTGGACTACTACGGGCGTCTATACACAAAGCGAAGAGATTTATCTAGCCCACACACTATTACCGATTACAGTCGGGGTTATAAATGTTTCTGAAGTTCAAACAGGGGCGTTTTATTTAAAGCATATGCATGAAGCAATTAAGGAGATTTACAAAGCTAAATGAGACTACTAAAGATTACAATCCATCAATTACTGAGTTACAAAGCTAGAGCACTTATCACATTGACATCGGTCATCATGTTTTGTTCTCTATGTTTATTTTCATTAACCGATATAAAAGTTAATTATGAAGCAAGGCTATTGGCTATTAAAGATATGCCTAAGAATCAAGTAATCTTGAACAGAGGTCTATTTTTGAAAAATATGCAATCTTTAGCTGAAAAAAAAGTAGTATATAGTTCTGTTTTTGGGTTATCAACCGGTCAATCCATAACCATTGATGTTGTTTCTGATGATTTTTATATTGGTGGCATTCCTGTACAGACGTCTGGTCATCAAGGATATCTAGTCACAGATGACGTTGAAGTTTTACACGGATCTTTATCTTTTGAAGAGATAGACAATCCAATTGTACTTGACCAACAAACCTCTCTTAAAAGATTTATGAGAGAAAACTCGATAGGCTCTAAAATGATTCTTATCATTGATGATACACCCATTGAATTTGAGGTTGCAGCGGTCATTAAGGATACTCGTGAGGCATCTATATATAAAGAATATCTCATTGAGACAAATCAATATGTAGAAGGTCGAGTTTTAAATAGCAGAGCATTTATTATGGAAAAAGATTTCTTAAAGTATTCAGTCAACCCTCCAAGGTATGAGTACGCACAAGTAATTTTTGATCACGAGGTTCAAACAGAAGATGTTAAAGCACTGTTTAATGATTTAGGCGTCGACTATGATGCCTATACGAGTCGTATTGGAAGTTACAACGAGTATCATGATGAAATCAGTTCTATGTACAAAAATGCTATATTATCAAACATATTTGTAATTGGCATTGTCTTAATTGCTTTTATTGTGATTTTTGTCCTTAACTTACTTAATAGTCTGCAAAAGATTAAGACAGACATTTCTTACATGAAAACGATTGGAATTAACCAAAAGACTCAGTATAAGTTGATCGTCCTTAGTTGGATTTTACTTATTACAGGAGGATTCATTTTGAGTTATGTTGGTATGTTTATATTCTTTAGAGTAAACAACGGTTCATCAATATGGCATTACTTTAACTATTATAACCTAGTGAGTTTATGCATGATTGTGCTATTACTAATTCTGACTTTAATGATTGTTTTACCAGCAACAAAAAGGTTTTTAAACAAAGTTCATCATGCAAAGCATAAAATGGGGATAGAAACGTGATTAGTAAACTTGTTTTAAAAAAACACATTCGTTCAAGTCTTAAAAAAACACTTGTATCTTATACATACATACTTGTGTTTTTAATTTTATTTTTGACTTATCTGCTTGCAAGTTCAATGATAAAGACGAATAAAACTAACGAGACGCTATTCGAAAAAGATCTGATTGCAATCCATGGAGACACGAGCCGAATTACTGAGTATAACCTTTATCTTAAACTACTAGATAAGGGGATTAATGTAATTCCTATTGTTTCTGACGAGATTACACTTTTTAATCAAAGGGTTCGCATTATAGGGACGAGTGAGGCATATTTAAACTATTTAATCTCTGATAAAGGTGTTTACGAGCAAACTGAATTGTTAGTTGAAAACGAACTTATGGCCAAGAACGTTTACACAAACACGCAGATGAACGGGCTTGTTATAGATGGTATCTTAACGATTGGACAAGAGAACTTTACCGTAGTTGATTCGTTAGAATTTGGATCAATACCTACGGTTGTTATGGATTACCAAGCGTATAGTTTATTCCAAAAAGACATATCCTTAGAGTTGGCGGATGGTGGCTTTGTTTACAACTTTGACTCACTATATGTGATTCAAAAGAACGCAAGTGATTTTAACTATATATCTGATTTATTTGAATCAATTGAAAAAAAAGCACATTTTGATATAACTACCCATGATTCTATCATAGAGCAGAAAATTGATGCCACAGGTATTAACAGCACGCTTGTAATAAATCTTCTATGGATTTTAGGTATTCTCATGATTGCGATTATGTCTATGATTATAATCGTATCCATCAATGGCAGGTTAGAAGAATTTAAACTGAGGTTTATTCTTGGACATCCCAAAAAGGATCTAATCACAGAAACGGCTATAGAAAATGGGTTCATGATGAGTATACTCTTAGGCGTATCATTTATGATAAGTTCTATATTCATTTTAGTCTATAACATCACTCATCATACGCCACTAATGACAGATGCCCTAGGGTTTATCAGTTTATTCACGCTGCCACTTATTTGTTGTATGATACTTTCAACCGTAATCAGTTTTATGAGATTATCTACAAAGAAATTAACGAAGAGGAGATTAACATGATTGAAATTACGAATGGATTTAAATCCTATGATGGTGAAAAATCCTATATACTCAACAACGTCTCTATTACGATCAATGAGGGTGATTTGATAGGCATAGTAGGGACATCAGGAAGTGGAAAAACAACACTTTTAAACATTCTTGGTACGCTAGATAAACTATCTTCTGGAAGGTATGTATTTGATAATACAAATATCGATAGACTAAATGACCAAGCTTTAACAGAATTCAGAAATAAGCACATTGGATTTGTATTTCAAGAATATATGCTCATACCTTATTTATCGGCATTAGAAAATATTACATTGCCTGTGCTACATCTAGACAAGCAAACACAAAAAAACTATTTTGACAAAGCAAACAGTCTCATTGATAAATTCGGCATTCAATCGCTTAAAAACAAAAAAACAAAAAACCTATCTGGTGGAGAAAAACAAAGAGTGTCTCTTGCAAGAGCACTCATTCAAAACCCAGGTTTAATATTAGCGGATGAACCGACAGGAAACCTAGATGAGGATAACGCAAAACTTGTCATAAAAGAATTATACCGAATTAGTAAAGAAGAAAAAGTGACTGTAGTGATCGTAACGCACGATAAGTCTATGCTTCCTATTTGTGATAAAGTTTATGAAATAAAAAGTGGAAGACTGAACCAACTATAGTGTCAAACCCATTAGTAACGAACTGTAACGTTAAAAAGACGTAATGAGCTTAGAAGCGTTTCAGTCTTTTTTTATTCATGAAAGACTTTAAATACTACGATTTTTGTCCTCTATTAGGTTTATAAAGAACGCTTTATAATAGGTTTATAGGGTTTAAGTGATCCCAGTTACACTATTAATAGTGACACTGAAAAGCACTTTGATTTATATTTTATGTAAAATGATGGGCTTTTCTTGTATTGAAGCCCTTTATGTTGTATCATTTAATAGAGATAATATAAAAAGAAAGATGTGATCTAATGTTTAAAAAATGGTTTGATGCGGGTCTGAAGGAACTCAAAAAAGCAAGACCTTTAGCAGATAAAATCGATGCGTTAGCAAGTGAGATGTCAGCCTTGTCTGATGGCGATTTAAAAGCAAAAACGGAAGCATTTAAAAAAAGAGTTAAAGCGGGCGAAACACTTGATCAAGTTTTAGTTGAAGCCTACGCAGTGGTTAGAGAAGCTTCTAAACGTGTAACAGGGCTTTATCCATATTACGTTCAATTATTAGGGGCAATCGCCATTCATGGCGGTAATATAGCTGAAATGAAGACAGGTGAGGGGAAAACACTTACCGCAGTTATGCCAGCTTATCTAAATGCTTTATCCGGAAATGGTGTGCACATTGTTACTGTCAATGAGTATCTAGCCAGACGTGAAGCAGAAGGCCCAATAGGCGAAATATATCGCTTTTTAGGGTTAAGTGTTGGACTGAATATACGCGCACTTTCATCGGAAGAAAAGAAGGAAGCTTATGCTTGTGATGTCCTATACTCAACAAACTCTGAACTTGGGTTTGATTATTTAAGAGATCACATGGTTTTATACGCCAAAGACATGGTTCAAAAACGCGGATTAAATTACGCCATCATCGATGAAATTGACTCTATCTTAATTGATGAGGCAAGAACACCACTCATCATATCGGGCGGTGCTAAACAAAACCAAAACTTATACCAAGCAGCTGACCGTTTTACAAAAGCATTGAATGATGAAGATTACTACATTGATATTGAAACTAAATCGATTGAATTATCCGATTCAGGCATCACGAAAGCAGAACAGGCTTTTAGAATCGAGAACTTATATGATTTAGATCACGTGACCTTATTACATCATATTAATAATGCCTTAAGAGCAAACTATATTATGTTTAGAGATAAAGATTATATGGTGGTCGAAGATGCCGTCTTGATCATTGACCAATTCACAGGTCGTGTGTTACCAGGCAGACAGTTCTCAGAAGGCCTTCATCAAGCGCTAGAAGCTAAAGAAAATGTCGAAATCAAGAAAGAAACCGTCACGGTTGCAACCATAACATACCAAAACTTTTTCAGAATGTATAAGAAACTTTCAGGAATGACAGGGACCGCAAAGACTGAAGAAGAAGAATTTAGAGAGATTTACAATATGTATGTCGTGGAAGTACCAACAAACGAACCGGTTGTTCGTGTAGATGCCCCTGATTTCTTATTCGTAACTTTGGAAGAAAAATACACAGCCTTAATTAATGAAGTAGAGGCTAGACATAAAAAAGGACAACCTATTCTATTAGGTACAGTTGCGGTTGAAACCTCCGAGTTGTTATCTAAATTGTTAAACAGACGTGGCATTAAACACGATGTGTTAAATGCTAAACAACACGAAAGAGAAGCCGATATCATTGCCAAAGCTGGTGAGAAGTTTTCTGTTACCATCGCAACCAATATGGCTGGCCGTGGGACAGACATCAAATTAGGAGAAGGCGTTGTTGAACTTGGCGGTTTAGCCGTTATCGGGTCAGAAAGACATGAATCTAGGCGTATCGACAACCAGTTAAGAGGACGTTCGGGACGTCAAGGAGACCCAGGATATTCGAGATTCTTCTTATCTGCCGAAGACGAACTTCTAATGCGATTTGGTGGCGAGTCTTTTAAACAAAACATTGCTAGAATCTCTCGATTAAATATGGATAAAAAAACAGGAGAAACACAGCCGCTTGAATCTAAAATGTTTTCTAAATTTGTCAGCAGTGCCCAAAAACGCATTGAAGGTCAAAACTACGATTCTCGTAAAAACGTCTTAAAATATGACGATGTATTAAGAAAACAAAGAGAAGTGATGTATGCCGAACGCACATTTGTATTAACCAATGATGATATCGAACCATTTGTTAGAAAAGCAATGGATAGTCATTTAGAATATGCCTTAAATCAACACATTGTGAATTTAGGTCGTAATAAGTTTGAAATTCATGATGATGCAATCATTTCACATTTAGATGGCTCAACCTTTAACAAAGGCACACTTCAAAAAGAAGCGCTTGCTAAGTTAGACGAAAACTCGATTGTTTCTTATGTTAAGTCATTAGCTGATCAGGAAATCAACCTTAAGAAATCACTCTTTCCAGAAGAAATCTTTAAAGAGTTCTTGAAAGTGGTTGCTTTAAGGGTTATTGATACACATTGGACTAAGCACATTGATGAGATGAGTGAGTTGAGACAAGCGGTATCGCTTCAATCTTATGGACAAGGTAATCCTCTTCAAATCTATCAAAACGAGGGGTTTAGAAAATTTAATGAAATGACAGCAAATATTTCAAAAGACATCACAACTTTTGTTTTAAGAGCTCAAATTCGCCAAAATGCTGAAAGAGAAGAAGTTGTCAAAAATACTAAAACCAATGAAGGCGGAGAATTACGCAAGAAACCCGCTAAAGTTAAGAAAAATAAATACCAACGCAACATGCCAAACTGGAAACGTTAATAAAGTGTGCCCTCTAGGGCATGCTTTTATTTTTTTCTTTGTGTTTTATGATATACTTTTTATGAAGATACGATAACTTTAATATTAACTGTATCGACGAATACCAATGAATGAATAAATGAATGGATTAGACCGTTATTTAGTCTTTTTTAAAGGTAAATATGGACAAACTACTTGGAGGTACATTGTGGAAAGATATGAATTAAACAAATACATTGCTTCTTTTAAAACTCGACTAGAAGATTTAGAAAAGGCGTTAAACATTAATGCTTTAAAAGCTTCTGTTTTAGAACAAAACGAATTGATGAGTGCGTCTGATTTTTGGGATGATGTGAAACATGCACAAGCAATCATTCAGAAAACCAACAATCAAAAAGAAGAAATTGATACTTATGAACAACTTTTTGCCCAACAAGAAACCTTAGAAGAACTTGCTGGTGTTACAGAGGAACAAACAGAAGATTGGGATATGATTTCGAAGGAAGTTCACCTATTGGATAAACAACTTAAAGAGTTTGAAACCTTGGTTCTTTTAGATGGGCCTTACGATGATTTGCCAGCGATTATTGAACTGCATCCTGGCGCTGGAGGTACCGAGTCACAAGACTGGTGTGAAATGCTTTTTAGAATGTATCAACGCTACGCAACCAGAAAGAATTTTAAGGTTGAAATCTTAGATTATCAGTCCGGTGAAGAAGCAGGCATTAAGAGTGTCACGTTAAAAATCAAGGGTAAGTTTGCTTATGGTTATTTAAAAAGTGAACACGGCGTTCATCGATTGGTACGCATCTCACCCTTTGATTCTAACGCAAGAAGACACACCTCTTTTGTGAGCTGCGAAGTTATCCCAGAAATTGACCAACGTATTGAAGTTAACATCAGCGACGAAGATCTAAAGATTGATGTTTACCGTAGTAGCGGTGCAGGCGGACAAAGCGTCAATACTACCGATAGTGCGGTTCGTATTACGCATTTACCGACTAATACCGTTGTTACATGTCAAAATGAACGGAGTCAATTAAAAAACAAAGAAACAGCCATGACTTTACTTCAATCAAAGCTTGCAGCATTAGAAATACAAAAACAGATGCAGTTGCTATCAGATATTAAAGGCGACCAAAAAGAGATTGGGTGGGGGTCTCAAATCCGATCCTATGTATTCCACCCCTATCAAATGGTTAAAGACCATAGAACCCAGCATGAGACAAGTCAAACAACACAAGTAATGGATGGTGAAATAGATGGCTTCATTAACGCCTATCTTAAAAAGGGATAAATATATGAATAAAAAAATGGTTCAAGAGTTCTTGAATATTGTATTTGGTGTCACACTAATGACACTAGGGTTTTACTTTTTCTTATTACCAGAAGATTTGGTAATAGGCGGTGTCATGGGGTTAGCCGTTGTTTTCCAATCCCAGATTAATCCGACTTTAATGATTTACATACTTAATATTGGATTGTTGATTATTGGGTTATTGATTCTTGGAAAGAGTTTTTTCATTAGAACTGTTTTTGGTTCGATTGCATCCCCTTTGATTCTCTCTATTATTGAACTTATGAACATTGAAGATACGATTATTATGAATCAAGTATCTGATTCGAAACTAATCATCGCAGCACTATCAGGTTCAATTTTAGTGGGGCTCGGGTTAGGTCTAGTTTTTAGAAATGGTGGCACTACGGGTGGTATGGATATCATTCAAAACATCTTACATAAAAAACTTCATTTTCCATATCAATTCATATTCTATTTCACCGATGGTGTTATTGTAATTTTATCGCTAATTGTGTTTAAAGATGTTGAACTGTTTATTTATGCGGTTGCTTCAGTATTCTTGACGTCACTGATTGTAGATAACGTCTCAATAAAAGGTCGAGCAAGTCAAACGATGTTCATTATTTCTAAAGAACCTATAAAGGTTAAAGAAGCCATCTATAAAACTGTGGATAGAGGCTGTACGCTGATTGACGCAGAAGGTGGCTATTCATCTGAAAAAAGCAAACTGATTATTTGTACCATGAATCAAAGAGAAGTGAATAGAATGCGTTCAGTCATTGATCAAATAGACCCATTAGCATTCACATTCATGACTGATACGAAAGAGGCGGTTGGGCGTGGCTTTAGTAAAGACTAAAAAAATTTTATTAATCGTAATTGGCCTTTTAATAGGTTTTTTAAGCGGGTGCTCCGAGTTCGCACCTGCTTTTTTAACAAGACCTGCAGAATATGAACTTTATACCATTTTGGATAATTACTATTATAAACCGCTAGATTTCGAACTTAATGATGTAAAGAGTATCGATGAAATCATTGAGAAACTAAAAGATCCTTACACCTACATTTATGAACAAAACACAAGAACCATAGAACTCAATGAGGCTTATCACGGGATAGGCATTTCTGTCACTGACATCCAAACAGGATTGCTTGTTACTGAGGTTAACCCTTTTTCTGGGTATAATACGATGATTTATCCGTTTGATGTCATCACAAAAATTAATGACCAATCTTTAGACGTGATGAGTTATCAAGAAAAACAAACGCTCTTAGTGGGTGAACTAGGTGATGAATTTGTTTTGGGAATCCGAAGAGGAGATTTAGACCTAACAGTCAAACTTAAGGTTAAAGAAATCCCGTTAAACTCAGTTACCTATCAAATGCTTGATAACCAAATTGGGCTGATTGATATAAACCGTTTTTCAAGCGCTTCATCGGATCTTTTTGTCTCTTATTTAGAGCAATTAGAGTCGGTGACACTAAACGGATTGATTATTGATGTTAGAAATAATGGTGGAGGTTACTTAGCAGCAGTTGTTGAAATTCTTAAAGCGTTCATGACGGGCGAAGAAGCCTTTGTTTCTATGCACAGGGTATACGATAATCATTATGATAAATACTATCCAACGCCAGGTAAAACAAGAAAAATCTATCCAATTGTGGTATTGATTAATCAAAACAGTGCTTCAGCTAGTGAAGTCTTGGCAATTGCGATGAGAGAAAATGGTGGGTATTACTTGATGGGTGAAAAGAGTTATGGGAAAGATGTATATCAGGTGTCTTATGCCCTTAAAAAACAAGGCGAACATACCTTCTTAAATATGACACAAGGGTATTGGCTGTCTCCTAATCTAAACTCTGTAAAAGGAGGCATCGAACCGGATGAGACGGTTTCAAATCATCAAGTGTTCGAACTGCCTTATCCAGTTTATGAAAAAGAACTAACGCTAAACGATTCATTAGAAAGACATGAAGCCTTAGTGGAAATGGTTAACCTTTTAGAAACATCAACTAAAGAATTCAATGAAACGTTATTCACTATAGAGTTAGAAGCTAAGGTGTTGTTGCTTCAAAAAGAACATCAACTCCAAGTCACAGGGACTCTAAACTATGAAACAACGCTTTATTTAATCAACGAATATCAACAGCGCTTGATCAGAAGTGATTATGACTTACAAAAACAATCTGCAATCGAATACTTGGTGGCCTATGAAAATAACTAAAATAAAAAAAGTTAAATATGGATACTCAGTTACATTTGATGAAGAAACCTTCATGTTTGAAGATGAGACAGTGCTTCATTTTTACCTTCATAAAGGCAAAGAAATCGATTCTAAGGTCTTCAAATCAATCACATTATTTAATGAACTTGCCCTTATCAAGCGAAAAGCCTTGATGTATTTGAAAAAACCAAAAACGGAAAAAGAGTTTAAGACGTATTTGAGAAGTTTAAATGCACAAGAAGCTTTCATTGAAAGTCTGACAAAAAGCTACGTAAAATTGAAATACCTAGATGATAAAGAATATGCTAGAATAATAGTAGAAGCGTATCAATCGAAATATGGGTTTAACCGGATTCAAGAACGTTTGAGACAAAAAGGCATTAGTCAAGCCATCATCGATACGTTTAAAGGCTCGCTAAAAGAGGATAACCTTGAATCCAAAATAGAAAAGGCAGTAAAACTAAGCAAAAAACCAAATCAAATGATGGCGAAAAATACACTTTTAAGGCAGTTTTTGGCTAAGGGCTATGCTTATGAGGCTATCAATCCGCTTTTAGACCAATACTTGGATTTAAAAGTATTTGACTCAAAACAACATCTAGAAAACACAGTTGAAAAACTTATGAGGAAATACAAACATTTAGACCTTTCAAAACGAAATGAAAAAATAAGACAAACCTTATACCAACAAGGATTTAGTCAGTCAAATATTGAAGACATATTAAATAGAAATGGGGAAAGTTGATGTTTAAAATTACACCAGAAGATGCTTATTTTTACAATGAAGGTAAACTTTTTGATGCGCACAGGATTTTTGGATCGTTTTTACTTAAGGATGACAAAGGCCTCATCACAGGCACTAGGTTTACCGTTTATGCGCCAAACGCAAGAATGGTAAGTGTTGTGGGTGATTTCAACAATTGGCAAGAAGAAGCTCATATCCTTTCTAAAATAGATGATATGGGCATTTGGTCTATTGAAATCCCATGGAATCTTGAGTGGGCAAAATACAAGTACGTTATTTTCACGCCACAAGGTAAGCTTTATAAGGCAGATCCCTATGCGAATTTCGCGGAAAACAGACCTGGAACTGCTTCAAAAGTCTACGACATCGAGGACTACGAATGGAAAGACGATGTTTGGATGTACACCAAAGAAAAAGTCTATGAAAGACCCCTCTTAATCTATGAGCTTCATTTGGGCTCTTGGCGTACAAAATACGGACAGTTTTTCAACTATAATGAGATTGCTGAACAATTGATTAAACACCTTCGAGAACAAAACTTTACCCACGTCGAACTCATGCCCATTTATGAACACCCACTGGATGATTCTTGGGGGTATCAAGGTACTGGATATTATGCGGCAACCGCTCGTTTCGGTGTCCCTAAAGATTTAATGTATTTAATTGACAGATTACATCAAGCGGAATTCGGTGTCATTATGGACTGGGTGCCCGGACATATTTGCAAAGACCCACACGGGCTATATTTCTTTGATGGAACGCCTCTTTATGAACATACTGAGACTTGGAAACGTGAAAATGAAGTGTGGGGCACTGCTAATCTGGATTTGGCAAAAGGTCCAACCAGAAGTTTTTTAATATCTAATGCACTATTTTGGATGGATTATTTCCATGTGGATGGATTTAGAGTAGATGCGGTGTCTAATTTGCTCTATTTTTTAGGTGATCCTCGAAACGGCACAGACGAAGGGGCCAAGGGCTTTTTAAGACTTGCTTCAGAAACGCTTTTTAAAAAAGACGATCGTGTTTTATTTATGGCTGAGGACTCAACTGCATTTGATGGCGTTACTAGACCAGTGGACATGGGTGGCATTGGCTTCAACTATAAATGGAATATGGGTTTTATGAATGATGTGTTAAGATATTTCAAGCGTGAACCGATTCATCGTAAGTGGCACCACCATGACATAACATTTGGCCTAACCTATGCCTTCTCAGAACAATTTGTTTTGCCTTTTTCACACGATGAAGTGGTTCATGGTAAAGGGACACTCCTTACAAGAATGCCTGGCGATTATTGGCAAAAGTTTGCGAATTATCGCTTACTGATGGGACTTTATATTACACATCCAGGTAAAAAACTTCTGTTTATGGGTCAAGAATTCGCCCATTTTCAAGAATGGAGCGTTCATCGTCAACTAGACTGGAATCTTTTTGAATTCCAATCACACGACAAAGCCAATCATTTTGTAAGAGATTTGTTCTACTTATATAAGACAGAAAAAGCGCTTTATGAAACAGACCACATTAAAGAGGGTTTCGAATGGATTGACTCCACGAATGCTGAGCAAAGCATTTATAGTTTCATAAGGTATTCAAAAGATAGAAGAGAGCATGTTGTCGTTGTGTTAAATATGACGCCAGTGGTCTATCATAATTTTGAAATTGGTGTTCCAATGAAAGGTATTTACACAGAATTAATCAACAGTGACCTGATTAAATATGGGGGTTCGGATCAGTACAATGGATTAGAATTGCATACATTTGAGGAACCAAGACATCAACGTGGATTTCACATAAAGATAACATTAGGGCCATTAACGGCAGTTGTTTTGAAATTCAAGGGATAAAATGTAATCGTTTGCACTTATAAGGCACCTTATTGTAGGGTGCCTTTATGCTATAATTTAAGTGAACGAACTATGAAGGAGAATACCAATGACAAATATTTTTACAAATGCTAAAACATTTGAACAAGCATTCGTGACACAATTAGAAAATACGTATGCCATTGATTTTAAGGATTCCAACGCTTATCAACAATATGTTGCGCTTGGAACATTACTAAAAGAACACATTTCGACAGACTGGAAGAATACCAATAAAATCGAAGCTGATAAACGTCAAGTTTACTACTTCTCAATGGAATTTTTAATGGGAAGAATGATCACAAATAACTTAATGAACGCTGGCGTTTATGACGTGGTCAAACAAGCGTTTGACAATTTAGGCCTAGATATTAATGAAGTTGAACACAAGGAAACAGACGCAGGTTTAGGAAATGGTGGGCTAGGTAGACTAGCTGCCTGTTTTATGGATAGCGTTGCTGCCTTAGCTTTGCCAGTTCATGGAAACTGTATCAGATACCGTTATGGGTTTTTCAAACAAAAAATCGAAAATGGTTATCAAGTTGAGTATCCAGATAGATGGCTAAAAGACATCCATGTATGGGAAATTAGAAGAGATGATGAATCTGTTGATATTCCATTTTATGGACATATTGAGCTACACGTCGATGACAAAGGAAAACTATCTGTGCTTCATAAAAATGCAGAATACGTTAAGGCAGTGCCATACGATGTGCCAATCGTAGGATACAAAAATGAGGTCATTAACACATTAAGATTATGGAGTGCTGAACCTAGTGATCGTTATGAAAACCAAGGTGGTACATTTGAATACCATAAGAAATTAAGACAAATCTCTGAAATGTTATATCCAAACGATGAGACAGATGAAGGAAAGATTTTGCGTCTTAAACAACAGTATTTGTTCTCATCTGCAGGCGTTAATGCGATTATTAGAAAACATAAAAAACAATATGGAACCCTTGAAAACTTAAGTGAAAAAGCAGTATTCCATATCAATGATACCCACCCAACTTTGATCATTCCTGAATTGATGCGTATTTTGGTTGATGAAGAGGGTATGGAATGGGAAAAAGCATGGGAAATCACCAAAAACTGTGTTGCTTATACCAACCACACTATTTTAGCTGAAGCCCTTGAAAAATGGCCTATTCGATTATTCCAACCACTACTACCAAGAATTTATACCATTACAGAAGAAATTAACCGTCGCTTTGAACTAGAATTAAAAGCTAAATTTGGAGATTATGGCAAACAAGTAGAAGAAATGCAAATCATCAAAAATGGCATGATTCACATGGCAAGTTTGGCTATTGTAGGGTCATTCTCGGTTAATGGTGTTGCACAACTACACACTGACATTTTAAAAAATATTGAAATGAAAACGTTCAGTGATTATTACCCAACTAAATTCAACAACAAAACCAATGGGATTACACACCGTAGATGGGTATTACAATCAAACCCAGAGTTAGTAAGTATCCTTAAAGACACCATTGGTCAAGATTGGATTCATGATACAACCAAACTAGAAGGATTACTTGAATTTGTTGATAATCCAAACATACAAAAACGTTATGATGAAATGAAATTCGCTCGTAAAAAAGCATTATCTGATAAAATCATGCGCGAAAATGGCGTTCAGCTAGACCCGAATTCCATTTTTGATATTCAAGTTAAACGCCTTCATGAGTATAAACGTCAATTAATGAACGCATTGCATATCATGCATATTTATAATGAGTTAAAAACTAATCCAGAAGTACGCAAGCACTTCCACCCTCAAAGTTTCATTTTTGGAGCGAAGGCTGCCCCAACTTATTATTTCGCTAAAAAAGTAATTAAGTTGATCAATACAATTGCCGATAAAGTGAATAATGATTCAGAAACCAATCAGTACTTAAAAGTTGTTTTTGTTGAAGACTACAACGTAACCTATGCAGAAACCATCATGCCAGCTGCTGATTTATCTGAACAAATATCAACCGCTTCAAAAGAAGCATCAGGTACAGGCAATATGAAGTTTATGATGAATGGCGCCTTAACGATCGGTACGATGGATGGTGCGAATGTTGAGATTGCTGAATTGGTCGGCGATGACAACATCTTCATTTTTGGAATGAATGCCGAAGAAGTCACCAGCTTAATGGCTGAACATTCATATAACCCATATGAGTTGTATCAAAAAGACCCGCATATTAAGAGGGTCTTAGACCAACTAACCAATGGATTCTTCGATACCGTTTCACCAAACGAATTTGAAGAAATTAGACGTAACTTACTAGAACGTGATATTTATTTTGTATTAAAAGATTTTAGAGCGTATGCACAAGCGCAAGCAAAAGCAAATAAAATGTATCAAAATCGTAGCGAATGGTTGAAAAAATCAATCATCAACACTGCAAAATCAGGGTTCTTCTCAACCGATAGAACCATGGAAGAGTACAACCGCGATATTTGGCATTTAGAAAAAATCAAATAATCAATAAAACCGCACAATTGTGCGGTTTTTTGTTTAAAAAAAGAGTGAGAAATATCACTCTTTTAGGTATGATTTTAGATAATCTATAACGCCATTTTCTGTATTAGGTTTTGTCGTAATATCGTTTGAAATTGCTTTAAGGTCCATAATCCCATTCACCATGGCAACGCCGTGATGTGCGAGTTCAATCATGTCAATATCATTTGCACCATCTCCAAAGGCAATAACGTTTGTTGAATCAATATTCAAATGTTGTCTAACCAAACTCATTGCTTCCGATTTTGAAGTTCTTTTTTGATATACTTCAAAAATGGCATTTTTTGCATCTGAACCCCAGTCTCTAAATGTAAGAAGACCTTCTGTTTCATTATCAATAAAGGATTGAAAAGCTTCTTTGAATGAACTTTTCACTATGAACATCATGCCTGAAGGTTCAGGCAAACCCGCTTTTGTGAAGGGACCTTCCACAAAGAAAGTGTCTTCATTTTGATGATAAAGCCAGTTCAGACGTTCAGTAGGTTTGTACACATATAACCCATTTTCAACGCTGTAAAAAGCAGTTACAATGTTAGGCTCTGAAAAATCAAAAACCTTATCAACCACTCGTTTTGGAATTCGTACGGCTATTTTTTTGAATTTTGGGTCAGTTGGATTCTCAATCGCCCCACCATTGTCAGTAATAATCGGCGTATCGAGTTCGAGTTGACTGTAATAATGATAGCAGCCTCTAAAAGGCCTGCCAGTCGCAATCACAATTTTGTGACCGTCAGATTTTAATTTCTTTAAGTAAGTTTCTGTTTCGATAGAAATTTCACTTTTTTCATTGAGTAATGTGCCATCTAAGTCGCACACAATTAAATACTTTTTCATATAATCACCAAAACCATTATCGCATAAAATGAAACAAATTAATAGTGTGTCAGGCTTTATCAAAGATAAACCTTTAACTTTGATTTGATTTAATGGTATAATTAACAAAGAAAGGTGGGGTTGATTTGAATATACTAGGTTTTTTTGATTTTAGATTCGATATTGGCTATCTAATCGTATTCTTATCAGGCATCGCTTTTGGATTTTTATTGCTTTTACTGCTATATTTTTATACACTACTTAAAACCATGCAATCCAAGAGATTCTATCGTAAAGCAGTAGAACCGGATATAGATGAAGAGGAAATTAAACTACTAATCAAGGATGCTCAAGCCTTGTTTAAAGATAAGAAATTAAAAGAAGAAGTTGGCCTTGTTTCACATGTTAGAACCATTTCAATGGATTTAGCTAAAGATATTGCAGTAAAGTTTTATCCGAATAGCAAATACCCTTTGTTAGAACTTACGATCGATGAGACTTTGATGTTGGGGCACTACATAACCGATCGAGTCGATAAGATTTTTAGTGATTCAAGGTTATTGAGAATCTTCAGAGGTAAAACCTTAGCAAACTTAATGATGATTTATTCTGTTAAAACAACGGTAGACGAATCGGTGATTATGAAAACAGAAAAGAAGTTCAAAATTAAGAAGCGTTTAGGAGACATTTTTTCTGCGATAAACATCGTGAATCCAGCTTATTGGATCAGAAAAGTAACGGTCGATAAAGTCACACAACAAATCATTAATAAGATATGTTTGGCGATCATTGGGATCGTTGGCGAAGAAACATATAAAATATACAGTAAAAATGTATTTGAAGTCGAAAAGACTTTAGATGCAGGCGTTGATAACATATACGATGAAATCCGTCAGGATTCGTCTGATTTAGAAGGTGAAGAAGATGAGTCTATTTAATCGAAAACCCATAGAAATATTGCAAAAAAAAGATCAAACAGATTTTCATATACCACAGTTCATTAAAATTGAAGGGTTAAAAAAAGAAGGGTTAAAAAAATTCAAAACCACAGAGTTTATTTCACCTATTTTTGGCATGTCAGTTAAAGATGAAACCGTGGCACCATTTATTTCTAGAAACACTGGAGACATCAGAAAACGGTACGACGCTTTTAGAAATAAGCCTATGACAGACTTAGGAGATTACGCTGAATTTAAATCCATCATTGTTAAAAATCAAGACAGAAAGAAAATATTTGGTGAAGATGCGATTGTTGATACCAGCCGTAAATACGAAGACCCAAGAACTAAAGAAGTCGAGATTGAAGTACCGTTCGTTAAGAAAAAGCCAATTGAGTCTTTCGTAGAATTGCCGAAAGAAACTTACATTCATGAACAGGAAAAAATCGTGGTTTCAGAGTTTGAGTATCCAGTTAAGGAACCTGTATTAGAAGATAAAATCGATACCATTTCTAGAACAAATCACTTATTTGAACGATTTGAGACAAACGATAATCCAATCATTGATGATCAATTCCAATACGTAAAACAACCGGATAAACCTGAGGTAGAGACTTTGACAAAAAAAGAGATCCAAAGACCTCAAACAGAAAAACCAAAACCAATCTTCAAAAAAGAAAACAAGTACGTGTATCCTTCGCCATCATTGTTTTCTAAAGTTCACCGTGATCAAGATTCACGTCCTGAATGGCTCATTAAACAAGAAGAAGTCGTTAATGAAACGTTACTTCAGTTTAACGTACCTGGGAAAGTTAAAAACATCACCAAAGGCCCTACCGTTACCCGACATGAAATTGAGTTAGAACCTGGCGTAAATGTAAAAGAAGTAGGACGAATTAAAGACAATTTGATGATGAATTTATCTGCAAAATCCCTTCGTATAGAAGCACCAATTCCTGGAAAGCCTTATGTAGGTTTGGAAATTCCAAACGTTATTCCTGAGATGGTTGCTTTTGGAAATGTTGTTGATGATAAAGAATTTTTAGACGATGCTGATCATCCACTAAAAATTGCATTAGGCGTTGATATTGATGGCCATAACATTTATGCAGATATTGCAAAAATGCCTCATGGTTTAATTGCTGGTGCCACCAACAGCGGTAAGAGTGTTTGTGTGAATACCATCATTGTATCTTTACTAATGAAAAACAGTCCAGACGATGTGAAATTCATATTAATCGATCCGAAAATGGTTGAATTAACGCTTTATAATGATCTACCTCACTTGGTAACACCTGTTATTAACGACCCAAAAATGGCTTCTACTGCACTTTCTTGGGCAGTTGAAGAAATGGACCGTCGTTTTATGACGTTTTCTCAAAATAGAGTAAAAGATATAAAAGGATTCAATGAAAAAGTTAAGATGGACCAATCGTTAACAAAGATGCCATACATCATCATTGTCATCGATGAATTGGCGGATTTAATGATGGTTTCAGCTAATGATGTTGAAGAGGCTATTCAAAGACTGACACAAAAAGCAAGAGCCGCAGGTATTCACGTCTTGGTTGCGACTCAAAGACCGACAACAGATGTCGTTAAGGGTACGATTAAAGCTAATATTCCGACGAGAATTGCCTTTAGAGTTGCATCTTATGTTGATTCAAACGTTATTTTGGATGGCGCAGGGGCAGAAACCCTACTTGGTAAAGGTGACATGCTTTTGAAAGAAGCTGAAAGACCTGTTCGTTTACAAGGTGCCTTTGTCCGAGATTCAGAAATTGAAAAAATCACGGATTTTATCCGCGCACAAATGGGCCCAGATTATTTATTTGACCATGAGTCTTTAAGAACGTACAGTGTTAAAAAGGAATCTGCAGCGAGTGATGATTTAATGTATCCAGTGGCGCAGTTTGTTGTAAGAGAAAACAGTGCGTCCATTAACAGCATTCAAAAAGAGTTTTCGATAGGCTTTAACAGGGCACAGCGCATTGTTGAACTATTAGAAGAAATGAACATTGTTTCTAAAAACGAAGGTACAAAACCTAGACAAGTATTGGTTACAATGGCAGAATTGGAAAATATGATATGAAAATAAAAGACATAGCCGCTATAATTGAATCAGGTGAAGCGCCAGATGATGCACTTAAGAGTCTAAAACAAAAAAGACTTTTTAAGTGGTTATCATTGGCACTCGTGTCATTTGTCGCAGTCGGACTAACGTTACTGTATCTGGTCCGCGATGAAAGAACCTTCTCAAGTCAGACACAAAAAGTGATACTTCTGATTTTGTCATCCGTATTATTGATTGTATCTGTTTCTCAAGTAGCAAGTTTGAATAAAGAGAACGTTACACTGAAGAAGGCCTTCGATCGATTTAAATTTACCGATTTATTCACATTTATCTCGATTAGCATCATTGTGATACTTCATATTACGACGTTTTATTTTGTAACCGCAGAAGTGAATCAATCTTCAATGACACCGACACTTAATGATCAGGATAGACTTATTGTTTATCAATTCGACTATCTACCTGTAAGAAATGATATTGTCGTCATTTTTATGGATGAAACTCACTATTTACGAGGGGACGATACGCATTACGTTAAGCGTGTGGTTGCATTACCAGGGGATACAATGAGCTTAAATGGATCGAACGATTTATTAGTGAATGGGAATGTCATTCAAAGACTGCCTAATGAACATGTTGATGCTGTTAGCAAGCTGATTAGTGAACTAGATGGCAATATCATCCCAGAGGGTTTTTACTTTGTGTTAGGTGATAATATCGCTAATTCACATGACTCTAGATCAATTGGTTTAATTTATGAACAAGACATTGTCGCCAAAGTAATATTTAGGTTTTATCCTAAGTTTGGAGGTGTCAAATGAAACAAGTTCAATGGTTCCCGGGCCATATGGTTAAGGCTTTAAGACAAATCAAAGAAAACTTAAAATTAGTTGACATTGTTTTTATCTTGGTTGACGCGCGTCTTCCAGAGTCCTCAATGAATCCAAAAATTCTTGAGATAATTGAGAAAAAACCTGCCTTAATCCTCTTTAACAAGTCAAGTTTGGCAGATCAAAAAGAGTTGGATAAATGGCTTAGTTTTTATGCTAATAAAGGGTTAACAGGTCTTAAAATCGATGCGATCACTGGCAAAAATATTCAAAAACTTAGGGCAACAACCGATATCATTTTAAAAGACAAAATAGAAAAAGAACGCAGTCGTGGCATATTACCTAGAGCAATTAGAACCATGATCATCGGTATTCCGAATGTTGGGAAATCGACGTTAATCAACACATTGTCAAAGCGTAAAGCGACCAAAACTGGCAATCTACCAGGTGTCACAAAATCTCAACAATGGGTTAAAATTTCCAATGATTTTGAATTGCTAGATACGCCTGGGGTTTTATGGCCAAAGTTTGATGATGAAAGAACTGGCTACCATTTGGCATTGAGTGGTGCGATTAAAGATACCATTTTGCCAACCGATAGTGTTTGTCTATACGCACATAATTTCTTAAAAACATATTATGAAGAAGCCTACATGAAAAGATATCAATTGAACGATGTTGACGACTTTGTTCAAACACTGGATACGATTGGGCGAAAACGAGGCGCATTAATCAAAGGCAATGAAGTAAATTATGATTTGGTCTATGAAATTCTTTTAAAAGACTTACGAGAAGGCCAATTTGGAGGGGTTACTTTTGATAGATTTCAATCTGTATGAATATGAAACCGCCCTTTATGAGAAGGGCGTTACTTTTATAGCAGGCACGGATGAAGCCGGAAGAGGGCCTTTAGCCGGGCCTGTTGTGGCGTGTGCTGTCATCTTAAAAAAAGGGGAAACCTTAGAGGGTGTTGATGATTCAAAAAAACTAACAGATAAGAAAAGAAGAGCATTGATTCCTTTGATAAAAGAGAAAGCACTTGCAATAGGAATTGCTGTGGTATCTCCAAAAGAAATTGATCAAATCAACATATATAGAGCTTCTAAAGAAGCCATGATTTCAGCGATCAAGAGTCTAGAAATTAGACCAGAATACATCTTGGCAGATGCCATGATGTTGGAAGATGAACTAGGTATTCCAACCGCATCGATCATTAAAGGGGATCAAAAATCTATTTCGATTGCGGCAGCATCGATTATTGCCAAAGTCACTCGTGATGATTACATGCTCATGATGGATGAATACTATCCCATGTATGGATTCAAAAAGCATATGGGCTATCCGACTAAAATGCACATCGAAGCCATTAAAAAGCATGGCATTTGTCCGATCCACCGTAGTTCTTTTGAACCGATAAAATCTTTATTAAAGGACAACTTATGAAAAAAAGAAACTTAGTCATTAAGACGTTTTTATGGATGTACATTGGATTTTTATGTCTTTTATCCGTATTTGAGTTGAGTCCGAGAGCCTTAAGTTATCAGAGAAATAACCCATGGATAAATACGAGTAACAAACCTTGGATTATTCCCCATGGTGGGGCCAAAGCCATGTATCCTGAGAATACAATATTTGCCTTTGAACAAACTGCTAAATACGATGTCTTTGAAATAGATTTAGCTTTGACAAAAGATGACATACTGATTTCACATCATGACTTAGATTTGCGATTTGATTTATTAGAGAATGAACTTAGAGATGAACTAATCATTCGAAACTTGACCTACGCGCAGATCATCTCAACCATTCAGGATAACGACTATCCATATGTTAGGTCTTTCGTCGATGTGAATGGCTTGATGCCTTACGCTTTTGAATCGAATCCATTGGTTTTAAATAAGCTTTTGCCTCAAACTTTAGAATCATTATTCATGAACTACCCAGAAAAACGATTCATTTTGGAATTGAAAGACACTAAAACAAACAACGAAGATACCTTTATGTTAGCAGCACAAAAACTGTTTGAACTGATTGAAACGTACCAAATGAAAGATTCAGTCATTGTTTCATCCTTTTCAGATGAAGTGATTGAGAAGTTTAGAACCATTTCAAACCACCAAATTCACACATCTACCGCAACAAATGAAACACTCAAAGTGGTTATATTATCGGCATTTAGCTTAGATTTCTTTTATAAGCCCACTTATGCAGCGATGATTATGCCAATCAAATCGAGCATTTCAAACAGTCAATATGACTTGATTAAACGCTTACCAAAACGTATATCGGCACGAATTGTCGTAAAAAACGAATCCGGCATATATACCAACCTTGTTCAAGCTTCACTCATAGAAGATTTAAGAAGACATCAAATGTCTAGCATTTATTGGACTGTTAATGAGATAGAAGATATGAGAACATTGATTAAACTAGGGGTAGATGGCATTATTACAGATCGACCAGACTTACTTGAGGCCCTTTATAAAGCGTCTGATAATTAAAGAGGAATAGCCTCTTTTTTTCTTTTTGAACCAATTATCAATCATAGATGCTTTAAAGTAACAGAATAAACATCCGTTTTTTAGTTACGTTCATACCTTTAAAAGACACTCTTTGAAAAAAAAACTATAAACGCTTTTCATTTGAAGCAAAATACGTAAAAAAAACATATATATGATATATCAATATATATAGAAAAAGTGGTATCGCTTTACACTTGACAGTTGAAAACTCGATATATATAATTATAGAAAGTGAAAGAAGTGGATTAAATGAAAACTGTAATCATTGTAGAATCACCAGCTAAAACGCGTACCATCCAACAATATTTAGGAGACAACTATATTGTAGATGCTTCTGTAGGTCATATTCGTGAACTCAGCAAGCAAGGTAAAGGCGGTTTAGGGGTTGATGTAGAAAATGGATTTAAGGCTACCTATAAAGTAGATAAAAAACATCAAACCATTGTCAAAGATCTTATTAAAAAGACTAAAGGCAATAAAGTTTTACTGGCTACTGACCCAGATAGAGAAGGGGAAGCCATCGCATGGCATTTAGCAGATGTACTAGCATTGGATTTGAATGATCAAAACAGAATCACTTTTAATGAAGTCACAAAACAGGCAGTTTTAGAGGCAATTGAGCACCCAACGACAATTGATATGAATCTGGTTAAATCTCAAGAGACTAGACGTATTTTGGACCGTATCATCGGGTTTAAACTCTCACCTTTACTGCAAAGGAAAATTAAATCTAAGTCCGCTGGCAGAGTTCAAAGTGTTGCCCTTAAAATGATTGTAGATTTGGAAAAAGAAATTGAGGCATTCATACCAGAGCCCTATTATATATTGAAAGCGGTGTTCCCTAAGTTTGTTGCAGATCATCAACTCAATAAAAATAAGGGGATAAATAGCGAATCAAAGCTTAATGAAATATTATCCCACATCGATGGGCCTTTTAACGTTGATGAAGTGATTTATAGAAAACGTTCAAGACCTGCTTCTGTGCCTTATGTAACATCCACCTTTCAACAAGATGGTATTAATAAGCTTGGTATGTCCGCAGCGCAAGTCATGAAGCATGCCCAAGATTTATATGAAGGCATCGAAATCAACCATGAAACCAATGGATTAATCACCTACATGAGAACAGATTCTAACCGTTTAAATACACAGTTCGTGACGGATACCTTGAACTACATCAAAGACACGTATGGCAATGATTATGTGGGTAAAGTTAAGTTTAAACAAAAAGACAATGCTCAAGATGCCCACGAAGCGATTAGACCAACTTCGATACATCGCACACCAGATTCGATTAAACAATACTTAAGTGATCATCAATATAAAGTGTATGACTTAATCTATAAAAGAACCATTCAGTCACTGATGTCTGACGCTTTATATGAAGAACAACAAATCATGTTGTCAAACCATGGAGAAGTATTTACTTATTCAGGGTCAAAACTTGTATTCATGGGGTATCATAAAGCAAATCCAGAATACAAAGAAAAACTAGATACATTTATGGAAGTTCAAAAAGATGAAAAAATGTCTTACGTTACCTTGGACCATGAACTTAACCACACGAAACCAAAACCAAGATATACAGAAGCGACGTTGATTAAGGATTTAGAGGAATATGGCATTGGCAGACCTTCCACCTATGCCGAAACTAACAGAACCTTACTTGCGAGAAAATACGTTGAGAAAAAACAAAAAGCTTTAATGCCTACTGAACAGGGCAAATTGACCTCTGAACAGCTAGACTTATTCTTTTCAAGCGTCATTAACACAAGTTATACTAAGAAAATGGAAGAAGTGCTCGATGAAATATCAATGGGAGAAGCTCAAAGTAGTGATTTTCTAGATGATTTTTACCAGAAATTCATTAAGATGGTTGAAAAAGCGGATGAAAACATGGTTAAAACTCAACCCACATTAGTAGGAAGAGATTGTCCACTTTGTGGGGCACCATTGGTAATTCGTAAATGGAAAAAAGGCGAATTTATTGGCTGTTCAAACTTTCCAAAATGTAAGCACACTGAAAACATAGAACCCAAAGAAAAAGATGACACAGATACCACGCAAGAAGACTAGCGTGGTATTTTTTCTACAACCAAAGCTTATCTTTTGATTTTGTTATGTTTAAAACCTATAATGAAACCATCAGGAGGCTACATATGAAAACATTTAAACAAGGACCTATTACTGTTTTAGGTCAGGTTCAAACACTCAACGGTATTGCACCAAATTTTAGTGCACTAAACACAAATTTAGAAAAAGTGGCATTAAACTCATTTAAGGAAAAATACATTATATTGAATGTTGTGCCATCACTGGATACTGGCGTTTGTTCTTTACAAACTAGAACGATCAACGAGAAACTGGCTTCTTATGAAGATTTAGTTGTATTGACCATATCCAACGATTTGCCATTTGCACAAAAAAGATGGTGCGGTGCTGAAGGGCTAGATAATATCATTACCCTTTCGGATCACTTGGACTTGGATTTTGCCATGAAATATGGTGTTTTGATAAAAGAACTAAGATTACTCGCAAGAAGTGTGTTCGTATTAAACGAGAAACGAGCGATCATTTATGTTGAATACTTAGATGAAATGTCAGAACATCCTAATTACGATAAGCTCTTTGAGTTTTTGAATCAGTTGAAGTAACCAATAATTGGGCAAAATTTCGCCCTTTTTTTTGTCTTCAGTAGTTAATATTATGGTGCTTTATGTTATAATATTTTTTAGGAGTTGAGGACATGGGATTTTTTAAAAATTTATTTTCAAAGAAGAAAAATGAAAAATATACGTTAGGTTTACATAAATCAAGGGAATCCTTAGGGAACTTAAGGAAATTACTTGAAAGTAATCAAACCATTGATGAAGCTTTTTTTATGGAACTTGAAGAAATATTCATTCAAGCTGATATCGGTGTAGAAACGGTATTGGATTTTATGGATACTTTAAGAAAGGTCATCAAAACCAAACAAATTGAGGATCCAAAAGAATTAGAAGAAACCATCGTCGATGAGTTATTCAATGTGTACCTTCAAGATGAAATCGTCATCGCGGATTTGAACTACGAACCAAATGAAATCAACGTTTACTTGTTTGTTGGGGTTAATGGTGTTGGTAAAACCACCTCTATTGGTAAACTTGCCTATCAACTAAAAAAAGAAAAGAAAAAAGTACTGGTAGTGGCTGGAGATACTTTCAGAGCAGGTGCCATTGAACAATTAAATGTTTGGGCAAAAAGAGCTGAAGTAGATTTTTTTGGTAAAGCACCAGGAACAGATCCATCGTCGGTCATATATGATGCCTTACAACTTGCAAAGAAAGAAGCCTATGATGTTGTTTTATGTGACACTGCTGGTAGGTTACAAAATAAAGCGAACTTAATGGCAGAACTTTCTAAAATGCGAAGAGTTATCGATCGCGAAATTCAAGGCGGACCTAAAGAAACTTTACTAGTGATCGATGCTACAACTGGTCAAAACGGACTAAAACAAGCAGAAGTATTCAATGAATCAACGAACGTTACTGGCGTTATCTTAACCAAACTAGATGGATCAGCCAAAGGTGGCATTGTATTAGCAATCAGACATCTTTATAAACTGCCGATTAAATACGTTGGTTTGGGTGAAAAAATCGAGGATTTGGTATTGTTTGATATTGAGGATTACATTTATGGTCTTTTTAGAGACTTCTTTGGGGACTAACATGGATACCTTAGAAAAAAACGAGCGATTGAACCAACTTTTTGCCCTTTATAAAGAGTTGTTAACGGACAAACAACAAGACTATTTTGTTGCTTACTATGTCAATGATTACTCTTTCAGTGAGATTGCACTTGATTATTTGGTCAGTAGAAATGCAGTGTTTGATCAACTTAAAAAAACCAGTGAGCACTTGGAACAATACGAACAGAAACTAGCATTGCTTAAAAAGAAACAACTCAGACACACTTATTTGAACAACTATTTTGAAACAAAAGATGAGAGTTGGCTTATTAAACTAAAAGAAATGGATGATAATTAATGGCATTTGACAGCTTAAGCAGTCGCCTTCAAATGGCGATGCGCCGTATAACAGGCAAAGGAAAACTAAATGAGACTGACATCGATGAGATGATGAGAGAAGTGAGACTTTCATTATTAGAAGCCGATGTAAATTTGAAAGTCATCAGACAATTCACGAATAATGTAAAAGAAAAAGCACTAGGTCAAAAAATACTATCGGGTTTAAACCCTGGTCAACAAGTTGTCAAAATTGTTTTTGACGAGCTTAAACGCATCATGGGAGATGAAACAGAACAGATTGCATATAAAATCAATGGCATGACGGTCATCATGACCGTTGGGCTACAAGGTTCTGGTAAAACAACCGCCATTGGTAAAATGGGGGCTTTCATTCGAAAAAACGAAAAAAAATCAGTGCTATTTATTGCGGCTGATATTTACAGACCAGCAGCAATTGATCAATTGGTTACACTTGGTAAACAACTTGATATCCCCGTATATGAAGAAGGTTTGATTAAAGCTCAAACCATCGTAAAAAATGGGTTAAAATTTGCGGAACAAAATCATTTCGATGTTGTCATTATCGATACAGCCGGACGACTAAACATAGATAAAGACATGATGCAAGAACTCATTGAAGTTAAAGCCATTGCAAAACCAGATGAAATTCTATTAACTGTAGATGCGATGACTGGACAAGTTGCAGCAAGCGTTGCCCAAAGTTTTCATGAACAATTAAACACGACTGGTGCCATCATTACTAAGCTAGATGGGGATACACGAGGTGGTGCAGCCTTATCAATTCGAGAAATCTCCAACATTCCAATTAAGTTTGCCTCTAACGGCGAAAAAATGGACGCATTTGAAATATTCCATCCAGAAAGAATGGCTAGCCGTATTCTTGGCATGGGCGACATGCTTACATTGATTGAATCAGCCACACAAAACATCGATGAAGATGAAGCGATGGGGATGATGGAAAAACTGATGAGTGGGACTTATAACTATAATGACTTACTAAAACAGTTCAAAATGATTAAACGCATGGGCAGCATTTCTAAGATACTAGGATTTATTCCGGGCGTATCTAAATACAAAGATGCCTTAAACAACGTGGACGATAAACAATTTGAAAAAATGTCTGTGCTCATTCATTCAATGACAGAAGAAGAACGTAAGAATCCAAAACTGATTGATGAATCTTCCAGAAGAAGAACACGTGTGGCCAAAGGGGCTGGGATGCAAGTGTCTGACTTAAACCGTTTGAGACAAGCGCTTGATCAACAAAAAGCCATGGCCAAACAAATGAGTAAGATGAATGAAAAAGACTTGTCAGGTATTCAGAATAACCCGACTAAGTTTATGCCACAACCAAAAGTTAAAAAAGGAAAAGGTAAAAACAAAGGCCAGTTTAGGTTTTAAAGGTAACTGGCCTTTTTTCCTTAGTTTCCCACAAATATGGTGGAAAATTATTGTAAGTTAGTGTGTTAAAATACATATGAAGGAGATTTATTTCTATGGAAAAACTCATTTTAATCGATGGAAACTCTTTATTTTTTAGAGCCTATTACGCAACAGCCTATTTAGGCACTCAAAACCTAATGAAAAACAGTCAAGGTGTTTATACAAACGCTTTATTTGGCTTTATTAATATGGTTGATAAGATTTTAGATCAACCTTATACGCATGCTTTAGTAGCGTTTGATACTAAAGAGAAAACGAAACGTCACGAAAGTTATGACGCATACAAAGCTGGAAGGGCACCAATGCCAGAAGAAATGGTCCAACAAATCCCTTTGATTCATCGCTACTTGAAATACATTAACATTGCTGATGAAGCGTTAGCTGGTTATGAAGCAGACGACATTATCGGCACTTTATCAAGAATTGCTTCTGAAAAGGGTTATCAAGTGGATATTTATTCTTCTGATAAAGACTTACTTCAATTGATTAATGATCACGTCACCATCCATTTACTAAAAAAAGGGGTGACTGAAATTGAATCTCTAAATCCTAAATCCTTTTTAGAAAAATACGAATTGCATCACAAACAAATGATCGACTTGAAAGCTTTGATGGGGGATGCTTCTGATAACATTCCGGGCATTCCAGGGGTAGGCGAAAAGACAGCGGTTAAACTTTTAAAAGAGTATCAAACGCTTGAAAATTTGCTTGACCATAAAACTTCAATCAAAGGAAAACTAGGCGAAAGATTAGTGGCGCATGAGAAACTTGCTATTATGTCAAAAGAATTAGCAACCATTGATTTGTTTGTGCCACTTGATTTCGATTTGAACGATATTAAGAAAAAAGACATTTTATTCGACCAATTGGTTAATTTTTACAATGAAATGGATTTTCATCACTTCATTAAAAAACTGGATAAGAAAGATCAACCAATTGAAACGTTCCATTATACAGTTTTAAAAGACCACGATGAGATTTCTAATTTGTTAAAACCCAATTTAGCGATACATATTGAATTTCTAGACCATAACTACCATACCTCAAACATTATTGGGTTTGGCTTGTCAGATGGGGATCAAAACTACTTTATTCCAACCGAAGAAGCATTGGCTTCAATCGATTTTCAACTTTATTTAAGTGACCCTAAGGTGTCTAAATTCACTTATGACTCTAAAGCTTTTAGAGTTGCGCTCAAATGGCTAGGATATGATTTAAGAGGCGTTAAGTTCGATTTGTTATTGGCAGCCTATCTGATTAATCAAAAAATAGCCAAAGATGATTTTAAAGTCATCTGTATGGCATTCGATTATAACCAAATTGAATACGATGATGTGATTTATGGCAAAGGAGCCAAAAAAGGATTACCAGAGGCTGAGGTTTACCAAGCACACATTGCAAAGAAAGCCCAAGCCATCATGACTTTGAAACAACCACTTCTACAACAGCTTTCTGACTATGAACAATTGTCACTTTTTGAAGATGTTGAAATGCCTTTATCAACGGTCCTTGCCGATATGGAATATACAGGTCTGTTGGTCGATCAAAACGAACTACAAAAACAAAAACAAGACCTAAAACAACGAATCGAAAACCTTGAAAATGACATTTATGCACTTTCAGGTAAAACGTTTAATGTTTCAAGTCCAAAACAAATGGCAGAAGTCTTATTCGTCGACTTGGGATTAGAACCATCCAAAAAAACCAAAACTAAGACGCTATCTACCAACGTAGAAGTATTGAATGGTTTGGTCGACAAACATCCAGTCATTCCGAAAATCTTAGAGTATCGTCAACTTACCAAACTTTTCTCAACTTATATAGAAGGCTTAGAAAAATCCATTTTTTCTGATTCAAAAGTACATACCATTTATGCACAAGCACTGACAGCTACAGGCAGACTGAGTTCAATTGAACCTAATCTACAAAACATTCCTACTAGAACAGAGGAAGGTAGACAAATTAGAAAACTCTTTGTCCCTTCTCAAAAAGGTTATCAGTTATTAGGTGCTGACTATTCACAAATTGAACTTCGTGTTTTGGCCCATGTAGGCAAAGTGAAAAACTTAATTGAAAACTTTAACCAGCAAAAAGATGTGCATAGTCAAACTGCACTTGAAGTGTTTGGTTCAAGTACGACAGAAGATAGACGTAAAGCTAAAGCTGTTAACTTTGGGATTATATATGGGATTGGCGCTTGGAGTCTAAGTGAAGATATTGGGGTAACACCCAAAGATGCTCAAGCTTTTATCGATAAGTACTTAGATTATTATCCAGAAATTAAAACTTACATGGATAATGTCATCCATGAAGCTGAAACTTTTGGATTTGTCAAAACGATGTTTAACAGAAGAAGATACATTGAAGAGGTAAAAAGTCCGATTTATTCTGTCAGAGAATTCGGCAAAAGAACTGCGATGAACGCCCCAATTCAGGGGTCTGCAGCCGATATCATTAAAATTGCGATGATTGATTTACATGCCTATATCGAACAAAATAAGCTTAAGTCACGTTTGCTTCTACAAGTACACGATGAATTAATTCTCGAAGTACCTGAAAACGAAATGAGCCTCATGGAAAAAGTAGTCCCTGAAATCATGAGTAAAGCCGTTAAACTGAACGTAAAACTAGAAACGTCCTGTGACATTGGACTAAACTGGTTTGATTTAAAATAAGATGCCTGAATTACCAGAAGTAGAAACCGTAAAAGAAACACTAAAAACAAGAATCTTGGGACTAAAGATTGTGGATATAGAGATTTATTATCCTAAAATGATGTCAGATAACACTAAATCTTTGCTTGTTAATCAGACCATTTTAGACATCAGTCGATTAGGGAAATATTTGATCTTTAATTTAGATGATTACGACTTAATCAGCCACTTAAGAATGGAAGGCAGATATTACATCAAAACCGATGAACCGGTTTTAAAACATGAACATGTGGTTTTTAAACTGTCTAACGGACAACAACTTAGATATCATGATACCCGTAAGTTCGGTACCTTTGATCTAAGAATTAAAGGTGAAACTTATCATACCAAACCTTTAAGTCTTTTAGGTAAAGAACCTTTCACAATGGATCCTGTTGAGTTTTATAATGTATTAAGACATAAAGATAGAGCAATTAAAACGGTATTGATGGACCAAAAAATCATTGCTGGTATTGGCAATATTTATGCCGATGAAATACTTTACAGTGCGCACGTTAGGCCTGATCGTAAAGCCAAAGATGTCAGTTTACAAGAGGCTACTTGGATGATTGAACGTGCAAGAGGTATTTTGCAATCTGCCATTGAAGCAGGTGGGACAACCATTCGTACCTATGTGTCGTCTTTGGGTGTAACCGGCCGTTTTCAGCTTACGTTGATGGTTCATCAACGAAAAGGTGAATTATGTTATATTTGTGGCGATGAAATCAAAAAAAAGATCGTCAATGGGCGTTCAAGTTTCTTTTGTGAAACATGTCAAAGTTAGGTGAAACTATGAAAACACTTTGTATAACAGGGGGCATTGCCACAGGTAAATCGCTTGTGACTAAGCACTTAAAATCAAAAGGATTTAGCGTTATAGACGCAGACCAAATCACACATGAACTTTTAAAAGACTCAAACGTGCTAAATGAGATCAAAGAACAGTTCAGTGAAGCTTTTACCCATGATAAACTGGATAAAAGCAAACTGGCTCAGATGATTTTTTCAGACACTACTAAGAAAGAAACATTAGATGGCATCATGCACAAAAAAGTATACGAATCCATATTTGAACGTCTTGAAAATCATCAATCTGAATCCTTAGTGGCCGTTGATATCCCTCTTTTGTACGAAACCAATCACCAGCATCTTTTTGACTATATTGTGGTTGTTTCGACAAGTAGAGACATTCAACTCAAACGATTAATGAACCGAAATCAGCTCACAAAAAAAGAAGCACTGGATCGCATAAATGCTCAAATGGATTTATCCGAAAAAACGGCTTTAGCAGATTTTGTGATTGACAACAGCGGTTCAGTTGAACATACTTACGAACAAGTGAATCACATACTAAATAAACTAAAAAAGGAAGTGTAATTATGCCAATTTACCGGACACAAGATAGTCACAAAGACTCACGTCTTCAGACACGTTGGTACCAAAACGATTATAAAGAAGCACAACAAGCAATGCTAACCATCGTTAAGAATTTTGGGTTTGAATTGAAACACCAAGATGATAATTATGGCGAGTTTGTTTTTACTAAAAAAGACGACATGCTTGATGTTAAGATCGTTTCTTTACAACGTAAACAAACAGCGATTGACTTTGTCTATAATGTCAAAAACATGTTTGATTTAGGTAGAGGAAAAACCGTTTTGTTCGAACTATACCAACGGTTAGAAAAAACATTAACTGAGAAAAAATTCGTTTAAAGAAAGGTGTGCGACATGAAAACTAAATCATTTTGGGTCATCGGTAGTGGCGCACTGTCACAAGATGACCTATCTACCCTTACATTACTATATCAACCCTTAATTGGAACAAGTGCTTATGGCATCTATCAGTCGTTTTATCATTTTTTGGACTGTAAAACGTATCAGTCTGAACTTTATTCCATCAGGTTTTTAATGGACATGCTCAATTTAAAAGATAAAGAACTTAAAGAAGCAATGGATAAGTTAGAAGCGATTGGTCTTTTAAGCACTTATTTAAAAGAGGATTTATACTTATTTAGACTTTCAGTCCCTTTAAGTCCAAGGCAGTTTTTCTTAGATGGCGTTTTAGGCAGTTTTTTAAGAAGCGAAATTGGGGATCAAAATTTCAAGGTTTTATTTGATAGATATGCGTTTAAAGAGGTTAGAAAAGAAGGCTATCAAAATGTGACAAAATCCTTTGATCAAGTCTATCAAATCAATAGCACGTCTAAACTTGAAACCAATCAGTTTATCATTGACCGTAAGAATGGAAAAGGTGTGATCATTAATTCAGACTTTGATTTTGATCAACTCTACAAAATATTGCCAGTGAGACTTCAAAAAAAACGTTTATTTACCAAACGCATTCAGTCTCAAATCGCATCTATTAAATATGTTTACGGGTTTGAAATGAATGAAATGATTGATATTCTTTCAGAAGCGTATGACGAATCACATGCCTCTTTGTTTTATGAGCGTATCGCACTTTATGCCTCTAAAACTTATGAGAAAATCAATCAAGCTACGATTGATATTGACTTGAAAACAACCGAAGAAAAACGGCCACTTTTGTCATCCTTTACCCCACAGGACATCATTCAAACCTATGCACCAAAAATGACCAATATGTCATATGCTTTACAAACCATCAGACAGTTTGTTGAAAGAAATGCTGTAGATGTTGGCATCATTAACGCCGTTATCATCATTTGCTTGCGGATTAAAGAAGACTTACCAAATCTAAATTATCTAGAGAAAGTCCTAAACACACTTTTACAAAAAGGGATTACAACAGAAGCACTTGCCTATGAGTACCTCATGAAGGAAGATGCGCCTAAACGAAAGACCTATAAACATAAAACAGAACGATTTGTCCCTGAATGGATGGATGAGTTTGAAGCTTTGTTAGAGGAGGTATAACATGCCAGATTATGAGGCAATGCGTAAAGAAATTAAAGCGTTTGATGAAACCAAAGACCTTGATGTACAAGACCATGAACTGCTTACAGTTTTGCAGTACATTGAGTTGAAGAAGGCTTTTGATCCTAACGATGTTTCCATTAAATTTGAACCTTATTTAGAAACAGACCCATTTATTCAAATCAACTATAGACGATCTAAAGCCTATGAAATATATGAAAAAAAGAAAGAACAGTTAAACCAAATCGATACCTTTTATCACAATGATTATCTAATAGACGCTTCTTTGAGTGATTTTAGCGTCTACAATGATGAACGTCAAAAGGTCTATGAACTTGCCTCAAAATTTGTTTCTGAGTTTCAAAAAGGTCAGTTCATCAAAGGGCTTTATTTATATGGTAAATATCGTACTGGCAAAACCTTTGTTTTATCTGCAATAGCCAATCAATTAATCGATAAAAACGTATCGATTGTCTTTGCTTATTTTCCAGATTTAGTTCGTCATATGAAAGCAGCTATTGGTGATCGGACGCTTGAACAAAAAATCAAACAACTGAAAACGTGTGATTTGCTCGTCTTAGATGATGTTGGCGGTGAATACATGACTGCTTGGTTTAGAGATGAAGTATTCGGACCAATTTTACAGTATAGATTGTCGATGGGGCTACCTCTATTAGTATCCTCAAATTATAAGCTATCTAATTTACATGTGTTACTCTCTGACACAAAAGATGACATTGATAAAGTGAAATCCATGCGTATTTTGACACGCATTAAAGAACTGACACAAGAGATTGAATTATCGATGGAAAGATATAATAAAAATTAACTTGACAGTTGAATTAATAGTAGTATAATTAAAAATGAAAAGCGAAGATTAGGCTAATATTTTTATTAAATCAAGCGATGTAGGACGGTGAAAGCTACAAAAAATAGAAATTACTCCCTATGAGCTGCCTGTGAAAACAGATGCCGTAATGCCGCGTTAAGGTTATTGAGTGCTAGAGATTTCTCTAGAACTAGGGTGGTACCGCGAACTTTCGTCCTTAGCTATAGGCTAGGGACTTTTTTATTATCTAGGAGGATGATAGTATGAAATTAACACTACCAGATTTAAAGGTTTTAGAGGTTGAAAAAGGCAAAACACCTCGTGAAATTGCCAAAGATATATCGATCAGTTTGATGAAAAAATCGATTGCAGCGATGTATGAAGGTCGTATCATCGAACTAGACACAAAGATCATGGCAGATGGGTCTTTTAAACTCATCACAAAAGAAGATAGTGAAGCTTTCGGTGTATTGAACCATTCAACTGCTCATTTACTTGCGCAAGCGGTTAAATCACTTTATCCAAATGCTTGTTTTGGTGTTGGGCCTGCAATTGAAGAAGGGTTTTATTATGACATTGATTTAGGCGATGAAAAATTCACCGACGAAATGTTGCCGATGATTGAAAAGAAAATGGTTGAACTTTCTAAAAAAGGCGATGACATCATCGGAAAAGAAGTGAGCTATGATGAGGCTAAGGTGATTTTTGCCCATGACCCATACAAATTAGAATTGATTGAAGGCTTAAAAGACGAAAAAATCAGCATCTATCAACAAGGCGAGTTCATTGATTTATGCCGTGGAGGACACGTTTCTAATACTAGGGAAATTAAATGCTTTAAGTTGTTAAGTTTGGCGGGTGCCTACTGGAGAGGCAACTCAGACAATAAGATGTTACAACGTGTTTATGGTGTTTCATTTTTTTCAAAAGAGGCTTTAGACAAGCACTTAGAAATCTTGGAAGAACGTAAGCAAAGAGACCACAGAAGACTAGGTAAAGAACTGGATTTATTCATGCTTACAAAAGAAGCTGGTTCTGGGCTCGCATTCTGGTTAAAAAATGGGGCAACTTTACGTAGAATCATTGAACGTTATATCACTGACAAAGAAATCGAACTTGGATATGAACACGTTTATACCCCAATACTAGCAAATGTGGATTTGTATAAAACATCTGGGCACTGGGATCATTACAAAGATTCAATGTTTCCACCTATGGATATGGGGGATGGCGAATCTTTAGTGGTTAGACCTATGAACTGCCCACATCATATGCTCATTTATAAAAATGATATTCATTCATATAGAGAACTTCCAATCCGTATTGCCGAACTTGGTATGATGCATCGATACGAAAAATCAGGTGCGTTATCTGGTCTACAAAGGGTTAGAGAAATGACGCTGAATGATGCCCATATTTTCGTAAGAGAAGACCAAATCAAAGACGAATTCAAACGCACATTAGACCTATTATTTGATGTTTATAAAGATTTTAATATCACCGATTACAAGCTTAGACTTTCTTATAGAGACCCTGAAAACAAAGAAAAATACTTTGACGATGATTCAATGTGGAATGACGCTCAAAAAGCTTTAAAAGAAGTTATGGATGAATTTGGTATGCCATATTATGAAGCCATTGGTGAAGCAGCATTTTATGGGCCTAAATTGGACGTTCAAGTGAAAACAGCGTTGGGTAATGATGAAACGTTGTCAACCATTCAAATTGATTTCTTATTACCGAGAAGATTTGAACTTACCTATGTAGGTGAAGACGGCAAAAACGATCAAGTACCAGTAGTCATTCATAGAGGGATTGTTTCAACCATGGAACGTTTCTCAGCCTATTTAATTGAAGAATACAAAGGGGCGTTCCCATTATGGCTTGCGCCTACTCAAATTAAACTTATTCCAGTCAATCTGAATATTCATGCAGATTATGCAGAACAAGTTAGACAAATATTACAAAAACAAGGTATCCGAGTGGAATTAGATTTAAGAAATGAGAAACTTGGATATAAGATCAGAGAAGCTCAGACAAAGAAGATTCCTTACCAGCTTGTCATAGGCGACAATGAAGTATCCAATCAATCCGTCACCTATCGACAATATGGCAGTGATGCCCAAGTGAATTTATCTTTAGATGCGTTTATTAAACATATTTTGAACGCTGTTGAGGCTAAAAGCAAGTTAGCCTAAGTTTATACCGCATTCATACCCCCCTTTTTAAGTGAGTTGTCGATAGACGACTGATCTATGAGGGGGTTTTTCTTAAAAATAAAGACATTTATGGACAAAAATAATGAATGAAACGATTATGAATGAAACAAAGTGATATAATGAGTAAAAATCTCTGAGGTCAAGTATGAAAGATTTTAAGACGGTTTTATCCTCAATTGAAAAATACAAAGATTTACTCCAAGATATCAAATCTGGTATCTATTTTTGGCGTTTATCAGACAACTATTTTTTACCATCTTCTCATTTATTGAAATCTTTGGGGTACGAACCGAGTGAGGCTTTTTACAAATATGATACTTGGCGAAGTATTTGGCATATTGAAGATGCCAGTATGATTGATTTGATTAGAAGACAAGCTTTTGAATCACTAGAAGAGGAATATCACTTACTGCATCGACTCAAAAACAGCAGTGGAAATTACGATTGGTATAAAACCGATGCCCTTATCATATACGAAGATAATCAACCAATTTTCGTTATTGGGTCTACCAACAATTATGATAAATTTCAAAACCGAATCAATGAAGTTGAAGCAGAAAAAGAGAACTATAAAGACTATTTGTCTGCAACCGATGCAGGGACATGGTTTTGGAATGTTCAGACCAATCAAACCATTTTTAATGAACAGTGGGCAAATACATTAGGCTACACATTAGAAGAACTCTTGCCGACCACGCTTATGACATGGACCAATCTTATTCATCCGGATGATCGCAAAAGTGCATTTCAAGCACTTGAAGACTATTTCAATCGAGATATGCCTTATTATGTCGAGACAAGAATGAGACACAAGGATGGTTCTTATGTATGGATTGCAGATAGAGGTAAAGTAATCAGTTACACAGATGATAAAAAGCCACTTATCATGGTAGGAACTCACATTATCATCGACGATGCGAAAAAATTGGAATTTCAATTACGCGAAAACCAGTTTAAGTATAAACAACTTGTGGAAAGCAGTTATGACGTCATTTACCTTATTGACCATAATGGCAAATGTATATTTGTCAGTGAAGCCTTTAAACACTTATTAGGTTATGAGTCAACCCATATCCTAAACGAACCTTTCACAAAGATTGTAACCGATGATGATGTTCAGACCATAAGAGACTTCTTTATAAAGGTTAAATCCAGCACGAGTCGTCATGAACTTAAGCAGTTTAAGGCTAGAGATAAAGCTGGTACGATCAAGTATTTTAAAACAAATGCGATTTCCATTAGAGATGATCAAAACCTCTTTTCTGGCATGGCAGGTACTGCGACAGACATTACAGATGAAGTCAATTTAAAGGAACAGCTTTCAATCGAAAGGGATTTGTTTAAAAAGACGCTTTTAAGCGTTAGCGATGGGGTAATTTCAACAGACAGTCATGGACTTATTCAAATTATGAATCCTTCTGCACAATCCCTTACCGGATACAAAGAAACAGAAGCGATTGGGAAACCTTTAAAAGCCATCTATCAAATTGAAAAGTATCAATCTAAACACAATGACCCGCTTGGATTGAAACGTATGTATACCCAAGAGTTATACCTGGTTAAGAAAAATGGTAAATTTGTTCCGATTGAAGAAAATGTTTCACCCATTTTTGACCAAGATGGGAATATGGATGGGTATGTCTACGTATTTAAAGATATTTCAGACCAACTTAAGCAGGCAAAGGACATCGAATATCTAAGCTATCACGATTATCTAACAGGTCTTTATAACCGTAGATTTATGGAAAATGTGTTGAAAAATTTTGATCAACATTTGTTATTACCACTTGGCATCATGATGTTAGATGTGAATGATTTAAAAGAAATGAACGATCAGTATGGCCATCATTCAGGCGATAAACTTTTAAAAGTCGTTGCCAAAGGAATTTTAGACTCAATCACTGAAAAAGACTTAGTGGGCAGAATTGGTGGCGATGAATTTATGATTGTCTCTCCAAATACTTCAAAAACAGAGATGAGTGCACTGAAAGAAAGACTCGTTGAAACCTTTAATGGATTAAAAGTCAGTAATCAACAAGTTAGAGTTGCTTTAGGGTGTGCAATTAAAGAAAAACCAAACCAAACCATTTCTAGCATTCAGAAGAAGGCCGATGATTTGATGTATATAAACAAGCAATCCCTTCGTTTTAATATAAAATAGATATACCCAAAAAAACATCTAAAAAGGCATGTAAGCCTTTTTATTTTTTTTCTTTATTTTTTTTCTATTTTGTTACATTAAGTGTGATAAAATAATGAATCGAGGAGTGATACTATGCTAGAAGTCAAACACGTTAAAAAGAATTATGGGACATTAACGGCAGTTAAAGACTTAAGTTTTAACATTAAGCCTGGCGAAATCTTCGGATTATTGGGTACCAATGGTGCAGGCAAAACAACCACGTTTAAAATGATTTTAGGGTTGTTAGAACCCACAGAAGGTGAAATTCTTTTTAATGGGAAAAAAATCAGCTATGACGATGCCGATTCAATTGGGTATATGATTGAAGAAAGATCGCTTTTGGTTAAATTGAAAGTAAAGGATTTAATTTTACACTATGGCGCGTTAAAAGGATTAGACAAAGAAGTGATTTTGGAGCGTCTCGACTATTGGTTGAAACGGTTCAATATTGAATCATACAAAGACAAGAAAATCAAAGAATTGTCTAAAGGTAATCAGCAAAAAATCCAGTTTATCACTGCCATCATCAACAACCCTAAATTACTGGTATTGGACGAACCTTTTTCTGGCTTAGATCCAATCAATACGATGAAGTTTGTTGAAGTTATTAGAGATTTCCAATCGAAGGGGACAATGATTATTTTCTCAACCCATCAAATTGATCATGTTGAAAGTTTTTGTGAACAACTCATTGTGCTTGAAAAAGGCAATGCGGTTTTAAGTGGTCAAATCACAGATATCAAAAAAGAGTTCAAAAAACACAACATTAGAATCGTTGCAGAAGTAGATCCAAAAGCCTTGAAAACGATTAACGGGGTATTGGATGTGTTGGTTCAACCCAACGAAATCATCGTTAAAATCGAGAATGAATCCTGTGCAAATTTAGTGTTTGATTACATTAAAACTTGTCAAAATGTAAGAAAATTCGACATTGAACAAGCCAGTCTATCTGAAATATTCATTGAAAAAGTAGGTGAAACCTTTGAACAAGTTTAAATACCTTTTAACATACGGCATAAAAAAAAGACTTGCAACTAAAGCTTTTTTGATATCCAATATTGTTATTTTTATCGCTTTAATGGGCATCATGAATTTACCAAACATCATCGCTTTTTTTGACAGTAATGAAACTACTTCAATCAAAGTATCGGTTTACGACGAAACCAATAAGTCAATAGAAACGATTGATTTATTAAATGAATATGGGGTTTCTTTCTCAAGCATGTTGCCTAATACAACCATTACCTTTGAAGCCATAGACACAATCGATCCAGAAAACATCACATTTAATGGTAAAGATGCGATCGTATGGTTATCAATGGAAGACGACAACCTAAAGGCATCGATTTACAAAGACGACCTTGAAGTGATTCAAGAAAATATCATTATACAAATACTTGGACAATACCGCATTAATGTTTGGAGTATTGATAAAACAGTTGAAGAACAAGCTTTGATTGAAGACTTCTTAGCACCACTGAATTATCAAGTCATTACACAACAAAAAGACAATTCAACCAGAGATTTAATCTTGAGTGTCATCAGTATGTTTATTGCAATTCCAATCTTCATCATGTTGATTATGTCTGTTCAGTTCGTTGGCATAGATATTATCGAAGAAAAATCTACAAAAGCCATCGAATATGTGATGTCAACCGTACCACCACAAACACACTTTATGACCAAAATACTAGCGGCTTTTGCCTTTTTGGTTACGCAGTCATTGTTGATTTTGATTTATGGTCTAATTGGCGGTCTTATTTCAACTCAAATCTTGGGGGCATCTGGTTCAGGGGCTAATGTGACAGAGATCATTGGACAATTTACAGAGACTGACGCTCAAATCATAAAAGACGTTCTTGAGGCTTTGCCAATGGCATTAGTATGGACATTACTGTTCACCGTTGTCGGTGGATTATTCTTTATGATTTTCATGGCTACGCTAGCGTCTATGTCAACTTCTATGGAAGATTTTCAGTCCTTCCAATCTCCATTTATGATGGTGATGATGATTGGGTTTTATGCCGCAATATTTTCTGTATATTTAGGCGATTCAATTGTGTTAAAAGTGATTGGATACATTCCTTTGTTTGCACCAATTGTAGCCCCAACATTGTATATGAGTGGCGTATTCTCTATCGTGGATACATTGATTGCATTTGTGCTACTATTGGCCTCTACAGTAGGGGTTTATTATTTCCTAACTCCAATCTATAAGGCTTCAATTCTAAGTTATGACGAATCAAGTTTTTTCAAACGCATTAAAAAAATGTTTAAACGTAGTAAAGAAGCTTAATAGAATAAAAAGAGTTGGGGAAACCCACTCTTTTTTGACTAAAATAGAGATAACGGGCTGCATTTTCATGATAAAATCCAGTCATTGGTGTTATAATAAAAAACGAGGTGTTAATTATGGCTACGTATGAAGAATTAAAAATAAGAATTGAAACATTAGAAGATCCTGGATACGGAAAAACACTAAAAGAAGTAAACGGGATAAAAAAATTGACTGTAGGACCTACTGGTGTCGTTGATGTAGAATTGTATTTTTCTAAACCAGGCACCCCAGAGGAACAAAAGTTTAAAATCAATTTAATTAAACTCGTCAAAGTTGAATTGGGATTTCCTGGCATAAAAGTGACATTCCATCAAAATGAAGTCATCAATGAACGAGAAAAAAAGATCATTTACTTAGGGATTGCTTCTGGTAAGGGTGGTGTTGGAAAATCTACCGTTACCGCAAACTTAGCGGCCGCTTTAAACCGTTTAGGAAAAAAAGTGGGCATTATGGATGCAGATATTTATGGGGCAAGTATCCCGCAAATCTTAAGAGTCGACATCAAGCCACTTTCAGGAACAGATGATGACATGATGATTCCTTTACAAGGCGAAGGTATGGAAGTTATTTCTACAGAGTTTTTCTTACCTTCTAACAAACCAATTATGTGGAGAGGGCCAATGCTAGGAAAAATGTTGTCACATTATTTTGGCGGGGTTGCTTGGGATGAAAACACAGACTATGTGCTAATCGATTTGCCACCTGGAACAGGGGATGTTGCACTTGATATCAATAAATTTGCAAAGCAAACTAAGATGTTAATCGTGACTACGCCTCATGTGAATGCGGCACACGTCGCTGTTAAAGCGGGATTAGGCGCACAACAAATCGGTCATCAAGTAATTGGTGTGGTTGAAAACATGAGTTATTTCTTAAACACTTGCAACAACAAACGCGAGTTTATTTTTGGTAAAGATGGTGGACAACAAGTGGCAGAACAACTTGGTGTTGATGTCCTTGCACAAATTCCAATTGGGCAACCGGTTGAAAACTATATTTTTAAATCTAGTGAACCTGCAGGATTAATCTATGATCAACTTGCTTCAAAAGTCATTGATCTATTAGAGGACTAATGATTAACCATCACGTTTATGGTTCGAAAAACGATCCATTGGTTGTCTTTACACACGGGATTGGTGAGCACAGTGGTTTATATTTAGGCTTTAAAGACTACTTGGTCCAAAATGGGTTTTCTGTATTGTTATATGATTTGAGGGGCCATGGTGAATCTGAGTCTTTAGAGGGTTTTAAAGACTATAAGGTTTTTATTAACGACTTACACGATTTGATCATAAATAATCGTAAAAAGGGTCAAAAAACGTTTTTAATCGGACAATCACTAGGTGCGATCATTTCCAATGCTTACTTGACCTATCAAAAGGACATAGATGGCATCATTTCAATGAGTTACCAATACCGATATATTCGTAAAGTAAAATATTTGGGCTTTATTTTCCCAAATAAGGTCTTAAAGTTTAATTGGCGCGATCCTCGATCAAGACATGAAAAAAAAGAAGAAGACATCCTAGATGTTAAATTGTTAAAGCAAATTGAGTTTAGATGGCTTTACCAAACCTTAATTAAAGCAAATCAACGTGTTCATAAGACGATTAAAGAACAAACCACACCGATTTTAGTTTTGCATGGTGGGGCAGATCGGATTGTCGAACCAAACAACGCTTGTTATCACTTTGAACAATCTGTTAAAAGAAAGAAAGACATCATCATTTATCCAAACAGTAAGCATGACTTATTATTAGACATCGATCAAACCATTGTTTATAAAGACATAGTGGACTGGTTAAAAGGTCATTAGGCTTTACAAAATTCTTACAAATCCATTACGAGAGTGTGATAGTTTCACATTCTTTTTTTTTATACAATGAAGGCAAAAGGATAGGTGAAAACTTTGAAAAAAATAATGATGATTGCTTTGTTAAGTTTGGTGAGTGTACTTTATGGATGTACAAACACCAAGGATTTTGATTCAAGTAAAAAGATAAGCGTATACACAAGAGATACCACATCAGGCACAAGAGCGGGATTTATGGAAGGGATAGGGTTTGCTGAAGGTGCAACCAATGATTCACTCTTAGTGAATGGGTATGTAACCAAAGACAACACAGGGATTATGACCTCAGTTGCAACAGATTTATATGCGATTGGATACATCTCATTGTCATCGGTAGATGATTCTTTAAAAGGTGTCTATTTTGAGGGGGTTGCACCCACCATTCAAAATGTGATGAATGACACTTATGGGTTAAAACGCCCGTTTATGTGGATGTTAAGAGATCAAGGCGATTATGAAACCCCTGAAATTGAAGCACTTGTCAATGCATTTGTCGCCTTTTTAGGGACAACAGATGCAGCAGACATCATCAATAACAATGGTGCGATTGCTTTAAATAGCACAGTTACATGGGATTCCATAAAAGCCAATCATCCAATTACTGCAGGCAATAATAGTCATATTACCATTCGATTTGGTGGGTCAGATTCGATTCAAAAAGTGGCAGAAGCACTAACAACAGCTTTTAATGCGAAAGCTGGTAACTTTGTAGCAGAACACGATCACACAGGTTCTGGGGATGCTTATAAGCGCACTCAAGTACAAGGCCTTTCTGACCCAGTAAGTAAACATGTTGGATTTGCCTCACGATACTTTAAAGACTCTGAAAAAGTGGGCGTTGAAGCAGACTTAATCGGTCAATTGGCTTGGGATGCAATCGTGGTTGTAGTCAATAAATCAAATCCCGTCACCAATCTGACTAAAGCACAAATCAAAAACATTTACGAGGGTACAACATTGGACTGGACATTTGTTAAGTAGCAGTTCAAACCATGAGCAGGGAGGTTAGGAAGACAAATATGATTGGTCAAAATAGAAATCAAACCAAGAGAAAAGTCGTCGATGTTTGGACTAAGTATTTATTATTCACATTCACATTACTTTCCAGCTCATTTATCGTGATCATTGCAGGCGTTATCCTTCAAAAAGGGTTAACGCCCTTTATCACGAACAATGATGGATTAGGTCGTGTATCAGTCTATAAGTTTTTTACGGGTTTTACTTGGTTAACGGGCGATATGTTCAATTCGAATCTTTATAGCGTTGGCTTTATCATTTTATACACGATAATAATCGCCTTTTTATCCTTAATCATTGCATTGCCTGTTGGCGTACTCACAGCATTATTTATTGCGAGAATTGCGCCTAAACGTTTAAGAGAATTGTTTCGCACAGTCATTGAAATGTTGGCATCCATTCCCTCAATCATATATGGATTGTTTGGATCGGGTGTGATTCTAACTTTGATTTATCAACTTTCATTTTGGATGGGCTATCAATCTAAGGGTGGGAACTCAATGCTTGCGAGTGTGTTGGTGTTAGCCATTATGATCATTCCGACCATTACCTCTGTTTCAGAAGTTGCGATTAGAAGCGTGGATGCCTCTTTAGTTGAAGCGTCACTAGCCTTAGGCGCATCAAAGAGTCAAACACAATTTAAAGTTGTTCTTGGCGCCGCTAAAAGCGGCATATTTACCTCAGCAATCTTAGGCGTAGGAAGAGCACTTGGGGAAGCCACAGCAGTATCGCTTGTCATAGGTAATCGTAAAAGCGGCTTCACTATTAATATCTTTGACACAGCCTCTACCCTGACAACGGTCATGCTTGAAGGCATGAAAGAGACAACAGGCATCGATTATGACATTAGGTTTTCAGTAGGTCTCGTATTAATGATGATTATTTTATTCACGAACTTCACATTAAATAAAGTTAAAAGATGGGTGGGGTCTGTCGATGTTAAATAGAAAACATAAAGACTTTTTAAGCGTTATTGTCACATATATCAGTGCATTCATCACATTTTTGTTATTGATTGGGATCACAGGTTATGTGTTTTTAAATGGGTTAAAACTGCTAGATTTTAAGTTGTTTACAAATCCTTATCAAAGCATCACACACATCGCTGATTTGCCAAGTAGTAATACAGATGGTTTTTTTGAACGACCATCAAATATGGATCAAGACATGTTTTATTCAGAAAAATGGGGGATTGGGCTGAAAGATAAACCTAACTTGTTAGGTAAAAATACAGTCGTAGTTGTGTACATTCATGAGGATTCTTCCTTACTTGATATGAATGATAAAGGCATCTTAAATCAAAGATTAGCCGTGAAGTTGAATGACGAGTTGGTTCGAATTGCTTTTGATGACAAGCCATCAGCTTTGTCGATTCAAGGTGCACAACATATGACAGACGTTTTTGATAATAGCGACACGTTTAGAGAACTTGAGTTTCAAACCCCAGGTGGGGGCATTAGAGGGTCTTTAATCACAACGCTATACTTAATTGGTCTTACGCTTTTATTTTCATTACCAATCGGAATCGGGACAGCCATCTACCTCAATGAGTTCGCCAAACAATCCAAAATGACTAAAATACTTAGGTCATTCATTGAAACCCTAACAGGTGTACCTTCAATCATTTATGGACTATTAGGACTTGCACTTTTTGTGCCTATGACAATGGCGATATCTAAAGCCACTGGCCCTAATTTAATATCTGGGGCGTTAACATTAACCGTCATTTTATTGCCAGTGATTATAAGAACCACAGAAGAATCGTTAAAAGTCATTCCAAATGAGCTTAGAAGCGGCTCATTGGCTTTAGGTGCAAACAAAACGCAGACCATATTCAAAATTGTGTTACCAAATGCCTACACAGGCATATTGACGGCAGTTTTGTTATCAATCGGAAGGATCATTGGAGAGAGCGCAGCTTTAATATTTGCGGTAGGGACAACCATAAAAGATGACATTTCAATCTTCGATAAGTCTACTTCACTCTCGGTTCATATTTATGCATTAATGTCTGATGAACCTGCGAATATTGAACTCGCAACTACGATTGCATTTATCATTTTGGTTTTGGTATTAGCACTTAATATCTCGATAAAATATGTCGCACATCGATTCAAAAAACGAATGGGGGTCTAAAAGCATGAAAATATTTGAAATACAAGATTTAAATGTGTATTATGGTAAAAATCAAGCATTAAAGAACGTCAATTTAGCGATTGATGATTATAAGGTCACAGCCTTGATAGGACCATCGGGATGTGGCAAATCTACTTTCTTAAAAACACTTAATCGCATGAATGATTTGGTTGACCATATTTCAATCAGTGGGAAAGTATATTATGGTCACCATGATATTTTCTTTAATAAGACAGACGTAATTAAGCTTAGAACCGAAGTGGGTATGGTGTTTCAAAAGCCAAATCCATTTCCCATGTCAATATATGAAAACATTGCATATGGACCAAGATGTCAAGGCATCAATCAAAAAAAGAAACTAGACATTATCGTTAAAGATGCTTTAGAACAAGCGGCTTTATTTGATGAAGTGAAAGATAGACTTACTGAATCTGCTTTGAAACTATCCGGGGGACAACAACAAAGACTTTGTATTGCAAGGGCACTTGCAATGAAACCAAAAGTCATTTTAATGGATGAGCCCACCAGTGCCTTAGATCCAATTGCGACCTCTAAAATAGAAGACTTAATACTAACATTAAAAAAAACATACACCATCATCATTGTGACACATAACATGCAACAAGCAGCAAGAATTAGTGATAATACAGCATTTTTCTTAATGGGTGAAATGATTGAGTATGCAAACACGGATGCATTATTTTCGCATCCAATAGACAAAAGAACAGAAGATTATATCACAGGCCGTTTTGGATGATGATATAATAGAAAGGGAAATGACATGAGAACAAGCTATCAAGAGTCTTTGGTAAAACTTAAACAAGCGGTCATTGAAATGGCTGATCATGCCTTAATCAATATCGAGAATGGGTTAAAGGCATTTAAACAAAAAGATGCTGTACTCGCAACACTAACCATACAGAAAGACAATGAGATCGATGCGTTAGAAGAAACGATTGCTAAGGACGCTTTAAAAATAATTTGGAAAGAACAACCCATTGCCCAGGACTTAAGATTGGTGACCACCATTCTAAAAGTCATCACAGACATTGAAAGAATCGCGGACCATGCGACAGACATCAGCGAAATATACTTGCATTTAGAACAGGACAGTAGCCAAAGAGACTTATCGATGCTATTTGAAATGGCTTTAATATCAACCACTATGGTAAAAAATGCAATCGATGCACTGGTCAAAGAAGATGCGATACTAGCTCGAATGACAATCGAGAAAGACGATTCAGTTGACTTGCTTTATAAAAAACTCATTCAACTAATCACCACTTGGCTAAAAGATAACGTGGATGATTCAAATTACGTCATTTCAGTTTTATTAATTGGGAAGTACTTAGAAAGAGTTGCAGACCACGCAGTAAACATTGCAGAATGGGTGATTTTTTTAACCACTGGGCACCATAAAAATACGCAGCTTTATTAGGAGGATTTATGGCAAAAATCTATTATATCGAAGATGATGACTCTATCGCTTACATTATTGAAAAAACGCTTAGTAATGCTAAATACGATTCAATTGGCTTTAAAAGCGGTAACCCTTTTTTTGAAGCAATCGAAACACAAGTGCCAGATTTGATATTACTGGACCTTATGTTACCTAATGAATCAGGGTTAGACCACCTTATTCGATTAAGAAAAAACCCGAGAACATCAGAGGTCCCTGTGATTATTGTTTCAGCACTTGCCAGTGAATTAAATAAGGTTGAAGGACTGGACCTAGGTGCGGATGACTATCTCACAAAACCTTTTGGCGTATTAGAATTATTGGCTAGAATTCAGTCGAAACTTCGAAAACAAAAAAACAAAGAACGCCTAACGATTGGAAACACAACGATGGATCTCCAAACGAGGGAAGTCTCAATTGATGATGAAATTGTCAATTTGACCTTTAAGGAATATGAACTCTTGAGATTGTTTATGAAAAAACCAAAAGAAGTCCTTTCGCGTGAATCTATATTTTCAATAGTGTGGGGTTCTGAACTAATACTGGAGTCTAGAACCATAGACATGCATATCAAGTCTTTAAGAACTAAACTTAAAACGAATAGATCGAATTTGAGTTTATTGACGGTTAGATCGGTTGGTTATAGGATGATATACGAATGAAAAGGTCATTCACGGTTTATAATCTAGTTCTAATCGTACTAGTCATTATTGGGTATCTGGCAATCACATTCAGTCTAACCAACTATGTCAACAAACGACAAACCTCAATGATGCTTAAAATCATCTTAAACGATACCATTGTGTCATATAACGCCTATGGTGATACTGACGAAACATTTGTTTCTTTGCATCAATATTCAATGAAACGCATCAGTATATTAGATGAAACAGGCAATCCTTTGGCGGATTCAATGATTATTTCAGTAGGTGGAAATCAATCAGATTACCCAGAAATTATACACTTAGGTAAGGCTTATCCAAGGTATTCAGACTCTTTAAAAATGAATTTAATGTATGTTGCTGGTAAAGCTGAAAATGGCAACTATGTCCGTGTTGCAGTCGTAATGGATGAAAACATTGCACTAAATGAACAGACGATATGGGTGTTGGTGATTTTTTCTATGGGTGTTTTGTGTCTTTCTTATATGACACTAAAGAGCACAACCAAATTGTTCTTAAAACCAATTCATGAAGTTTCTAATTCTGTTCGGTCCATTAAAGATGGTAACTATCAGTGGATATTACCTAACTCTGACTATGATGAAATTAATGATTTGTTGCGCGAGATTAATGGGATTAATGAACAAATTGTTATGCAAATAAAAGACCTTGAACTAAAGGAAGAAGAACTTCAATTGTTATTAAAACACATGCATCAAGGGGTGTTGGTTATTGGTAGCGACGAATCCTTAATCCTTTCAAATGAGTTTGCGAGACAGCTGCTTTCACTTGAAGAACAGGAACCTCTTTCATCGATTAGACAACCTTTAATTTACCATACAATTCAAAAGGCAACTCAGTCAAATGTTCAAGAATCGATTAAAGTTATGATGAATCAAAAGAACATTTTAATCACCATATCTAGCGTTTCTAATAAAATATTGGTCAAGGATAAAAACCCATTTGGGGTATTGGTCGTTTTGGCAGACGAAACTGAACGAGTTAGATTAGAGACCAACAAGAGAGATTTCTTTGCGAATGCGTCACATGAGCTTAGAACCCCTTTAACAGCGATAAAAGGATCTGCAGAATTAATCCATTACGATATGGTCAATGAAGACACAAAAAAACGTTTATCAAAAGATATTATTGATCAAATCGAAACGATGGACAACTTATTAAAAGACATGCTTGAACTTGCAAGACTGGAAACCAGACCTAAAACGGAAAAGCGTTTAATAAACTTGCACGATGTATTAAAAAGCACTTTAGAACAGCTGGATTCTTTGGCACAGTCCAAGGCAATCGAAATCAGTCTTAAAGCTGAAGAAGTTGTTTACAATGGGGTTGATTCAGATTTTAGATCCCTCTTTAAAAACCTGGTTGAAAATGCCATCAAATATAACGTTAACAATGGGAAAATAGACATAGAACTTTTTAAAACTGACCAAGTGGTTTTTAGGGTCAAGGACACAGGAATTGGGATACCAAATGATCAAAAAGACAGAATTTTTGAGCGTTTTTATCAGATTAATAAAACCAGAAGTAAACTTCAAAATGGTACAGGCCTAGGGTTAGCAATCGTCAAACATGTGACTTCCTATTACGAGGGTCAAATTGTAGTTGAGAGTAAAGAAGAGGTCGGCACTACGATCACGGTGCTCTTGCCATAAAAAAAAGAAGTCAATGGACTTCTATTTTTTTATAAACATGCCGTTATCCAAAATATACATGACCTCATCGACGATTCTATCTAAATCCATATCTGTTAAGGTATCTCTAAACAATACTTGCAGACCAACAAAATTAGAAATGCCCATCAATATGTATGAAAGAGTTTCAGCGTTGATGCCATCGTGGATTTCATTTAGACGAATGCTCTCTTCTAAATTGGTCATATAAGCTTTCGCAAAATTCTGATAGTATTCCTTAAACAACCCAGCATCTACAAACATGGATTCCCATATGATTCGATAAGAAAGTGGATCTTGCCAAGCAAACTTAAGAAATGCCCTAATACCCAACCTTTCTTTTTCACGTCTGGTTTGGGCATCTTTAATTGACTCATTGATGGCTTCTCGAATCTTATTTCTGTAATGCTGAAGTAAGTAAACATAAAGTGCTAGTTTGTCGTCAAAATAAATATAAAATGTGCCAGTTGCAATTTTTGATTTTTCGATTATTTCATTGATAGAAGTCGCTTGATAACCTTGTTTAGAGAAAAGTTTTTTACCGGTAGTTATGATTTTATTAAAGGTTTTTAGACCGTCTTTTCTTTTGGGTAAGCGATAATTAAGTTGATCCATGATATCACCCATAATAAGTGTAAACGATTTTATTGAAAAATACAAGTTATTCTTTTTTAGTGTATTGACATTCAGCTTAAATAGTATTAATATAAAGATAAGATGAACATTTATTCATAGTATAGAGAAAGGAATATATGACAAAAAAAACAATTAAAGACATTAAAGTAGGAGATTTCGCTTTTTATGAGAAAACAATTACTGAAGAAGACGTTAAGCTATTTGCGAATGTATCAGGTGACCACAATCCTGTTCACTTGGATGAAACGTATGCCAAATCAAGCATGTTTCATACAAGAATTGCACATGGCGGACTCATCAACGCCCTTTTTTCAACAGTGTTGGGCACAGAATTACCAGGATTAGGTACAATTTACTTGAGCCAAGACTCTAAGTTTATTAGACCGGTTTACTTGAATGATCACATCAAAGCGATTGTTGAAGCTTTAGAAATTAATGAGGAGAAAAACCGCGTGACCATGAAGACCACTGCTTATAATCAAAACAATGAAGCAGTCGTTGTTGGAACAGCCGTGGTAATGCCACCGAGATGAAAGAACAATTACTAATTGATTTATTTGAAGACTTTGCATTAAAAGAAGTCAAACCAATCGCTAAAGAGATCGATGAAACAGAAAGATTTCCAAAAGAAACTGTCGGAAAAATGGCAGAAATTGGACTTTTAGGCCTACCTTTTAATGGGTATGGCGGTGTAGGTACCTCTTACAAGAGTTACATCGACGCTGTTAGAATTTTATCTAAATACTGTGCGACCACAGGGGTCATTTTGTCGGCACATACCTCCTTATGTGCCTCACCAATCTACTATTTTGGTAATGAAGACCAAAAAAACAAATATTTACCACGTTTAAACAGTGGGAAATCACTTGGGGCATTCGGGTTAACCGAACCAAGTGCAGGTACAGATGCATCAAAACAACAAACGAAAGCCATCGACAAAGGCACATACTATGAAATAACAGGTTCCAAAATATTCATCACAAACGCAGTCTATGCAGACATATATGTGATATTTGCGATGACAAATCCAGAATTAGGCTTAAAGGGTATTAGTGCGTTCATCTTAGAAAAAAACACCCCAGGCTTTAGTTTTGGACCAAAAGAAAGAAAAATGGGTATTAGAGGCTCATCCACATGTGAATTGATATTTGAGAAAGTTAAAGTTCCGAAAGAAAACCTATTAGGTAAAATCGGGGAAGGCTTTAAAATTGCAATGTCAACCCTAGATGGTGGGCGAATTGGAATTGCCGCTCAAGCGCTAGGTATCGCTGAAGGTGCCTTTGAAAGAGCAGTTGATTATGTTAAAACTAGAAAACAGTTTGATAAGCCCATTGCATCTTTTCAAAACACACAGTTCAAAATAGCTGAAATGAAAACGCAAATAGAAGCAGCAAGAGGCTTATTGTATGAAGCTGTGAAAGCAAAAGAAAATAAAGAAAACTATTCTGATAAAGCCGCTATGGCAAAACTGTTTGCTTCAAGAACTGCCTTCGAAATCGCCGATCAAGCCATTCAATTAATGGGTGGATACGGCTATATCAGAGATTTCGAGATTGAACGTTATTTAAGAGATGCTAAAATCACAGAAATCTACGAAGGTACAAGTGAAGTTCAAAAGATGGTCATTGCTGGAAAGGTGTTGAGATAATGCATATCGTATGTTTAGTAAAACAAGTACCAGATACAACCGAGATTAAAATCGATAAAGAAACCAATACACTGATTAGAGCAGGCGTTAAGAGCATCATCAATCCGAATGATTTAGCTGGGGTTGAAGAAGCACTAAGGATTAAAGATAAGACTGGCGCTAAAGTCTCAGTCGTTACGATGGGACCAGCTCAAGCAGAATCCATGTTAGTTGAACTATATGCAAGAGGCGTAGATGTATGTTATTTACTCACAGATAGAGCTTTTGCAGGTTCCGACACTTGGGCTACCTCAAAAATATTATCAAGTTTCTTAAGTACATTAGACTATGATCTGATTATTGCTGGCTATCAAGCCATTGATGGCGATACTGCTCAGGTAGGGCCTCAAGTGGCTGAATTTTTAAACATTCCTCAAATCACTTACATTTCAGAAATTAAAGAAATCAGTCAAACATATGCCATCATCAAAAAAAGAACAGACCATGAGTTATTAACCTTAAAAGTAGCACTGCCGTGTTTAATCACAGCACTAGCTGACATGAACAAACCTAGATATATGAATGCTTTTCACATCATGAATAACACTGATAAAGAAATAATCAAGATTACAATCAATGATTTAAAAGTATCACTTGATGACATTGGGTTAAAAGGCTCGCCTACAAAAGTAAGGAAGACCTATGTTAAGCAAGTTGAAGCGAAGTCTTTAAAACAAGAGATGACCCCAGAAGATGCAGCAAAGAGAATTGCAAAATTGTTATACCCATACATGGAGGTAGAAAATGCCTAACATTTGGATATTTATGGAACAAAAGCATAATAGAGTTTGCCCAGTAGGGCTTGAACTGTTAAGTGAAGCTAGAAGACTTGTAAGCAATCAAACCACGATTAAAGCAATTTACCTAGGTCAAGAAGCGATTGTAAGTGAAGTTGAGAAAATGATTCATTGTGGCGCCGATGAGGTTGTTGTAATGACGGACCAACTTTTAAAAGAATATAATACGGATTATTACAGTCATGCCATTGCCAGTTTAATGACAAAGGAAAGACCAGACGTATTCTTGATTGGGTCTACCCTTCAAGGTAGAGATTTAGCTCCAAGAATATCGGCAAGACTCAATACGGGTTTAACCGCTGATGCCACCCTTCTAGAATTTGAAGAAAGTGAAGATAAACTGCTATTATTAGCAACAAGACCAGCACTTGGAGGAAATCTTTTCGCAACCATTATATGTGAAAAGGCAGTCCCACAAATGGCAACCATTAGACCCTCAATTTTCGCAATTGAAGAAAACAAAAATCGCATAGGTAAAGTTACCAAAGCACCATTTGATTGCGGATTCGTATCTAAGATTGAAGTATTGGATATTGAGCCTCTTACCCATCAAAAAGTAGAATTGAACAAAGCAGAAGTAATCATCGCTGGTGGAAGAGGTGTGTCTAACATGTTTAAAACATTAAAAGACATTGCTGGTTTAGTCGGTGGTGAAGTAGCAGCTTCAAGAGCCGTTGTAGATGCGAATATTGAACAAAAGGATCGGTTAGTTGGTCAAACTGGCACAACTGTTAAACCTAAAGTGTATTTAGCTTCCGGTATCAGTGGAGCCATTCAACACATTAGTGGCATGGATAAATCTGAGTTAATCATTGCAGTCAATACAGATCCAAATGCACTCATCTTTGATGTTGCAGACGTTTCAATTATTGCAGATGCAAAACAGGTATTACCGCTACTGATTGAAGAATTAACCGCTTTAAAAAAATTGAAGAGTACCTATTAGTCACTCATATGTCACAATACGTTGTTTTACTCCTTTTTCGTATTGTGACATTTTTTTATTCAATAATATGCAATAGAAATGACTTTTTAGTATAAAAATATGCAAAAATGATTGATTCCTGTTGGTTTATTGTATATAATTGAAGCGGTGATTATATGTATAGAAGAAAGATAACTCAAAGTTTGGTAGAATGGCATGATAAAGTCGATAAACAGGTATTGATAATCAAAGGTCCAAAAGGCATTGGCAAATCTACCATTATCGAAAAATTCGCTAAAGAAAACTACAAACACTTAATCAAACTTGATTTTGAGAAAAATCCTAAATTGAAACTTATATTTGATGGTGACTTGGATCTTGCCACCATTACAAAAAAAATAACGATATTTTTGCAAACCGAAAGGTTTAGTCCTAATCAAACATTGTTCTTTTTTGACGAGGTTCATTTATGTCCAAATGCTAGATTGGCCATGAAGACACTATACGATTCTAAGAAATACGATTGCATTATGGCCACCTCTTATTTTGCGATTAACCCTGAAGTGTTTCCAGCCTCAGCTTTACAACATGAACATATCTTGTCTATGAATAGTTTGGATTTTGAGGAATACTTATGGGCAAATGGCGTCAATGAGCATACCATTAAATCTATGCAACATCATTTTGAAAACAATATGCCATTGGTTAGTTCGTTGCATGATACGATGATTGATTTGTTTAAGGAATATATGATTGTCGGTGGCATGCCTGATGTGATTACAAGTTTCTTTGAGACTCACAACTTTAAAACTGTATCTAAACAACAGAAGAAAATCATTCAAATGTACTATAAGGATATGCAAACGTATTTATCAAAACCTGATTATGTTAAAGGCATTAAGGCGATCGAGTCAATTCCGCTCCAACTTGAAAAAGAAAACAAGAAATTTCAATATGGGGTCATCGAATATCGTTCAACTGCTAGAAAATACGAAAACATCATTTTATGGCTTTATTACACAGACATCATTAATATCTCATTCAATTTGGATGAGCCGAAATGGCCGTTTGCTTCACACGCCAAACATGATGTGTTTAAAGTATATTTTAAAGACATTGGCTTACTGAGTGGTTTTTACGGAGCACAAGTTCAGCAGGAATTATTACTAGGTAAAACAGATGTGAAACAAGGTGCACTTTTAGAAGCGGTTGTCGCAGACATTCTAATGAAAACAGGAGAGAAGCTCTATTACTTCTCAACAAATACAACTTTAGAAGTGGATTTCCTTATAAAAGGGCCAAATGGAGTCATTCCTTTGGAAGTCAAAAGTGCCGATAATACAAAATCTAAGACGATGAAAACACTCTTTGAGAATTATGACTTTAAAGAGGGAATCAAACTAAGTATGGAAAATTATAGTCATGTAAACGGCGTTCATAAAATTCCCATTTATATGACGATGTTTATGTAGAAAAGAGGATAAAATGATTGATTATTTATTAGGGATTGATCCATGGTTATTAGCTTTATTGGGGGGCTTATTCACGTGGAGTTTAACAGCACTAGGTGCGTCATTGGTCTTCTTTTTTAAATCGATTAACAGAAATATATATAATATGATGTTAGGGTTTGCTGCTGGGGTTATGATAGCCGCATCTGTGTGGTCGTTGTTAATACCAGCCATTGGAATGGCTGAAGAACAAGGTGCGATTCCATGGGTAGTCGCATCCGTTGGTTTTTTTGTAGGCACATTGTTTTTATTTGCGTTTGATAAAATAATTCCACATATTCACTTTGGGGATAAAGGGTTAAGGGAAGGGATTCGTGTCCCATTACCGAGATCGGTATTACTCGTTTTCTCAATCACCCTTCACAACATTCCTGAAGGGCTAGCGGTAGGGGTAGCATTTGGTGCTATTGGATTGGTTGGAGATCCTAATTTAGCCTTAATGGCAGCCATTGCAGTCGCCATTGGGATAGGCATTCAAAACTTTCCAGAAGGTGCAGCGGTCTCGATTCCACTTAGACACGAAGGTAACAGCAGAACTAAGGCCTTTTTGTATGGTCAGGCTTCGGCATTAGTCGAACCAGTTGCAGCAGTGATTGGGGCTTTACTTGTTACCGCAGTATCGAGTTTCTTGCCGTATGCACTAGCGTTTGCAGCAGGTGCTATGATTTATGTAGTGGTTGAGGAATTGATTCCTGAAGCCTCTGAAAAGAGCATGGAAAACCAAGAACACGTTGCTACTTTTGGCTTCATACTAGGGTTCATCATAATGATGGTGCTTGACGTGGCATTAGGATAAAAAAAGACTGAACGTCCTGAAGCATTTTACAGCTTCATTTTGTTACAGTCCTTAAGTAAAGGGTGATATTATTCACCTTTTATTTATGATATAAGGTGACAAGTTCATGAAACGCCGTTCTTTTTGATTCAATGAGTCCCTCAATGGTCTTTTTATGTCCATGAGGACCTTTGTGCATCGATTTGTGAAGATCTGAACCTTCCCAATTTATATAGGCTTGTCTAGATGAAAAATAGACTTTTATTATTAATAAGTCATAGTCTTTAGAAGACTCATTTATCAAGACTTCACGTTTAATGAATCCTTCAACTTGTTGTAGGATAAAAGGTTGCTGGTATTTAGCTAATAAAACCTCTTTATAACCTTTTTCAAATTTCATGCTTTGTTCAATGATATACATAATACACCTACTTTCAAAGGTAATTATAGCAAGAGGCTTTCAACCATTCAAAAGATATCCTTTGCATTCTAAACAATTAGAGATAACACTATAAATAACATTGATAAAATCATAAAAATCAGTATAATGATACTGTTAATGAAGGAGTCGAATATGAAAACTATATTTATTAAAGCCATTTATGCAGGTTTATTGATTGGGATTGCTGCCATAGCTTATTTATCTGTGGATAATTCAGTTTTAGGTGCAACATTATTCTCATTTGGGTTATTAATGATTGTTACAAGTGGGTATTACTTATATACGGGTAAAGTTGGCTATTTGGTGAAAGAAAAAAACTATTTTAAGACCATTCTTGTTACTATTTTGGGTAATATGGTTGGTACCTTTTTCATTGCTATAATTGCAAGGTTGGCGGCTCCACATTTGATAAGTGAAGCGCAGGTTTTGGTAAATTACAAACTTTCTCATACGCTATGGATGGTGTTGTTTTTATCAGTTTTATGTGGAATGATGATGTACTTAGGTGTAGATGGATACAGAAGAATAAGGAATGAATTTGCAAAGGTGATCGTTGTTATATTCGCTGTGGTCATTTTTATCTTGGCTAAATTTGAACATAGTATTGCGAATATGGTCTATGTGTTTATGAGTTTTAGTTTTTCATTTAAAGCGTTTGGTTATTTGCTTGTTATGATTGTTGGAAATGGACTTGGGGCTACTTTATTGTGCTATATGGATAAAGTGACTGAGACAAAATAAAAGTTTGTGTTGAAAAAGACAAATGAATGGTTTATACTAATTACAGTTTAGGTCCTTTAACTTTTGCCCGTGAGCAAAAGAAGGTATAGCTAAAACCATACCATAATAATAAGGACACCACTATAGGTGTCTTTTTTGTTAAGTGGCCTAAAACCAGAAAAAGGAGAAGGTCTATGCAAAAGTTTAAAAAAGTTGTTACTGGGTATTTACCTGATGAACGACCAAGTTTCATGAAGTTGGTGTTGTTTGCACTACAACACATTTTAGTCATGTTTCCCGCAACGGTACTGGTTGCACTATTAACAGGGTTTCACATTTCAACCACTATTTTCGCTAGTGGCTTTGCAACGCTTTGTTTCATTTTAGTGACTAAGGGGAAAATCCCCCTTTATTATGGCTCGAGTTTTTCCTATATTGCAGCAATTGTTGGGATTACAGGGGCACAGTATGGACAAGTTGCTTCTAATGATTTAATAGGTCAAGCACAATTCGGTATTATGATGTCCGGATTGGTTTCGATTGGAGTTGGGTTATTAATTACAAAATTTGGTGCAAATAAAATCGAAAAAGTATTACCGCCAGTGGTCACAGGTCCGATTGCTATGATCATTGGATTGTCTCTGGCTGGGACAGCCATGAATCAAGCTGCTGGGTTTGGTGAATCGAATCCAGGGGGTATTTCTGGGTATTGGGTGGTTTCAATAGTGACATTATTAAGCATCATTGTATTTACGGTTATGCTTAAAAAAGGGGTATTGTCTCAACTACCAATACTATTTGGAATACTCCTTGGATATGCCACTGCTCTCATCTTAGATTTCGGCTTTGGTGTTGAACTCATCGACTACTCAAAAGTGTTATCAAGCACAGTCGTTAGTGTGCCTCATTTCACCTTGCCGGTTGCGTCATTTCAAGCGGTTGCCGCTATTATGCCAATAGCGCTTGCAACCATTCCAGAATCTACAGCACATCTATATCAACTGGATTTGTATGTAAATAACCTTGCGTTAGAAAAAGGAGTTTCCAAATATGAGATTGAATCTAAACTGGGTTTAAACCTTGTTGGTGATGGGATTGGCGATATTGCCTCTGCTTTAGTCGGAGGGCCTGCCGGAACGAATTATGGTGAAAACATATCTACAATGGCCATCACTAAAAACTTTTCTGTTTGGGTATTAGGTACTGCTGCAATCATTACAATGATTTTGGCATTTGTCACACCATTGGCAAACCTTGTTTATACCATTCCACAACCTGTTATTGGTGGCGCAAGCATTTACTTGTTTGGTGTTATTGGCGCACAAGGTATCGCCATTTTAATCGAAAAGAAGGTAAATATGTTTGAGGCTAAAAATCTGGGTATCATTGCTGTAATCTTAATAGTAGGTTTGGGAGGAAACTATGCATTTCCAAATGGAAACATTCCAATGTTTGGGTTTTCGCTTCCTGCATTAGCTTTTGCCTCTATTCTAGGCATTTTACTTAATTTATTGCTTAATTTTGTTGAGAAGTACACCAACTAGTTTATTAGGACTCTAAAAGGGGAAAGCAGAAAGTCTTTGCCCTTTTGTTTGCTTAAAAAGGCGGTATCAAGTATACTATTTATGAGAGGTGATACGGTGAAACAATCGGTTTTAGTTAATAAAATTAAAGAATCACTGATTGCTGTTTTGCCAGTATCTATCGTTATCTTAGTTTTAATGCCTTTTGTGGGTGTTCAATCTAAAGATGTATTGAATTTCTTTATAGGCATTGTGTTTTTGGTGATTGGGTTGGCGTTGTTTCAAATCGGGTCAATTGCCTCAATGGTTTCGATTGCTGAGGACATCGGTATTTTCATTATTAGAAAAAGAAACATTGTCATCTTTGTTTTGGTTGCATTTGTTGTCGGTTTTATGATTACAGTTGCAGAACCTGCTTTATGGGTACTGGCTGATCAATTCAAGTCAGTCATTTCACAACCTGTGCTAATATTATCTGTCTCACTGGGTGTTGGGATATTCGTGATTATTGCTTTAATGAGAATTTTATTCCAATTCAAGTTGCGAACCTTGTTTTTAATCAGCTATGGTATTTTATTTATCATTGCTCTCATTGTGAGTAGGATAAGACCAGAGTTTGTCCCAATTGCGTTTGATTCTGGAGGGGTTACAACTGGTCCGATGGCTGTACCGTTTATCATGTCATTAGGATTTGGTATTTCACATGCCAGAGGGGATAAGGCGTCTGACCAAGATTCATTTGGCTTGATTGGGATTGCTTCAATCGGACCGATTATGAGCGTACTTATTTTGGGATTATTCGTAACGCCTTCAATACCAATCAGCGATACCAGTACAACCTTCATTGGCTATTTAATAATGAACCTTATTCAAATGGCGATTGCGATACTACCATTTATTGGATTTTTCTTTGTGTTTCAACTTGTGGCTTTTAAGTTTTCAAAAAAGAAAGTCTATAAAATACTCATCGCATTTGGGTACACTTATTTTGGCCTAGTCTTATTTTTGACAGGTGCCAATGCGGGTTTTGTCAATATTGGCACTTATATCGGACGATATTTTGGTCAAGAAGCGATGTGGTTATTGATCCCGATGGGGATGGTGTTTGGGTTACTTGTAGTACCTGCTGAACCGAGTGTTATTGCCTTGAATAGACAGGTTGAAGAGATTAGTGCTGGGGCGATTAGCAGTAGATTTATGATGATTGCATTGTCAATCGGTGTTTCACTGGCGATTGGCCTTGCTTTGTTAAGGGTTGTCACAGGATTAAGCATCTGGTGGATATTACTGCCTGGTTATGTGATTACCATCTTACTTACTTTTATTACGCCAAGTATTTTTTCCTCGATTGCTTTCGATTCGGGTGGGGCGGTTTCTGGCGCAATGACCAGTGCGTTTTTAATGCCATTTGCTTTAGGGGCATCTGATGTGATAGAATCTTCAAATGTATTACTCGATGCATTTGGTTTGGTGGCTTTTGTAGCAATGGCGCCTCTAATCACAATTCAAGTGTTAGGACTGATTGCTAGCAGAAAACGCAAACGTATCATCAGTGCTGAAACTGACGATGAAATCATTGAGTTGAAGGGGTGATGTTAGAATGAGATTATTAATAACGGTTATTCCAAAAGGAAAATCTAGTGCTGTGTGTTCGATTATTCAAGAAGGCAAAATCCACTTTCAAACCATCATGAAGGCGAAAGGGACTGCCCCAAGTGAAATATTAGAACTCTTATCGTTAGGAGATTCTGAGAAAGAAGTGATCTTTAGTTTGATTGATTCAAACGATGTCACTAATATCTTACAACGGTTGGAAGAAAAGTTTCATTTTAAATCAAGTGCCTTTGGTGTGAGTTACACGGTGGATGTTAGCACGATTGGAAAACTTGGATTCAATTATTTATACCAAGATTTAATGGAGGACAATTAATATGCAATCGGTCATTATATTTGTTTGTAATCATGGTTTTGCTTATGAAGCCATGGCGGAAGCCAGAAAAGCGGGCGCAAGAGGTGGTACCATCATACATGGTAGAAGTTCGATTTCTACCGAAAAGCAGAAGTTTTTCGGCATTACTGTCCATCCTGAAAAAGATATTTTGATGATTGTGTGCCTTGAAGAACAAAAACAAACGTTAATGAAGGCTATTACATCAAAATATGGGGTAACAACCGAAGCAAGAGGTCTTTGTTTCGCGATGAAAGTAGAAGAGTCTATTGGCTTTAGTTTTGACCCAATTGAATGATAAAAGTCCAAATCGATAGCTCGATTTGGACTTTGTCTTTATAGTGTGTTGAGTTTTTCTCCAGAAAAATGCATCAATAAGTCATTGACCTTATGAATTTCATAGATCCCTTCTTTGATGCAAAACTTGAGTATTAAGTCAAATTCATTAGAAGGGTCAAAATGATAATGGTGTTTGTTTAGCAAGTATTCGGCTTCTGTGTAATTTAATTTATGCCTGATGATGTCAAAAAACACTTCATACTTAGATAACCCCTCATCGTTTTTAAAGAGTAAGGTGTTTCGCTCCAAATGTATTTTTTCTGTGTTTATACGTTTGGCGTTTTGAATCTTATTTTCTTCAATATAAGAGGTCAATTGAGCATACAATTCTTTTTTATCCATAGTATCACCCATAAATATTATACCCCAAATTCATTATACAGGTGTATTTTGAGTGTTTGCTTGTTATAATTGTAGTGTTAAGAAATGAGGAATTATTTTATGGAGACTTTATGGTTTGCTGTCAATGCAGTATTTCCAATCGTATTAATTATTATTTTAGGCTATTATTTATCAAGAATTAGGTTTTTCAACGATGAATTCTTGATGAAACTCAATAAGTATGTGTTTTTTGTAGCACTGCCTGTTTTATTGTTTTACAACATTTATCAAATTGATACACTTAAAGACATGGACTTAGCAATTGTCGGTATAGCACTTTTTGCAGGTTTTCTTTTGTTCTTTTTAGGACTTTTGATTGTAAGGATGTTTGTGAAACAGCAGAACAGAAAAGGTGTAGTGCTACAGTGTATTTTCAGATCCAACTTCGCGATTATTGGGTTACCGTTAGCCACGGCACTTGGTGGTGTGGAGTCTACGGCAATTGCTTCAGTGCTCTCTGCTTTTACGATTCCATTTTTCAATATAATGGCAGTGATTTCATTGACCATTTTCATGTCAAATGGACAAAAAATTGATAAGAAAAGACTAATCATTAATGTCATGAAAAACCCATTAATTATCGGTGTGTTTATTGGTATTATGGTTCTTGGAACCCGAGAAGTATTAAGTATTGGCAGACAAACGCCTGTTTTCAGTATCGAAAGAGACATTCCATTTCTATACGATGCCATTCATAAAATTGCCGTAACGGCTTCCCCGATTGCGTTGTTAGTTTTAGGCGGGCAGTTTAAGTTTAAAGCAATTAAGTCGTTATTTAAAGACATTTCAATTGGGGTAGTTGGAAGGTTGGTATTTGCGCCTGTGATTGGGTTTGGAGTTCTATACTTAGTCAGCGCATTATTTCCGACATTCACTGTGAAAACCGAATACATACCAGGGTTTATTGCGTTATTTGGTTCGCCAGTGGCCGTTTCATCAGCTGTCATGGCTTCGCAAATGAAAGGTGATGACATGCTAGCTTCTCAATTGGTTGTGTGGACCTCAGTGCTTTCTGTATTCACAATATTTGGAATGATTGTTTGGTTTAGGTCGATGGGCTTGTTATAGATCATAGCCATACTTTTGATAGGTTTTTTAAAAAGGCATTGTTATCAATGAACAGATTAAAGAACAATCGTTACACTTATTTCTTTAATCAATAGTAGAAAGACCCGAAAACAATGATTGAAACAAAAAAAGTTATTACCAATACTAGTCTCATCCTTACTCAAATATACATCGAAAGGACTGTGTCATAAGCATGAAAACTTTTGAATATACAATTTCTGTAGAAATCCATCGACCTCGACAAGTAGTTGCTGAAACCTATATTGATTACGAGCAGTTTAAACATTATCAAGCCCCCCTTTTTAAAGGGTATCGCCTTTTAAAGGGACGACTCTATCATGAAGGTGCAGTCGTTGAGTTAAAGTATCAGTATAAAAACAAGCTTTTTTATATGCAGGAAGTATTAAGTGATTGTGATTTGCCACATTCAATTACCCAAAATTATTTACTTGGTGATGTAAAGAATAAGTGTAAATCGACATTCATCGATAAAGGAGATAAAACGTTGTGGCGTATGGAAGTCGTCTTTCAGTTTGAAAAAGACGAAGGACAAGACAAATTCAGTTTTATGAAGAAAACAGAAGAAGATATGATTGCATTTAAAACATTTATGGAGACAGTATGATTAGATTAGCAGCGGAAGAGGATAGAACATTCATTCTAGAGATTTATGAGCATGCCAGACAATTGATGAGGTCATATGGATCGCCGCAATGGCCTAGCCATTATCCTTCAATCCAAACCATTAAAAGCGATATGGACAAAAATGCGTTATATGTGCTTGAATTAAACAGCACCATTCTTGGGGTTATGAGTGTTTTTGATTATGAATCCACCTATGAAAAGATTGAGGGCAAATGGTTATCAAATAAACCTTATAAAGTAATCCACAGAATCGCAACCCATAAAGACTACTATAAAAAAGGTGTTTCACAGCAAATGATTGAGCATGTTTTGGGGCACATGGGCAAAGAAAGTATTAGAATCGATACACATGAACTTAATGTTCCCATGCAGAAACTGCTTTTAAAAATGGGATTTACATACTGTGGGATCATCATACTCAATCAGAACGAAGATAACCAAAGATTGGCTTATCAGAAAGATATTTGAATGAATATAACGAACAAAAAGATGCTTTTGAAGATTTTTTTGTTTTTTTATATTTTTAAAGATATAATACATATTAGGAGGTTTTGTTGATGAAAATGACCATTAAAGAACTTGCCAAACTTGCAAACGCTTCAGTTACAACGGTTTCACTCGTGTTAAATGACAAACCTTCGAGAATCTCTGAAGCGAAAAAAAAAGAAATAAAAGCTTTGGCAAAGTTGTATCATTATCAACCTAATTTTACCGCTAGAAATTTAGTGACTAAAAAATCCAACACCATAGGGTTATTGATTCCAGATATCGAAAACCTATTTTTTAGTGCGCTTGCAAAAAAAGTCGAAGATGAATTAAGAAAAAATGGATACTCGTTGATTCTTGTGAATAGTGATGACCATTATAAAAACGACATCGAATTAATTACCAATTTAGTGAATAGAGGCGTAGACGGATTGTTGCTAACACTTTGTAACGATGCTGAAGCCCATAAAGATACATATCTAAACTTATTTAATGATTTAAAAACCCCTTTTGTATTGGTGGATAGGGTTTTTGAATCTTGCGATTGTCCTCAAGTATACTTTGATAATTTATTAGGTGGCTATTTAGCGACAAGATACTTAATCAAGAAACATCATAAACGTATAGCTTGTATTACTTCTAAGAATAGTTCCTTAAATGGGTTACAAAGATATAAAGGCTATCAAAAAGCATTAGAAGAAGCCAATATGCCTTTAGACCCTTCGATCGTGGTTGAAGGGGACTACCGTTTCCAAAGTGGTTATAAAGCTGCTGAATTATTGCTTGATCAGAAGATTGATGCCGTATTCGCAACCAACGACTTAATGGCTTATGGTGTGATTAGAAAATTAAAAGAACAGTCAATTGATGTGCCTAATCAAGTTGAAGTAGTTGGTTATGATAAACTTGATTTTTCTGCCATGCTTGGTTTAACCTTGCCATCTGTTGAACAAAATGTTCAAGAGTTAGGCAAACAATCGGTTGACATACTCATGAAAGTGTTAAACAAGAATAACATAGAAACTCGAATCGTATTAAAACCAACACTTAGTTAAAAGGTGCTTTCTAGCGCCTTTTATTTTTTTTCATAAAAAAGGATTGACAGCGTTTTCATTATTTGATATTATAGGATTATAGAAAAGGTAAAACGTTTTACCAAGTAGGTGACCCATGGAAATAAGCATTATTGAAAACGGATTGACTGTGGAGATTTACGATAAAATCAGACAAACTGCAGGATTTTTAAATTATGAAAAAGAGGATATTACCTATGCGTTAAGCCATTCTTTATACTCGGTGGTCGTGTATGATTCAGCAAGGCCAGTAGGGATTGCGAGAATCGTAGGAGATAATCGAATTGCGTTTTTTATTAAAGATGTGGTAGCCATTCCTGAATACCAGCATAAGGGAATTGGGAAAATACTGATGGCATATCTCTTTAAATACATTGACAAACACGCGGCTCATAATGCCTATGTGGGATTAATGTCTACACCAGGTAAAGAAGCGTTTTATAAAAAGTTTGGGTTCATTGAAAGACCGACAGAAGGTTATGGAAGCGGGATGGTATTATTCTATGATAGAAAAACAAAATAAAATATATGTTTTAGGCAGCATCAATATTGATTTAGGCATTAGTGTGGATCAAATGCCTATTCAAGGTGAAACCAAGACCGGTAGCAATTTAATAGAAAATGTTGGTGGTAAAGGTGCAAACCAGGCTGTATCAGCTGCAAGACTCGGCTGTGAAACAACTTTAATAGGGGCGGTTGGAGACGATTTGTTTGGGATAGAAGCTAAACGTTATCTGGCTCAAACGGGTCTCGATTTGACGCATGTTTCCACTACAAAAACCAAAACTGGACTGGCGTTTATTACGCGTTCTGACCATGATAATCGAATCATCCTTTATAAAGGTGCGAATCATTCTTTGAGTGAATCAGAAATAAAAGCCATTCAAGGCAATCCAGGTGATGTTTTCATCACTCAGTTCGAAATACCACTTGAAATGGTTAAAAAGGGTCTTAAAAAGGCGAAATCAGAGGGAATGATTACCATATTAAACCCAGCGCCTGCTAGTGATTGTGATGAATCTATTTACAAATATGTGGATTATTTTGTCATTAACCAAACGGAATCACAGATTTTGTCAGGTATTTATCCGCATACTAAAGAAGATGTGAAAAAAGTCTTTGATTATTTTAATCCCAAAGGCATTAATCGATTGATCGTGACGTTGGGATCAGAAGGCTCAGTTTACCATGATATGAATAAACAAGTGTTTCAAAAAGCAATTTCGATTAGTCCGGTTGACACAACAGGTGCTGGAGACGCATTTGTAGGTGGGTTGGCTTGTTCAATCAGTAAGCATTTTACAATCGAAAAGATGATGGCTGTTGCATCAGCAGCAGGGGCACATGCATGTTTGCATTTAGGGGTTAAGGATGCAATGGGTACCTATGATGACATACTAAAAATAATGGAGGATAACAATGAATAAAAGACCAATTATCATCGATACTGATCCCGGTATTGATGATGCAGTAGCAATCGGGGTTGCTTTATTTTCAGAGGCATTAGATGTTCGGTTAATGACGACCGTTTCTGGTAATGTGAGTTTGGATAAAGTAACAAATAATTTATTAAAACTGTTAACATTTTGGAACAAAAGAGTACCAGTGGCTAAAGGCGCAACCAAACCTTTGATGAGACATAATGTCGGTGCATCCAATGTACACGGTGAATCTGGTCTAGATGGATATGAATTTGATGCACCAGATACTTCTTTGTTGTTAGAAGAACATGCGGTTATTGCAATGCGAAACGAAATAATGGGTTCGAAGGAGAAAATCACATTGGTCCCTATTGGGCCTTTGACAAACATTGCTTTACTTTTATCGATGTATCCAGAAGTTAAACAAAACATTGAAGAGGTTGTGTTAATGGGTGGCAGTGCAGGCAGAGGAAATTATGGTGTGATGGCAGAGTTTAACATTGGATTTGATCCTGAAGCCGCAAGAATTGTGTTTGAATCAGGGTTAAAGATTGTAATGGCTGGACTCGATGTCGGATGGAAGGCGCTTGTTTTTCCTGAAGACTCTCTTAAAATCAAAGCACAAAATAAGACAGGCGAAATGCTTTATGCTCTTTTTCAAAGATACCGTGGAGGTTCATTGAAAACAGGGTTAAAAATGTATGATTCTTGTGCGATTGCCTACCTTCTTAAAAAAGAAATGTTTGAGACAGTTTATACACACGTGTCCATTGAAACAAATGGCACAAACACAGCAGGGACAACGCTTGTTGACCTTAAGGGTTATCTCAATCAAGAACCTAATGTAACAGTATGTATGGACATTAATCAAGCAATGTTTAGCGAGTGGTTATTAGAGGCACTTAAGAAGTGTCATTAAGTCATAAAAAATAGGGGGATATTATGGATTTAGTAGTGATGTATGCAGCTAGTCTACTTGCTGTAGCAGCAGTCGTTTTCATGTTGCTTAAAAAACTAGACATTAAAGTAACACTGATCGGTGTTGGGATGGTATTGATTATGATTGCCATGGTGATGGGCAATTTACCAACTACCAATTTCAGTGAGTTCATGAAGCCATTTAATGTGATTATTGAACAGTTTAAAAAGACATTACCAGCAGCTGGGTTTATCATCTTAGTATTGGGTGGTTATACAGCTTACATGAGTGCCATTGGTGCCAATGAAGTTACAGTCAATACATTGACTAAACCTTTAAAACGCATCCACTCGGCTTGGGTTTTAGTACCAATCGTATTTTTACTAGGTAACTTATTATCGCTTGTAATTCCGAGTGCTTCAAACTTGGCCATCATCTTGTTAGCAACTTTATATCCAGTATTGAGAAAATCAGGAATGAGTACGTTAACGGCAGCAGCGGTTATCGCAACAACTGCAACCGTTATGCCTACACCACTTGGTGGCGATAATGTTGCAATTGCGACTGAACTTGGTATGGATGTTGCTACTTATGTATTCCGTTATCATGCTATTGTATCAGTACCTACTTTGTTTGTCATGGCAGTTGTTCATTACTTCTGGCAGAAAAAAGCAGACAAAAAAGACATTGCCAACGGGATTGTCAATGTGGATGATCTTGATCTAAACGAAGTTAAAGAAGTCAAAGGAGGGGCTTTATTTAAAACGGTTTATACCATACTACCTTTACTTCCAATCGTGATTCTATTAGCCTTATATTTATATAACATTATCCCAGGTACGACCGACATCTCGATGTCTGTTGAATTGGTATCCATCGTTTCATTCATTATCGCAATTATTGCAGAAATGATTAGAAGAAGAGATCCAAGAAAAGTATTGGATGGTACTGAATCATTCTTTAAAGGCATGGGGAATGCCATGGGTATTGTTGCATTACTGGTCGCTGCGGGTGTATTCGTTGAAGGTCTAAAAGCAGTGGGCATCATTTCACATTTACAAGAAGTGATGACAACCGCAAATGTACCAGGCTTCACATTACCATTAATTCTTGTGTTATTAACGGCCATTATTGTCATTTTGTCAGGTTCAGGTACGGCGTTATTCTATGCAATGGTGCCACTTATGGTCCCACTTGCCTTAGCTGCAGGCATCAGTGCTTATGCCGTGACAGTACCTATGGGCTTAGCCGGAAACTTGTTAAGAGCTGTATCACCAGTATCGGCTGTTATTGTCATTGTTGCAGGTACTACAAAACAATCGCCATTTAAGATTGTTAAACGTACAGCTGTGCCAATGGTTGCAGGTGTTGTATTTATGTTTATTTTGTCAATGTTATTTTTCTTATAAGGATTCAAATACAGTTGTTCATTTTTTAGAGGCTTTACATTTGAAAAAATGTAGGGCCTTTTCCCTTTTTTAGTATAAGTAAAAACCACGCACTTAATAATCGCTTTTTATGTAAAAATAAGGTTTTATCAGTGAAGCAAAAAAAGTACTTTTAAAAAACGTGAAAATACCTTATAATAGTAGGTGTTGGAGGCTTAGCTCAGCGGGAGAGCACTTGCTTGACGTGCAAGGGGTCATGGGTTCAAATCCCTTAGTCTCCACCATTTATTAGACTAATTGGCTATCCTGAAGATAGCCGTTTTTTATATAAAAATAAAAAACGGATGAAACCGTATTTATCAAAAAAAAGTTTATTGAAAGAGGTCACCATGAAAACGTTGTTCAACGAACGCGCATTATCCGTATTAATCATCCTTTATTATGGCATATCATTGATTTTTTATTATAACCTATTTGTTTCTACACATTTTAAAATTATTGAGATCTTACCGGTTTTATCGATTGTTTTGTTTTATCTTTTTACACCATTTATACTCATATACAGCTTCGTTTGTTTTTTATTTGAACGTTCAATCAAGCGAGTGTTTTATTTAATGCTTGCCTTTTTGCCGGGATTAGTCTATTCAATTTGGTTTTTAGCAATGGTTATAAAACTGGGTGAAAGTTTATCGAACTTTTAGTTTTTTGACAAATCACAAGATAGTGGGTATAATGAAAGTGTATTCCCCATATATAGATTTTTAGTTTATTTGCATTGTCATAAATTACTGTATCGATTTATCGGGATTTAAGATTTAAGCATTCGATTAGGTTGACTAGATTTTTGATTTAAGACTTATTTTAGATTAACTAGATTTATGGATTAATAATTACCTATGTACTTAGATTTATAAGATTTAACCAAAGCTTTCTTGTATTTGTATATATGGGGAATGCACCACAAAATGTATGAGTCCTTTATTGGACTCTTTTTATTTTTTAAAGTGGGTTAGTTATTGAAAACCAAGGGGATAAACAATCAAAATAGACCCAATAAATTTCAATGTTTTGAAACCCAAATGAATCGCATAATAAAGCGATTAAGTGGCATTTCATTTTTTTGAGAAAAGTGGATTAAAAAAATAGTTGATAAAACTACTTGCAAATCAGAAAATTTGATATATAATTATATCTCGTAAAATAAAAAAATATGGAGGATCCTGGATTGGAAAAAAAAGTGATTATTGAATTGTCTCACATAACAAAAAAGTTTGATGATGATGTGATTGTGAACGACTTAAGTTTGCAGATTTTTGAGAATGAATTTATTACATTGTTAGGGCCATCAGGGTGTGGTAAAACAACGACACTTCGAATGATCGGTGGTTTTGAAAAAGCCAATTTTGGCGATATCATCATTAATGGGAAAATCTTTAATGACTTACCCCCTTATGCTAGACCGATTAACACCGTTTTCCAAAGCTACGCATTATTTCCACATTTGAATGTGATAGATAATGTTGCTTTCGGACTCAATAATAGACCGCTTAGTTACTTGTTGACTTTTTTTGGTGAAGAAAAATTAGAAAATGAGATCAAACAAACGCTTAACGTGACTGAAGTAACTAAAAAGCAAATAAAGCAAAAAATAACAGAAAAAATTTATCAGGCGTCAAAAGAAGCCCTTCAAATGGTTAGTTTAAAAGGCTTTGAAAATAGAAAGATTACCCAGTTATCTGGTGGACAACAACAGCGTGTTGCTTTAGCTAGAGCGATTGTCAACAAACCTAAGATTTTATTATTAGATGAACCTCTTGCAGCGCTAGACTTAAAATTAAGACAAAACATGCAATATGAATTAAAGGAAATGCAAAGACAGTTAGGGATTACTTTTATATTTGTTACGCATGACCAAGAAGAAGCGATGACTATGTCTGATCGTATTGTGGTAATGCGTGAAGGTGTGATCGAACAAATGGGGACACCAAGACATATTTATAATGAACCTGTCAACCGTTATGTTGCAAACTTCATTGGGGAGTCTAATATTATTAGAGGGACATATGTTAAGAAAGACTTGGTCAATTTTATGGGGGTTGACTTTGATTGTACTGGATATACCTTTAAAAATGGTGAAACTGTTGACGTTGTCATCAGACCTGAAGACTTCGATGTGGTTGACTTAGACAAAGCGAAGTTAAAAGGGATTGTTACCTCATCGATTTTCAAAGGGGTTCACAATGAATTAACCGTGATTGTGGATGAAGTAGAATTGATGGTTAACACATATGAGAACTATGCAGTTGGGGAACCAATTGGATTGAAAGTAGATGCCTACGAAATTCACTTGATGAAGGTTAACGAGAATGAACAATAAATCATTCAGAAACTTGGCCAAACCTTATGTTTATTGGCTCTATATTTTAGCTTTAGTTCCAGTACTTGTGATGTTTGTATTAGCGGTATTAAAATCCGAAGGCATCGCATTGGATGAAATGTCATTTTCACTGGATAGCTTTGTGTTATTAACCGAAAGAAGCACTTTAGTGGCATTTAGAAATAGTTTTTTCTATGCGTTTGTTGCGACGGTGATATCTGTATTATTGGGTTATTTCGTGGCTTATCGAATTTTTAAATCTAAATTCAACAATAAGTTTTTAATTTTAACGATGTTGATACTGCCAATGTGGTCTAACCTATTGCTTAGAACTGAAGCACTTGGAAACATCATGGAACATAACAATATTTTAACGGATTTGTTGTCGAGGGTTGGTATACATGCTTCAATAGGCATCAAAGGCACACCGCTTGCTGTCATTATTGGGTTGGTGTTTACTTATTTGCCGTTTGCAATCTTACCAATCTATACTGCATTAGAAAAAATCAGTTACAGCTTAGAAGAAGCAGCACTTGATTTAGGACTGCCTGAAATCAAGAAATTTTGGAAGGTTATTTTTCCACTTTCGATTAAAGGGGTTGTTTCTGCCTCAATCTTGGTATTTTTACCAACATTGTCTGGGTTTGCAATCCCACAAATTCTCGGTAAAGGCAACATTGTTTTAATCGGGAATGTGATTGAAGAGTCATTTAGAAACATGAATTATAATTTTGGTTCATTGCTAGCCATCATCATACTTGTCTTTATCTTAGGATCCATCCTAATCATCAGTAAGACTGATAAGGAAGGAGAAACACTATTATGATTAATCAATATCCTAAAGCTACATTGGAAGAATACGGTTATAAAGACCGCAAACAGTTGAAACAAGTGTTACATGTATTTGGCAATGTTGTCGTTATTTTAACGGTCATCATGATGTACATTTCCATCTTTACTTTAGCGGTACAATCGTTTAATTCAAGTACAGACATCACTAGATTTGAGTCTTTCACATTGAAGTGGTATGTCAATATGTTTTCCAATCGTATGTTAAGAAGTGCCATCATCAATACCTTTATCGTCAGCATCACGGCTACTTTAATTGCTACTGTTTTAGGAACCTTTATTGCGATAGGGATCAATGCGTTTGAGAAGAAGAAACGCCAAAGCTTAATGCTGCTTAATAATATCCCAGTGTTAAACGCGGATATTATTACAGGAATTTCGCTGATGTTGGTATTCTCTATGGTATTACCAATATTTCCATATTTCTTTGGACCTTTTACAATGATCTTAGCGCATTTGTTTTTTACACTGCCATATGTGGTGTTATCGGTATTACCGAAATTAAAAGAAATCGATAAATTCTTAATGGATGCTGCACTAGATTTAGGTGTGAAGCCTTATAGAGCACTCATTAAAATCGTTATTCCAGCTGTTAAAGCAGGCATATTCTCTGGGATGTTATTGGCATTCACGATGAGTTTAGATGATTTTGTGATTTCCTATTATACCACCGGAAACGGCTTTAATAATCTTTCAATATGGGTTTATGGCTCAATTGGAAGAAGATCACTTACGCCTTCTGTGTATGCTTATTCCACTGCACTAACGGTCATTACACTTGGCTTGTTACTAGGTAACCACTTTTACCAACAAAGGAGAGCGAAGCACCATGCTTAACATTAAAAAAATCTATTTACTTTTGGTCTTAGTTCTCGGATTAAGTTTGCTATCTGGTTGTAATAACGATAAAACCTTATTGTTGTTGAACTGGGGCGAATACTTGAATGAAGAAGTCATCCAAGCATTTGAAAAGGAGACAGGCTATGTGGTGGTTCAAGATATCGCTGACTCAAACGAATTGTTTTACTCTAAAATAAAAAGTGGCACAACGGCTTATGATTTGGTCGTGCCTTCTGAATATATGATTCATAAAATGTATGAGAAAGAGTTACTTCAAGAAATTGATTTATCCAAACTCACCAATTATGATTTAGAAAATAACCCATTTATGGAAGGGGTTAAAGGCATACAAAGTGCGATGTTTGAAGGCAATGAATCCTATGCAATTCCTTATTTTTGGGGTACTTTCGGCATCATTTATAACAAACAAAAAGCTGGTCTTGAAGAAGCTGTGCTCGAACATGGATGGCAAGCTTATTTTGACGAAAACTATCGCCCTTCTGGTACTAGAGTTGGGATGTATAATGTCCCAAGATATGCGTATTCAGCGGCCATGTTTTATAATGATTTAGACCCAAATGTTGTCACAGAAGCACAAATTGATGTTGCTTATGAAACCCTTTTATTGGCAGATTTCTCTGAATGGGGCTATGATACCCTTAAAAAAGGCATTGTTGCGAATAACTTGGATATGGCCTTCACTTATACAGGCGATTTCTTAGACATGCTTTATACCAGATTAGATGCTGGTGACACATTAGAAGACATTACGTTTGACATTTATATTCCTCAAAACACCATCGCATTTATGGATGCATTAGTCATTCCCAAAAAAGCGAGACACGTTGAGGCAGCACACGCATTTATTGATTTCTTATTAAGACCAGAAATGGCTTATTTGAATGCGAGTGAAATTGGGTATGCTACCCCACTTCAAAACGCTTATGATCAAATTGTAGCGCATTTAGGCGATGAAGATGAATGGCTAAACCAGTGGGCGTATGCGAATAAAACGTATTACCCACTCCCACTTGAAAGTGATGTTCTTAAATATAAAGGCACACCACTTGCTCATGTGGATCAATCTTGGATCGATAAGATCACAACGATGGTTAATAATGTAAAATCTAGATAAATACTTATACGCAAGCCTTCTTGATTGAACGCTTGCGTTTTTTCTAGGAAAGTATGTTTTCATTGGTTATTTTTCAAACAAGCGCATATATCTATTTAAGAGGCTTCTCTTTAAATAAGACGATTTTAAGTGTAGAGGGTGATTACCGCCCTCTTTTTTCTATGGATTCGTGTTGACACGAGCATCGTTTAGGGCTATACTGTAAATATGACAAGCGTGTCATATGAAGGAGTATGTTATGCCTAGCCAGACATTTATGAACTTAAAAAAAGACAAAAAACAAAGGCTCATGGACGCGATTTTAAAAGAAGTAGCCCATACACCCTATGAGCATATTAACATTCAAAACATCATCAAAGAAGCTTTGATTCCCAGAGGGTCATTTTATCAGTACTTTACGGATAAAAAAGACATGTATACGTATTTATTTACCTACATAAAAACCATCAAAATGGCATATTTCGAGCATGTTTTTGTAAGCAACTACGAATCCTTTTTCGAAAGGATGGAGGCACTATACTTATCGGGTCTAAGATTTAAAAAAGACTATCCGGTATTGGTACAAGCAGGCGCCTATATGATGGCCTCAGAGATCTATCGATCAAGTGAGATGGTATTAGAGGGTCAAAATGCTATGTCTGCGCTCTATGCCTTTTGGATTAAAGAAGACCAAAAAAAAGGCTTAATTAAAGAAGAGGTTGATTCTGAGCTACTTGCAGGGCTTTTAATGGATTTTTTAAACAAAATCACAGAAGATTCATTCATCTATCACAAGTATGATGAAACCGCTTGGGAAAAAGCCATCCGTTCTATATTAGAAATGTTGAAGAAAGGAATCATAAACCATGTTTAAAGTAGAAAATTTATCATTTGCCTATCCAAAAAATAAAGCACAAACGCTTAAAGGTATCAGTTTTGAAATTAAAAAAGGCGAAATATTCGGATTTTTAGGACCTTCTGGTGCTGGCAAAAGCACGACACAAAAAATCTTGATCAAGCTTTTAGAACACTATGAAGGACGTATTACCTATGATTTAAATGACTTAAGCAGTTTAAATGAGTCATTTTACGAAGATATAGGGGTTTCGTTTGAGATGCCGATTCACTTCTCAAAACTGACCGCAAAAGAAAACATCGAGTTTTTCAAGAAATTGTATAAAAATCAAGTCGATACCGATGAACTGTTAAGAAAAGTGGGTCTTTTTGAAGATAGAGATAAGATGGTTGGCGAATTTTCTAAAGGCATGAAGATCAGACTGAACTTTGTTAGAGCCATGCTTAACAATCCAAAAATGCTGTTTTTAGATGAACCTACAAATGGTCTTGACCCTGTCAATGCGATGGTTTTAAAGAACCTAATTAGAGACTATAAAAAGAGTGGTGGCACAGTGTTTATTACCTCACATATCATGGCAGATATTGATCAATTATGTGATCGGGTTGCTTTTATTGTGGATGGTCAAATCAAAGAGATAGATTCGCCAAGGAATTTGAAACTTAAGTATGGTAAGAGAACCGTCAAAGTTGAATATAAAGAAAATGATGAGACCAAACAAGAAGTCTTTGAGCTGAATGAATTAAACAAAAATGAGGCATTTTTTAAGATACTAAAGGAAAAAAACATTGAAACCATTCATACAGGTGAAACCACTTTAGAAGAAATTTTCATTTCTGTGACAGGGGTTGGATTAAATCATGCGTAAATTCTGGTTGCTCACGATCGGTGAGCTAAAAAGATTACATAAGTACAAAGTTACCCATGTAAGTCTTGCCATACTCGTTATTTGGGTGTTATTACTTTATTTTATTGAGGACAAAGTGATTCTTGGCCAACTGTTACCATTTTTAATTATGGTAGATGCGACAATGATGAGCATTATTTTCGTGGGTGCTATTCTATTTTTTGAAAAGAGTGAGCAAACCGTTTCGAGCATTTTGGTTACCCCCACAAAAGATCAACATAAGATACTGTCCAAAATATTAGCCAATACGGTTCAGATGTTCATGAGTTCGTTTTTATTGGTTTTGATTTTCTATTTTGTCAAAGGTGTAGAAGTAAGATTTATACCAATGGTCATAATTTTAATAATTTCGATATTTAGTCATGGGTTAATTGGGTTTTTGTTTTCATATTGGTCTAAATCATTCACTTCAATGTTAATGCTTGTAATGTCATATAGCTTCTTATTTATGATTCCGTCGGCGTTATTTCAGTTTAAGATACTTTTTAAGGGTGAGTCCTGGAAGTATGTTTTATTAGTCTTTCCGACACAATCTATTACATATTTAATAGAATACGGATTGAATAGACCTTTTGAAACAGTGACTTTAATCGCATTTTTTTGGCTATTGATTTTATGTTTTGGACTTTACAAGTTTTTCATCAAGCCAAAGTATAAATCGTATGCGGTTAAACAAAGCGGGGTGTAACGATGTTTAGAAGAATGCTACTACATGAACTTAAGAATATCCTTAGAGATAAGATGTATCTGTTTTTCATGATTTATCCCGTTATATTGATTTTGATTTCACTTTGGTTAGTGCCTTATTTAGAAGAAGAGGTTAGTGCTTTGGTAAGCCACATTGTTGTGTTGGTTTTTGTGTTAATGACTTCCTTTATTTATGGTGCAGTTACAGGGTTCACCTTACTAGATGATCAAGACGATCAGGTCTTATTTAGTTTGAAAATTACACCAATTAAGGTCAGTCATTACATTTTGATTAAACTGTTGATTAGTTACTTGTTCGGTGTAATTGCTACTTTTTTATTGCTTATGGTCACGAATTTTATTGAAGGTACAATCGGGTTATACCTTCTATTCGCTTTGTTTTCTAGTTTACAAGCGCCTTTCATCGCACTTGTTGTCAATACTTTCGCATCAAATAAAATTGAGGGTTTTGTTGTTATGAAAGCAAGTGGATTAATTTTATTAATCCCAATCGCCTCAATATTTATTACCAATTGGACTGAACTCTTTTTGGGGATCGTGCCTGGGTTTTGGATTGGAAGACTGGTATCTATTAGGCTTGTTCCGGGTGATTACTTGATGACTGAAACTTTATACTTTATGATTGGTTTTTTATATAATCTTTTTTTACTAATCATGTTATTCCGCAACTACAAAAAACGCATTGGTGTTTAATGGCGAAATGAATTATAATGTGTTATAATCATTTCGTTGGAGAAATACCCAAGTCCGGCTGAAGGGTCTGGCCTCGAAAACCAGTAGGGCGAGCAATCGCCGCGAGGGTTCGAATCCCTCTTTCTCCGCCATATAAGAAATATTGGTTTGATACAATAAAGCGATTTATTCATCGCCCTAATATCAAACCTCTTTTTTGTTTTTATATGAAACATCTAATAAAGAGAG
>JAVESF010000021.1:0-16611 GCA_034006765.1 Acholeplasma sp. | reverse complement strand
TACCTAATTTCAATGTTCTGATCTACTGCAAACTTCAATCTATCTTTGTCATTGAAAGGGACAGGCATAACTGTTCCTTCAATCTCTTCTAAGCGAATAAGCTTCCCCTGGTTATCATTATCAGCTTGTACAAAGCTCTTAATACAATCATTACTATGTGTTGTAGCAAATACCTGTACATTGTGCTTTTTAGATAAACTAAATACTATTTCCCATAGTTTAGTTTGAACAGAATAATGTAAGCCGCTACCAAATTCATCGATTAACAAAAATCCATCTTTTGCATTAAGTAAAGCCAGTATAATGGTAAGTATTCTATTCATTCCATCACCCATAGATGAGAGACGAACACGTTTAGTACTATTCTTGTATACGACAAACGGTACACGCTGCTGTTCTGGTCTTTCTCTCATGCTACGTGATTCGGGTTTATATTCATCCATCAAAAAATTAATAGCATCAATACCTGGCTCAATAATATTAAGTGCTTTGATAATCTCTTCTTCTGATGCTGTCATAGCGATTCTATCAAATAACAATGCGTTTTCATCCTTAGTTATCTGGGCTGTTTTAACGTATTGGATCGCAGGTTTTTTTTGAGTTTGATACACAGCCCTAAATCTTCGATTAAAAGGAACTAAAAATTCTTTTTTTTCATCATTTAAGCTTACATTAACTAAAAGTCCATATTCAGCACTTGTTTGATAGTTTGAAAAATCGGCATATTCTATTATATTTCTTCTAATAGATTGATCTATACCCCCTTCTTGAGTTTCAATGTATCCAACTATTTTTAAATTTAGAAGCTTCTGGGTTTTATTATTTTTTGAACTCATTGTAATACCCTCTAGCATAAATAGTTCTAAGCTTCTTTGAGAAATAAGAGATGTAAAACTCTCAATTTGTTTTTCAATTTGCAAATCACTAAAACTTGGATTGTATAATTCACCTCGCATTTCCAACACATCATAAATTGATGCCATGCTGCCCTCTGTAGTCAAAAGCAATATCGCTTCCAATAATGTACTCTTACCAACATTGTTATTGCCCACAATTAAATTAACTTTCGACAACGAGTCTAACTCTAGTTGTTCAAAGTTCTTATAGTTTTTAATTATTATGGATTGCATATCATCTTTTTTTGAACTTTTTTGCATCATTAGTTACTTTCTAAAGGTTCATTAGTCCTTTTTTGATAGGATTCATTAATCTTAACACTTGGATTCTTTTCCGTACTAATTTCAAAAAACGAATATCCTTCACGGACAAAATGTGTATTTTCTTCACATTCCACCCAACCATCCCATCCACTTAAATATACAGCAGCTCCGCTAGGAAAACGTAAACTTGTACTTTTTGGAGTTGATGCAAGTATTAATTTAGCGATCAATTTTGGAAAATCTGATGCTGCTGCATAAGTCTCTCCCCAACGTTCAATATCATTCTTTGTAATCAAACTCATTTTAAGTCAAACATTTTGCTGTAATTATATCGCCTTATATAATGCTTCCAAGATAATAAAAATGTCTTTAAGTTGTATGGTGAAATTCCAAGAATCAAGGACCTAGAATACTTATTAATAACTTGAATTCATGATGCCAAAATCATGTATATTTTTCGCGTCATTAGATTTATTATGCTTAAACTGATAGATATTATTTTTGACTTCAATCACAAGTAGGGGTTGCTTTTAATTTGTCAAAATATTCTTTTGATAAAATATCTTTTCCAGCAAGTAAATGTTTCAGATATTCTTTATTGGGTTTTAATCCGTCTTCAATATATTCCGACTGTGCCATATAAGTCGTTGCTTTTATGGGAACACTTTCACTATTCAAAACTGTAACCTGTATTCTGTCGTAGTGCTTGGGAAAGCCTTCTGCATTGTCAAGATTTTCTATCTCGTTATCAGGAAAATCGTAAAGGACTCCTTCAATATAATCATTGATTGAGGGCACAATATTAGCAGCTGCACCTACTTGTGACTTTTTGTTAAACATAAGCTTGTAACCGTCAAGCCTTCCAAACTCTCTTGAGGTAAAATTCAATCCTCTATCCCTCATTCTCTTTTTGTCCATATTAGAACCGTAAGCAAAATATTTCATAATCAAGAATTTATTTGAATTGCACTCTTTTTAACGAGTGGATCTTTTATATTATGCGTATTAAGTACAGAATTAATCCTTTTTTCATCGTCAAGTGTTGTCAAGGGGCCCAAAAGTATTTTGACTCTTTCTAATAACTCTTTTCTAAATGATATATCAAGATACTCTGTCGTTAGAGAAGTAGGATTATTAATAAAAGAACTAAGAACATTGTCAGAGCCAACAATCATACTACTATCAAAGCAGATTTAGTGTATTGTCAAATCAAATTGAACGTCTGTATCGACAAATAATTTACGAATAATTGATGCTCTATCCATTTTCAGGTAGCTTATTAATTATTCCTATTATGTTGCAAAAACAGCTTTGCACATGCCAAAGCATCTGACAAAGCATCGTGATGATTAAGCTCTATACAGTATTCTTCGCAAAGCGAGGCAAGATTATCTCCATAAATCCGATATGTACAGTGTTTATCGTATTCAGGAACACATAAATTATAATATTCAAGTGTTTGTTCTATACAAAGAAAATCGAAAGAGAATCCATTGTGGGCAACAACATGTTGCCCTGTAATATATGGTTCTATTTGAGGCCAAACAACATCAAATGTGGGAGCGTTTTTAGTATCCTCTGGAGTAATTCCATGAATATCAATAAAACTGTCCCAATAATAATTTTGAGGAGGTTGCACAAGCAAATTGAGTTGCTTAACAATCTCCCCATTTTCAACTCGAATTAAACCAACTTGGCAGATACTCCAACGGTAGCCTTGAGCCGTTTCGAAATCAATTGCTGTGAAAGTATTTATCATTATTACATTGAGAATTTCATCATAATTTTGTTTTTCCGGATAGTGAAAGATACATAAATGAGCGTGACGCGCTCAAGATCCAGTAGTTATCTAAAAAGGGAATGCTGTTCTTAGCAGAAGACTAAGGAACCAAAAAATTAGTGCGACGCACTAAGAACTCAATTATCTGTATTATAGTCAATTACTAAAAACATGCCCCGGGGGCACGTTTTCAGCAACAATCAACTAATCAGCAACTTAACCTCCGAGTGCGACGCACTCAAAAATGCGACCCAAATGCCACCCCTCACCCGCTCACCCCTCACCCCTCACCCGTTCACCTGCTCACCTGCTCACTCACTCACTCCTCACCCGCTCACCCACTCACTTCTCACCCGTTCACTTCTCACCCCTCACCTCTTTCTTCAACCGTGCCACATGCCCCCTCCCCAGCGCTTTCACCTCACATCCCAGCCTAAAGTAGTGGCGGATGGTGTCGTCGCTCAGGATGCCAAAGCAGTCGATGATGGCCAGGGGCTTGCCGGCCCATTGCACAATCTTTTCGGGGTCCAGATGTAAATACTCTTTGTGAGGTACAGCCAAAACAAGTGCCTCGGCCCCATGTAATGTGGCAGGGAGGTCTTTTTCCACGGTCAGGTCTTTCAGGCCTTCCTGGTTGCGGAAAAAACGCGACCACGACTGGCCCGTTGCGGGATAGGTGTCCTGTGATGTGAATTCATACCACTCGTCCACGTAGGGGTCGTGCACGCGCACATAAGCGCCCATCTGGGTGAGTTTGCGCACCACCATTTCCGAGCCGCTGTACCGCGTATCGCCCACATCATGCCGGTAACTGGCCCCGCAAAGCACCACATCAGATCCGGCAATGTACCGGCCCATATTGCGCAGCGCATCGCGCACCAGCTCGGCCGCATGCAGGGCCCGCGTATCGTTTATATCAATGGCCGTCGGCGTCAGGCGGAACAGGTTGTCCCCGTCCTCAAAGCCCAGAATATGCCTATAAGCCCAATAGCCCAATCCTCCGTCCTTGGGCAGGCAGTAGCCTCCAATGCCCGGTCCGGGGAAAATCATGTTGCTGTGCGTAGGACGCATCTTGATGGCGTTCACTACTTTAATTAAATCCACTCCGTTACGCTCTGCAAATACGCTCCATTCATGCAAAAAGGCTAGAATAGTAGCCCGGTACGAGTTTTCAATAATTTTAGTAGTCTCCGATTCTATAGGACGGTCCATCACCGTAAGCGGGAATTTTTCCGTATTGATGACCTCGCGCAGGAATTTTTCTACCCTGTCCCGAGCCTCTTGGTTGCAGCCGCTGCAGACCCTCCAAAAATCGCGGATGCTGCTCACGTACTCCTTGCCGGGCATCACCCGCTCAAAACTGTGCGAGAGTAACGGTTCCGAGTCAATCCCCCGGGCGGCAAACTCCTTCTTCATCAGGGGCCAGGCCACAAACTCGGTGGTACCCGGAGCCACGGTGGTCTCTATGAGCGTAAGGCAATGCGGCTGCACCTTCTGGCCAATCGTGCGGATGGTGGCCTCCAGAGCAGCCATATCGGTATCGCCCGTCACCATGTTGCCCAAATCCTGCTTCACAAAATCGCACTGCACGTCCACCACCACGCAGTCTGCCAGCGCCAGGCAATCGCTGTTGAACGTAGCCATCAACGTTTTCTCCCGGTTCACGCAGCGGTCAATCAGCTCGTCCACTTGCGGATCTTCCGACTTCACGGGCGACACGCCCCGGTTCAACATAGGAATCTTCCAATAGCTGCGTGTACTGGGCCGCTGGCACACAATCACAAACTTGGAATAGCGCCCGTCTTTGTCTTTGGTATCAGCCACCACAGCAGCCATCACAGCTCCCACAAAGCCGGCTCCCATCACCACGACCACCTCCTGGCCGTTGGCCCGAGCCCGGTCCGCCAATGCTTTTACACGTTCAAATTCAGGTTGATAATCTTTCTCTTCCGGCAGCACGAACTTCTCTCCGGCCGGGTTAATGGAATAAAGGGGGGTAGGTTTCATTGGTAGTATAAATTGGTTTTTGCCGATAGGCGTTTATAATTATTTCAAATTTAGTTGCAAGAAAAGCAAAATATACCATATAGGATTAGAAACATTTGTATATAGACCTACACTTTTCTCCAATTCCCACATTCCGAATCATTTCCACACACATTCTTACTAAAAATTTTTCCTTGAGATTGTATCCTCAACACTGCTTGATTTTTTCTCAAAAAATCCCCAATCTGAAAATTAACTTTTTGGAATGGTTCAGTTGTACCAGCAGTGGCTAACAGATAAACATAGTCCAACTCAATCTTTTTAGAAACCTTTCTGATGAAATCGTGTAAATCAAACGTATCAGGCAAGTCAATAATAACTTCCCTAATGGCTTCCAAATTTGCGTTCAAAATATCATTTACTGTCACTAGTGTCCCGTTAAGACTCGCTGCACCTTGAATATAGCTTCGTATATTCATTAGAATATCCTCTTCAATTCTGGCCACAATTTGCCTAAGTCTATTATTCCCTCTAATCATAATTCAAATTTTTGTTGTAATATTTGCACTAACAACTCCATTATTTTCCCATTCTTCAACTTTAATATTAAGCAAATTAATATTGGTAAGTAATCAATCATTATACCTCCCCCAACTTCTCAATATTCCCGTTGAACTAGAACATAAACAATCAGTCAAATAATTTATCTATTTCTGCTAAGTATTTTTTTGAAAGCACCTTGTATGTTAAATTCTTCAAAAGGAACTCTTTCCCATTATTTCCAATTTTATCTAGTTCCTCTTTAGTCATATTACGATAATAACTTATAGCATCAGCCATTGCATCAATGTCTCCAGCTTTTACAAACACTCCGCATGCTGCCTCATTAATAATATTTTTATAACCATCAAGAGCCACAATTATGGGCCTGCCACTAAACATGTAATCTATCCACTTATTTGGTGAAACACCATAATCATATAACGTTACATTAGATAACCAAGGGTTAATTAATACATCACATTTCTCCAATATTGAAGGCACGTATTTTTTTGGATAAAAGCCACCTAATAGTACATTTGTCAGATTAAGCTCTTTAATTTTTTGTTCAATATGATCCTTTAATACACCCTTCCCAAATATCACAAAACTTACTGGTAAATACCGCATTTTATATGCGACTTCAATAATTTCGTCAACACAGTTTACGCGTCCTATAGTGCCGGCATAACCAACTACAAAGTTGTCTGTTGGGATCTCAGAGAAAACAGTATTTACCTTATCAAGTATCTCTAAATTTTTTATATAATAATCAGTGTCAAAACCTGTTGGAATATAAATTACTCTTTCAGAATAAGAAGGGTTAATCTTCTTAATGTAAGCATTCAAATTTTTCATAGAACCAACTATCATGTCGGAGTGCTTATAACCTTGCTTCTCAATATATGAGAGTACGCGAATTGCGATGTTTGATTCTTTTAAGCCTTTTGTTTCAATTAAAGTTTGTGGCCATATATCACGTACTTCACAAATTAATTTACATTGATATCTTTTCTTTAAAAACTTTCCTGTTAAAAAAGTGAGTAACGATAACGATGAAACAATGATTACATCCGGCTTGTTTTTCTTAGAAAAAAATGCCCAGAATAATAATCTAAGCTCAAATACAACCCAACTATAAATACGCTTAAAACTAAACCCCAAATTAATCAGAGGCCCATTAAGAATAACTCCGTTTACTCCTTCAAAACTATATTGATATTGATTCTTAAATCTAAACTTTGGAATATTTTGATTTCCACAGGACCGTGATCCAATTAAAGTCACTTGCCGTCCCTCCTGGACCATGTGTTTGGAAAAGAAAAAATGACGTCCCGGATAACCAAATATCGGATCTTGGGCATATTTTGAGATATACCAAATATTCATTAATTCAGTCTAAGGTATTTATTGTTTAAGAAAAGATACGATATTGTCACAGACAATACTTATTTCCTCGTTTGTAATATAAGGATGAATTGGCAGCGACAATACAGTTTCACACAACTTTTCTGTAACCGGAAAATCTCCTTTTCTATAACCCAAATCTTTATACGCTGTTTGCAAATGCATTGGGTTAGGATAATAAACCATACTAGGGATACCATTTTCTTTTAAATACTGTTGCAGTCCGTCGCGTTGTTCCTTGTCTTTTAGAATAATGGTGTACTGCGCCCAGCTGGAATAAAACCCCTTGGGTATGGTAGGAGTTTTAACAACATGCTTCAATCTTTCAGTATATAGATTAGCTGCTTTGTTAATATCAATTAGTTCGTAGTCTTTGAATGCCTGGAATTTCACCTGTAAGATCGCAGCCTGGAGAGTATCCAACCTGGAATTCATTCCTATTCGCACATTGTCATATTTATCAGCCCCTTTTCCATGGACTTTTAAAGAATTAATGGTTACAGCCCACTTGTCATTATTGGTAAACACTGCACCACCATCGCCATAACATCCCAGCGGTTTAGCAGGGAAAAAAGAAGTGATGGAAATATCTCCAAGGGTACAAGCTTTACGATCATGTATCATCCCGCCAAATCCTTGTGCAGCATCTTCAAGAATGAGCAAATCGTATTTCCCGGCAATTTCCTTTATTGCAAAATAATCTGCCGGTAATCCAAAAAGATCAACAGTAACAATAACTTTTGGAGTCAAATGACCCTTTTCCAGCACCTCTAGAATCTTCCTTTCCAAATCTTCCGGATTTATATTGAAAGTGTCTTCCAGAACATCCACAAAAACAGGTGTAGCCCCTTCTTCCGAAACAACTTCTGCCGAGGCAAAAAAGGTAAAATCAGGAACAAAAACAGCATCACCTGCTTGAATATTCCAAGCCTTTAAAGCTATAGTAAGTGCATCGGTTCCATTAGCACAGGAAATGCAGTGCTTAACACCTACATATTTTGCCAAATCTTCTTCAAGTCCTTTTACAGCCTTACCCATAATATATCCACCCGATGCAGCGGTGTCGGTCATGGCTTTATCTATTTCAGGTTTCAGTACCTGATACTGTTTTACTAAATCTCTAAATTGCATAAAATTTATTTATTTATTTTTAATTAAATCTCTAAGTTCGTATTGTATTTTGCCGAATTTTTCAATGTCACATGCTGGATTACCTAAAACTGTCGTATGTTCTTTAACGTTTTTTAATACAACCGAACCAATGTTAATATGAGATTCCTCACCAATTCGAATTCCATTTATAATTGTAACACCAACACCAATCCAACTGTTACCTCCAATAGTTGTTCTTCCCGAAATACTACTGTTAGCAGCAATCAATACATTATTACCAAGTCTCGCTGCATGTGCTATATGTACTAAATTATCAATCTTGCAGTAATCACCAATAAAGGTGTCAGCCCAGGGATAAATTGCTTTATCTACACATGTATTATACTGGATTTCAACATTCTCGCCAATAATGACTCCTCCAATGTGTTTGACAGATAAAATGGTATTATTGACTCTTTTAAACTCAAACCCTGTTCCTCCAATTATTGAACCCGCTCCAATAATGGTATTATCACCAATGATGGTATTTTCCTTAATTATCGAAAAGTCTTCTATTGTTACATTATTTCCTATAGTAACATTTTTCGGTGCTATAACAGCACGTTCACTGATAACACAATTATTACCAATTATAGAATCATACCTATTACGACAATAATTCGGATGATTACAAAGAAAGTTGTGTATAGTAAAAAAAAGAACCCTTGGATTATCTACAATACAAATACCATAAGATGATGAGTTCTGCAATAAATCCGCCACTTCACTTGTTGTTATAACCATTGAAACATATTCTGTTATATTTGAGATATATCTCTTATTATCTATAAACATACAATAAGGATCATCTAGAACTGAAACTGAAAGAGCCAAATATTTAAATGATTTTTCATTTGTAATAATATATTTTCCTTTTTGATTAATTTTCTGCAGAATTTCACTCAGTTTAAACATGTTATTATATAAATTAAATTGTTTATATCATTAGTGTCTACTAAACTTTTTGTTAAATCATTATAATTATTTAATAATTAATAAGATATAGCTAATAATTTAACATCTACATTTGATTTCATATATTGTTTGAGCTTAAGACTCAAAACAATATGAACACCGGAACTTATGTATTTACACAACTCTTCAAACTGCTTCCCAAGGAAACTTTTGATTGGATCGTCAAAAACCATGATGGAGACAAGTACGTTAAACACTTTAGCTGTTGGAATCAATTGCTTGTCATGCTGTTTGGCCAGTTGTATGGTTGCGACAGCCTTAGAGAACTTGTCAGTGTAGTGGCGGCTCACACTAGAAAGGCTTATCATCTTGGTTTTGGTAAAGAAGAAATCAAACTGGCGAACCTTGCTAAGGCCAATGCGAACAGAGATTACCACATATTTGAAGAATTTGCTGAGAAACTTATTGAAATAGCACAAAATAAACGAATTAATACACCTTTTGAACTCAACGGGAAATTTTATGCTTTTGATTCTACGACCATTGATCTCTGTCTTAACCTTTTCTGGTGGGCAAAGTTCCGCAGTACAAAAAGCGGAATCAAAGCACATACGCTCTTGGATATGGTTACTCAAATTCTGACTTACATTCATATCACCAACGCTAACGTGCATGATACTCAGGCGATGGATCAAATCCCTTATGAGTCCAATGCTTACTATATCTTTGACAGAGGTTATTTCGACCTTGCCAGATTGTACAGAATCAACATCATTAACTCTTACTTCATTATCCGTCAGAGAGGTAGGCTTCAGTATGAAATCTTTGATGGAGAGGCGCTTATTGAAGATGATGATGGTGTCATCAGTGACCAGATTATTGAACTTAGCGGCTATCAATCGAAGAAAAAATACCCCGGAAAACTTCGCAGAATCGTGTATTACGCCAAGGAGCTCAAACGCACGTTTACATACATTACCAACGCGCTTTATATCAGCGCAAAAGACGTTGCTATGCTCTATAGAAAGCGCTGGCAAGTTGAGCTGTTTTTCAAATGGATCAAGCAACATCTGTATATCAAAGCCTTTTGGGGCAACTCTGAAAATGCTGTCAGGATACAGATCTACTGTGCTATCTGCGCTTACTGCCTTGTTGCTATCGCCGAACATGACTACCATCTCAATCGTAGTTTGTTCGATGTACTTCGCGTTTTGCGAGGTTCTCTTATCGATAAAACACCAGTTAGAGAACTGTTCGAAAAACCGGTCGACGATGGACCTGAAATATGTGAAAACTTCGGCTTTCAACTTAGTTTAAATTTTTAGTAGACACTAGTGTGTTTATATCTTTTTTTCTAAGAATATCCCAACTAAGACTTGTAAATTATACATTCCCTTCTTTATCAATCATATATTAATTTCGTACGTCCAAAAAAATACAACATATTACAATCCCTTTTCAATCACACCGTAGTTTTTAACTCCACCTAAACTGATATCCATTATACCTGTTGAAAGCCCAGCTCCCATACCTATACCTAAAATATGATCTACACCATCTTGAAGCTCAGAGCAAATTGTAAGGGGAATAGACACTGAACTCGTGTTCCCGTATTTGTTCATACATATTGGCATCTGAGTCTTGTGATCGAACCCTATCGCTTTTGCTAATTTTCTAAGCATAAAAGCATTGGCCTGATGAAGAACAAGTTTTTCATATTCCTCAGCAACTGTTTCCAACTCATCCATAAACTCTAGTGCATACTCGGGAACTACATCAACAACATAATCAAACACACCTTTACCATCCATTTGCATATCTATGAATCTCCTCTTACTTCCATCTTCGTAAGTCTCGTATTCTAAATGATTTGTTTTAAAAGGGTATTTAAAACCAAGACGCATCAGTATTGCATCCCTGTTTGAACCATCTGAAGTAAAAGTAAAATGCCAATCTTTACTGTTTTCATCCGGTGTCAATACCGTAGCTGTGCCTGCATCACCAAAAAGCAACGCTGTGTTTTTATCAAAGGGTGATACATACTTACTGTTAATATCGCCGTCCAAAAGAAGTACTTTTTTCCGGATATTCTGACATATTAATGCAGCATTCCAAAGGCCAAAAACATAACCCGGGCAGGCATGATTAATATCAAAAGCAGCAATATTTTTTGGCAAATCAAGAAGATACTGAGCGTAAGTTGCATTGTTAGGCATTAAGTAATCAGGTGTCAATGTTACCATGATGATAGCCCCAATATCTTCTTTCTTAATAAGTCCCTCATCAAAGATCCTTTTTGCAGCTTCAATACTCATTGTCAAGGCTGTTGTTTCTTCTTTAACAGCTACATGACGTTCCAATACTCCTAAAGCTTTTATAGTAGCTGTAAAATCATCTGGAAAATGTGCCTCAGCAAATTTGTAATTATCTACTCTATTGGTGGGAACGCAAGCTGCAATAGCTTCCATCCTTACTCCTTTTACTGTGCTAATATTCATAAGTATTTATTTATGCGTAGCTATATAATTATCAATATCTTCTGTTTTGATTATTCCGTCCTTTTGGATAAGAGTAATATCAAAGCCTATCTGTTCTGAGTATGCTAGTGCTTTCTTTGACGCATTCACTACAGTAAGCTTCTTCTCTTTTGCTTTTGCTGCTTCAACTTCTGCTAATTTTGCTCTTGCTTCGTCCAATCTCTTAAAAATCATTCCTGCACTTTCACCAATCTTTACTTCGTCCATATCTTCTACATAAAGAACAACGTATCCGGAGAAATCCACATGATAGTCTTCTGCGGCTTTAGAAGTCTCGACAGAATAAAGCATCTCTCCTTCTTCAATATATTCCAAATTCTTCTTTTGAATATTGCCGATAGTCACACTATCATCATTAACATTGATTGTTGGAATAATTAAATCTTTATATTCTGCCATATATTTCATTTTTAATGATTTATACAATATTGATAGCACTCTTCAACTTTATTTTCTACTTTGGTTGTTATTTCATCTATTTCCGACTGAGTAAGACCTTGAGAAGCACTTTTAATGACATCGTGTTCAAACCAGTATGTATCTCTTTCTTTTGGAATATAAGCTCTTTTATCACTCTTGGAGTGACCACAAAAACGGTGTGTCAGCACTTCCACAAACTGAGGCCCACGGGTTAGCCTTACCCTTTCAACACCAGTTTTCAATGTCTCATAAAGATTATCGAAGTTTGCTGCTGATATATGCATATAAGGTAAACCAAATCCTATCACTCTTTCTTTAAAGGTTGTATAAGAATGTACAACTTCTACTGGAGTGCTCATAGCATATCCATTATTTTCCAATATGAGAAGCACAGGAAGATCCATCACCTTGATAAGGTTAAAAGCCTCCATCACGTAGCCTTCATTCATAGCTCCATCACCAAAAACCACTACAGCAATAGCGTCAGTAGCCTCTTTTTTGAGAGTAAAACCTAATCCTGCTGTTACAGGAACCATTCCACCAGTAATACCATTTGTAAAATAATTCTTGTAATATACATGTTGGCTTCCTCCAAGTCCTTTTGCCATACCAAAATTCTTACCCATAATTTCACCAAGAAGTATCTCTGGTTTACTCGTCATTGCTATGGATAATCCATGGGCTCGATGACCACCGCACAGATAATCTTTTTCAATATCAATCAAATCACTTAACACAGCAGGCACACCCTCCTGCCCTATACAGCAATGTGTTGTACCTCTTAAAAGGCCTTGAGAGAAAAGTGTTTCAATCTTCTGCTCCATTTTACGGATAAGCAACATCTTATAAAGCATTTTCTTCTTGTCCATAACTTTACCAGTTAAGAATAAATTCTTTTATCTCGTCCATCTGAGGTAAAACCATAGCCTCTGCTTCTTTAGATGTCCCTATAATATGCAACTTGGCTCCAATACTCTTGAATAAACAATTATGACCACGTTGCACAAGGTTAGAAATTAATCCGTCACCTATGCCAAATGGTATATGACCTTCTTCAACAGTTAAAACCTTCTTGCTGTTTGTGGTCAGCTTTGCTATCAGGTCAAAATCCATAGGCGACAAGCTAGACACATCAAGAAGTCTTGTAGCTATCTCTTCTTCCATATAGAGGTCATACATCATGTTCAATAGCGGGTTAATAAGTCCACCGTAACTTAAAATGGTTATTTCTGATTTCTCTTCAGGAAAAGACACTTCAGCTATAGGGAAATCCCCTCCATGATAATTAATCCTAAAATTTCCTGAAATCTTTTCTTCCATAAACATTTTGCGTGTATAGTCAAGCTTATTTTCTACAAAGATTACTGGCACACCCAGATTCATAGATTTCACTAGCAAATCACCTGGTGCATGAAGGACAGAAGGAGTAACCACTGCAATATTTGGTAATCCTACAAAAAGCTTCTCTAGACTCTGACTATGCGTTGCTCCATATCCTCGGTAACCTCCCATTGGAACTCGAACTACTAAATTCAATGGCTTTTCAAAACCTTCTACAAATTTTGATGCATGGTTCAGTATCTGATCCATAATCAAGGTAGAAAAATCACCAAACATAATCTCAATTATCGGTTTATATCCAGCTAATGCCATCCCCACACCAAGCCCGGTAAATCCTTGTTCAGACATGGGAGTGTTGATAAGCTTACCAGGAAATTTGGTAGACATACCTTTGGTTATTGTATATGCACCACCATAAGGGTCTTCAATATCTTCGCCCAATAAATAACACTTAGGGTCAAGCAGTAATCCTTCCAGGCCAGCAATAAGTGACTCTTTATAAGATTCCATTCTTACAAAAATTATACTAATGTGAAACCTCCATCTATCAACAGATTGTTCCCCGTCATCCATTTAGTAGCATCGGACAACAAGTAACATATACCCATAGCTATGTCTTCAGGTTTTCCAAAACGTCCTAGAGGATAATTCGTCTTTTCAATATCCAACTGCTCTGTTGTTATAGAAGTGTTTTTGTAAATGTTTGTTTCTGTTATACCTGGATTAACAGTATTAACACGTATACCGCGAGGAGCCAACTCAAGTGCCAAGGACTTCACAAAACCATTTATAGCTGCTTTAGAAGCTCCATAAAGACCATTACCAATCGCTCCATTATAGACTCCTGCCATCGATGATGTATATACAATTGATGCTTCTTTCTTTATCTTTTTGCTCTGAAGAAGTAGCTGAGTCAGATGAATAGGAGCAATTGTATTTATATTCATCACCATTTCTATATCCTCTTTATCACCAAACTGTGTTAAAATTGTCTTTATGATACCAGCATTACTTACGAAACCATCAAGTTTAGGAAGTTCGTCTATGAGGCTGATTAGTTCTTCCTCATTTGTTAGATTGGTAATAAAGTATTTATGACCTTCACCTTCTAACATTTTGTAGGTTTCTTTTAAAGATATTTCATTTATATCTGTTATGAAAACCTTAGCTCCAAGACCTGCACAAAGAATTGCTGTTGCACGACCTATTCCGGACGCAGATCCAGTAATAAAAACATCTTTATCTGTTAGTTGATATGGGTTCTGCATTATTGTTTACTTTTAATTAAATCAAAAACATCCTGTACAGTAACAGAACTTTTAACATCATCAAAAGAAAGGCTGACACTACACTTTTTTTCTGTCATATTAATAATGGAAAGGGCAATTAGTGAAGACCATTCTTCCAAATCGTGAAATATTGTTTGTGCAGTTATTTCGTTAGGATCGGTATCATCAAACTGATCTGCAAAATGCTTTATGAATTCATTTATTTCCATAATAATTAATTTTTATCTATTAATTTTTGTACCATTTCTAATGTTTTCACTACTTCATAGCCTGATTTACCGTCTGCTATTGTAATTCTTGAATCCAAATGTTTAACAAAATAGAATAACTCTTCTGCTAAAGGCATCTTATGCTCATACTCAATTACCTCTTCAGGTTCCTCAATTTTTACGGGAACACAATTATCAAAATCAATTCTCTTATTATAGAAAATAACATTTTTTTCTATACTTGAATCTTCAAAGACTAACATACCTCTACTTCCTATAACAACCAATCTGTGTTCTTTAAAAGGATGTAACCAGGATGCGAATATATGACCTTTTATATTATCCGGGTATGACAAAAATGCATAAGTAGAGTCATAAATATTCTTTTGGAGGAATTTTTGTCCTTTTGCTTTTATTGAGAGTGCAGGTTTTCCAACAAAATAATCTAAAATAGAAACATCATGAGAAGCTAAAGACCAAAACACATTTTCTTCTGTTCGAACAGTTCCGAAATTTAAGCGATTGGAATAAATATAATAAAGCTTACCAATCTTCCCAGAATCAATAAGCTCCTTAATCTTACGAATAGCAGGATGGAAAAGTAATAGATGTCCAACCATCAATTGGGTTTTGTTTTCATCAGCAATTTTTACCAGCTCTAATGCTTCAGTAGAAGAAAGAGTCATCGGTTTTTCAACCATTACCGGATTACCTGTTTTCAATATTTTTTTTGCAATCTCAAAATGAAGTGTAGCTGGAGTTGCTATGGTATAGCCATCAAAACCATATTCAAGAGCACTGTCTAAAGAAGTATAACCGCTAACAGGATATAACTCTAACAATGTACTCAACCTTGCAGAACTAGTATCAACAATTCCAGACAGATAGCCCATTTCATATAGCGTTTTAATATGATTTTTACCCCATTGACCTCCACCAATTACACATATTTTCTTTTTCGTTTCCATCATTTATAACAATTCAATATTATTTCTATTAGCAACTTTCTTCAGCGCATTCTTTGTATCAAAAATTATATGTGCATGTTGCTGTACAAAATTATAATCTATATTAGTATGGCAAGTTGTAACTAATACCAAGTCTGCTTCTTTTAATATTTCAGAAGTCAATTTAACCAAACCTTTCTTAATTTTATCCTTATATCTGTACTCTGATATGTAAGAATCAAAGAAATCAACATTGGCACCTTTGCTTTCCAAAATTTCTATTACCTCCAATGCCGGACTTTCTCTGAAATCGTCAATATCCTGTTTGTAAGCAACACCCAGTACCAAGACTTTTGATCCATTCAACGATTTTTTATCCCTGTTTAAGATATCGCTTGCCCTGTCAACACAATACTCCGGCATCCTGTCATTAATCATCATGGAAGATTCAATCATAGAGGTGTGAAACCCATATTCACGAGCCTTCCAGGAAAGATAATAAGGGTCCAGCGGTATGCAATGCCCTCCAAGACCCGGACCTGGATAGAATGCCTGAAAACCATATGGTTTTGTTTTGGCTGCATCAATTACTTCCCATAAATTGATATTCATCTTATGGCAAAGTATAGCCAACTCATTTATAAGACCAATATTTATATTCCTGTATGTATTCTCAAGAATTTTCTCCATCTCGGCAATAGTCGGGCTGGATACAGTATGCACATCACTCTGAAGAACTGCCCGATACATAGCTGCAATCACTTCCAGAGCATCACCACCTATCGCGCCAACAACTTTAGGTGTATTTTTTGTTTTGTAAATCAGATTACCCGGATCAACTCTTTCCGGTGAAAAGCCGAGGTAAAAATCTTCACCACATTTAAGTCCTGACCCCTCTTCAAGCAACGGTTTAATTAATTCTTCCGTT
>JAVESF010000047.1:0-2515 GCA_034006765.1 Acholeplasma sp. | reverse complement strand
CTATGGCCTGCGGCCATTCTTTATCATCAAAAGAGTTTTTAGTCCAGGGAATATCCAACCGGGCATCAAAGCAGGCGGTAAAGCCCATCTGTGACGTTACTTTGGGCATCTCTCCGTGCCTGAAGGCAGGATGCTGCAAGACTTTCCAGGAGGTATCGCTAACTAAAATCGTCCCGGCCTCACCGGCCAGAGCCAGCAAGAGTCCTGGACGGCCGGAGCGGTATTCATGAGAGTCGCAACCGCGATAGTAAGCTAAAACACTTATCAGGTTAACCCCCTTTTTAAGAAACTTACGCACTTGCAACTCAGTATAGGTCTTTCTCTCCGGATAATCGCTGAACTGTCCTCGCCCGGCCTCGGCACCATTGATATAAAGAATAAAATCGGAATCGGCCGCAATAGCCAGGATTGCCTTACCAGGTACTTTCTCCAGAGAAAAAGTCTTTCTGAAACAGATATACTGATGCGGCAAACTCTGGTCCTCTTGCCTCCAGATCCAAGAGGCTCTATCCAGCGCCAGATCCCATGGCACGCTCGCACTTTTCTCCTCGGGTGTTAGATTGTACGTTTGCATAAATTACCTTCCCCATGATGATTTATTATACATAAGCTCCATCTGATATATTTTAGGTTATCGTAAACAGAAGAAATATACAAGCATTCTATATAAGATGCTGTGGTTAACTTGTGATAATGTCACTATGTAATTCACTTGAGATAATGTCCCTTTTTGAAATAAAATGCAAAGCATGAAAGAAGGAAGAATTACATTGACTCGAACCCAATTAAAACAACTAAAAGTGATGGATGCCTATATAGATGGCAACATCGATCGAAAGAGAGCATCGGAGCTGCTTTCCCTTTCAGAACGTCAGATTTCACGCTTAAAGAAAGGACTGATTATGCAAGGCGAGACGTTCTTGATCCACAAAAATACAAACCGAAAGCCCTCCCATGCCATTCCCAGCGAGTTGAAGGAAAAGATACTCAATATTCATTCTCAGCCCGAGCATGAAAGCATCAATTTCCTTCACTTCAAAGAAGTCCTCGCTGAGGACCATGATATTCACATATCATATACCGCACTTTCAAGTATACTGAAATCTGCAGGAAATAAAAGTCCCAAATCAAAAAAATCGAAACGTCGACGGAGCCGTCGTAAGCGCCGCGACTGCCCAGGCGAGTTGATTCAAATTGATGCTACGCCTTATGACTGGTTCCGAGATGGCAGGATGCTAGCGATACATGGTGCCATCGATGATGCTACGAGCAATGTAGTCGGGCTTTACATTTGTGAAAATGAGTGCTTAAACGGATATTTTGAAACCATGCGCCAATGCATTTTGAGCTATGGGGTACCTCAGTCAATTTATTCGGATCGGCATACAATATTCCGTTCACCCAAGGCGGACAGATTAACGGTCGAAGAAATCATAGCGGATAAGATCGTGAATCTAACCCAATTTGGGCGAGCCATGCACGATATGGGTACGGATATCATCTTTGCAAGAACATCTTGGGCAAAAGGACGAATAGAACGTCTTTGGGATACATTGCAAAGCAGGCTGCCGGTTGAATTTGCAAGAAGGGGTATCAAGACAATTGAAGGAGCGAACCGTTTTCTTAGCGAGGAGTATCTTGTAAGACATAATCGGAAATTTGCAGTGGAATCGGAAGGAGAATCCATCTTCGTCCCTCTCAGGTCAAACATTGATATAGACACCATTCTCTGTATTAAAAAGAAACGAAAAACAGATGCTTCAAGCTGCTTCTCCTTCAAAGGCAGGTTGTTCAAGATAGATACGCAAGGCTATCCACTTGTCCCCGCCAGAAAAGAAATTGAAGTCTTGCTTGGGCCAAGAGTTGGAATGAAGGTATGTTACAAGGACCAGGTATATGAAGCTGTCCAATATTTGAAGCCAGAGCGCAAAGATGCGAACTTAATCGTCCGACCCAAGGTGAAAAAAGCAGTGCAGCCTCATCTTGTACATAGCTCAGATAAATGGAAAGAAATCTGGCATAGTGAGCCTTATGAACTGTCATTGAAATTCTTGTATGAACTTTTCTTTGACAAAAAAGCAGTTTAGCAGAAAATTTTATCGCGGTTTACATGGAGCTATGCTGTGGTAGGCTTCTGGTAGGGCGGTACCAGTACCGCCCTACCGCTTAAAGACACAGCATAGGAGGCTCCATGTCAACCGAGGAAGATAAAAATTTCCACAGATTACTAATGGGACATTTTCATAAGTTAATTTGCACCCTAAAAAGGGACATTTTCATAAGTTATTGACAGCAGCTGTAACCGGCCTTTGCAGCATCTTTCTTTCCTTAAATAAAAACATACATTATAATCTCATTACGAAGATCGGGTCCCCAATCTTCGTAATGAGAAGGGAAAATGCCGGCCAACCGCCTGATAAAGTAGCAGGCAGGGGCAGGTAGGGGGCGACTCTTTACCTGCTTCGGATGATTTTTCATAGATCCCTGCCGGAAGTTGCAAGTCCGTGGGTCTCCC
>JAVESF010000046.1:0-2796 GCA_034006765.1 Acholeplasma sp. | reverse complement strand
ATGAAGAACCTTGAATCGGTGAAGAACCGCTTTACGTTCATGACCCTCGATGATGCAAAAAACCTGGAAAAAGTTCTCACTAAGGAGAGCAGGGTCCTCATTATAGGCGCAGGCCTTATCGGCCTCAAATGTGCAGAAGGCATCCGAGACAGGGTCAAAACGATTACGGTTGTCGATCTTGCCAGCCGGGTACTTGTGAGCATCCTCGATGAAGCAGGCTCCTCTCTGGTGGAAAAAAAGCTTATCAGTGAAGGCATCACCTGTATTCTCGGTGACAGCGTCAAGGAATTCGTCAACAGTGATGCACTGCTTACAAGTGGTAGGGTTGTAGGATTTGATGTCTTGGTGCTTGCAGTTGGGGTACGACCAAATGTCTCTTTGGTAAAGGAAGCAGGAGGTGAAGTCAACAGGGCAATCCTCATCGATGAAACGTGTCAGACATCCCTTGCTGATGTATATGCAGCCGGCGATTGCTGTGAGTCGATCGATTGCATCACAAACGAGCGCAAAGTGCTTGCCATCCTTCCCAATGCCTATATGCAGGGAGAGACTGCAGGCAGGAACATGGCAGGAGAAGACGCATTTTTCGACAAAGCCATGGCAATGAATGCCATAGGATTCTTCGGCCTCCATGTCATAACAGCAGGGATTTACCAAGGGAGTGATAAACTTTTTACGACAGAATCCGGTTATAAGCGACTCTTCGTACAGGACGGCAAACTGGTTGGATACATTCTTATTGGCGATACCATAAATCGTGCAGGAATCTACACCTCACTGGTTAGAAACAAGACCGACCTTGCCACCATAGACTTCGACCTCATCAGTGAAGAGCCTCTCTTGATGGCTTTCGCCAAAAAAGAAAGGGCACACAAACTTGGAGATGCACAATGACAACCATAGACGTGGGCTTGAAACCCTTTGACGAATTGAACAGAGAAATCAGAGCATGTACTGATGATACGTTAGTACTCAACGACGTAAACGGTCAACGCTACATCGGCTGCGCCTTATCAAACAAGAACATCACCATCAACGGCACTTCAGGCAATGCCATGGGTGCCTATTTGGATGGATGCACCATCACAGTGAACGGCAATGCCCAGGATGCCACCGGTGATACGATGAATGACGGTATGATCATCATTCATGGATCCTGTGGCGATGCCGCCGGGTATTCCATGCGAGGAGGAAAGATCTTCATCCGAGACAGCGCAGGCTATCGCTCAGGCATCCACATGAAAGCGTATGAGGAAAAACAGCCCCTCATCATCATCGGGGACCGGGCTGGAAGCTTTCTGGGGGAGTACCTTGCCGGGGGGACCATCATCGTCTTAGGCCTCCATCAGGAAGGCAAAGCTCCTGTAGGATATTTCTGCGGAACAGGGATGCATGGTGGAAAGATATATCTTCGTTGTGATACACTTCCATCAGATTTACCACAACAGGTTTCATCCAGTGATGCGACACAAGAGGATATGCAGGAAATCTCAGCGCATCTTGAGTCTTATTGCGCAATCTTTGACTTGGATAAAGAAGCTTTGCTTGCAAGCCATTTCTATGTACTGAGGCCGAATTCCAGTACGCCGTATAAGATGTTGTATACCAATGTTTAATTCAGGGAGGATCGTGATGACCAATACTCAGGATGAGGTGATGCAATTCATTAAGGAACAGGATGTACGATTCATCCGTCTGGCCTTCTGCGATATTTTCGGTCAAATGAAGAACATTTCCATCTCGGAAGATGAGTTGCCAAGGGCTTTCGCTACGGGAATTTCCTTTGATGCATCGGCGGTCAAAGGTTTTCTGCAGATAGATGAAAGCGATTTGTTGCTTTTTCCTGATCCTTCCACCCTCGCGATTCTCCCCTGGAGACCGGCACAAGGTCGTGTCGTACGATTTTTCTGTTCCATCAAAAGACCGGACGGAACTCCTTTCGAAGGAGATGGAAGGTCCTTGTTGCAGGCAAAAGTACGTGAAGCAGCCTTGGATGGTTACAAGTTCGGGGTAGGTCCTGAATGTGAATTCTACCTCTTCAAGATGGGCGAGGACGGCTATCCGACCACCACCCCACTCGACCAAGGGGGCTATCTTGATGTTGCTCCTTTGGATAAAGGAGAGAACGTACGCCGTGATATCTGTTTGACCTTGCAACAGATGGGATTCTATACGGAAAGATCCCACCATGAATCCGGCCCAGGACAGAATGAGATTGACTTCAAATATAGCTCAGCCTTGGAAGCGGCAGATAATTTCATCACCTTTAAATCTGTGGTGAAAACCATTGCCGACAGAAGCGGGCTGTTCGCTTCCTTCTTACCCAAGCCAATTGCACAAAAGAGTGGCAGCGGGCTCCATATCAATCTTTCCCTTTCTCGTGAAGGCGTGCAAGATCAGCGCTTGGAAGAGGCAATGACTGCAGGAATCTTGAGAAGAATCCGTGAAATTACGCTATTTCTCAATCCTATGGTGAATTCCTATGAGAGGCTGGGTGCGTTTGAAGCCCCTCGATCAGTTGGTTGGGGCAAGGCAAACCGTTCACTGCTTATCCGCATTCCTCAAACCAGTGGAGAGTACCGCCGTATAGAGGTCCGATCCCCAGACCCTTCCTGCAATCCTTATTTGGCCATCACGTTGTTGATCACCGCTGCTTTGGAAGGAGTGAAAGAAAACCTCAAGGTAAGCGAAGAATCGCTTGGAGATGCCTATCAAAATCAGACAGGAGAGATTTTGCCAACCAGCTTGGCTGAAGCTATGGAATTGGCAAGCAAAAGCAATTTTGTACGTTCAAAC
>JAVESF010000045.1:0-2799 GCA_034006765.1 Acholeplasma sp. | reverse complement strand
TGGTGGTTATTTATATACGTGTAGCTGTAGCCACTATATGACCATTGAGTTATTCCTAAAAATGCTTGGAGAGGCTGCTAAGGATGCGAAAAAAGTCGCACAGATGGTTGAACTTAGAATCCAATCGAAAGACCACCCAGCCTTATTAGGTGGCGATGAATCATTATACTTAAAGTGTGTTATCTTAAGAATTACAGACCTATAATGACAATAACCCAGCACGCTGGGTTATTTTTTACTCAAACATGATGTGATTGAACTGTCTAAAGATTATTTCAGAAAGTTCAGTGAAGGATGCGATTGGCATATGGCCAAAATAGTCTAACAAAACTTTCTCAACATCTAGTGCTGTTTTTGGTTTGTCCTTAACCAAAATACGGGTAATGTTACTTGCTTCAAGCTTGAAGAAGTCTACCGGTTGTCCACCTTCAATGAGTGACAACAAGTCATAATCGACCAACGTTTGATTAATGGTATCATGCAATCTCATAAAGGTATCTTCTTGATAGCCTAGAATATGATTAAGTCGATTGATTAGCGTTTCAAGACCATCCTTTTTTTTGACGGACAATCTCGTTTGATCTGTCAAAAAGATAATGATTTCTTGATTTTGATAAACATCTAGGTAAAATTCAATACTGATGTGTGGTAATGTCCTATCATAGATGCGGTTGTTTCTAATATATGAAAAAACGAATTTATGGGGTTCAAAATAAATGGTTGTTTTATAGAAAGCTACCTTAGATTTATTTCTAAATGTCACCAAACATCTCTGATATGGTGCCATGATTTGATGGTTTTTTTCATAAGTATCGAACAACTTTTCTACCTTTTTAGTGAAGACCTTGGCTTCTACCGTTTTTTTGTTCGATCTTGCTGCTATCGCAAATATAACCACAAAGGATAGTCCGAAAAATAAACCACCACCCATAGACAGTTGAAACAGTAGCCAGTCATAACCATATGCTAGACCCATAAATAGAAAGAATAGGATTCCCCATAAAAAACCAATACTGATGGACAATAAAAATGTCAATACTACTCGGTTTAATAGGCTTAATTTACCAACTTTGGTTTTAGTATTAAAGCTTATTCTAATGCTTTGCTTATTCTCAATGTTTCTAAGCTCAGTGGTGTAATCTTGATTCCAATACATATATATATCCGTTGTTTGATGATTTGCATTACTGCTAGTGGGTTTTCCCAGTTCATCTATCAAGCGTGTCTTTGTTAATTCAAATAATGGATTTCTCGTTATGGATTCTGCTTGATACTCAATGCCTATACTAAAACAAATGTTCCCCATGAAGTAAAAAATGATGTCGACCTTGTCAAGATTTAAAAAAGACTGGTTCGTAAACACATATCTATTTTTTTGTTTAGTAAAGTTTGCGTCTTTTGACTTTAAGTCTTTTAAAATTGCTCGTTTATGTTTACCTAAATAAAGATATATCGCATTGAGTTCCATATAATCACCACTGTTATCTTAACATAATTTTAGTAAATTTAATCGAAAAAAAAGCCTTTACAGGCTTAAATAATCAATTATCAGGGCTAGAAAGATTCGAACTTCCGAATGTCTGGGTCAGAGCCAGATGCCTTACCGCTTGGCGATAGCCCTAGGAAAAAACATTATTTTGACATTAATCTTTTTTTCACATACGTTGGTAAGGCAAAGGATGCAACATGTATTTCTTTGTTGTAATACTTCGTTTCAAAACCCAAACGTTCAATATAGGATGATTTTAATTCAATCACTGGGTCAAACTTTTTGGATGCGAATCCAAATAACCAGTGTCCTGAAGGATAAGTCGGAATAAAGGCTTGATAGACTTTGGAAAAAGGAAAGACTTTGCTGATGCGGTCATGGGCTTCTTTCATTTCCTTTGATTCTTTTTCGAAATAAGGACTTTCATGCTGATTGATTAGAATGCCTGATTCTGTTAACGCCCTAAAACAATCGTGATAAAACGATTGTGTAAATAAACCCGCTTCAGGTCCGATTGGGTCTGTCGAATCTACAATAATCAAATCGTATTTCCGTTCTGTATCTTTGACAAATGACGCGCCATCTTGATAAAACATGCTAACTCTAGGGTCTATAAAACCGCTTGATAGCGTTGGTAAATATGTTTTTGATAGTTCAACAACACGGTAGTCAAGCTCTACAACTTCGATGGTTTCAATCTTAGGGTATTTCACTAATTCCCTTAAAGTACCACCATCACCACCACCAATGATCAATACATGTTTGATATATGGATTCACACTTAAAGCTGGGTGGGTAATCATTTCATGGTAAATGAATTCGTCTTTTTCATTGGTAATCATTAACCCATCTAGAGCTAAGAATCTGCCTAACTCAAAAGAATCATATAAATCGATTTGTTGAATACTGGTTTTTTCACTGTGTAAAACAGATTTAATCTTAACGGCGAAATGGATATTTTCTGTCCAAGCTTCTTTAAACCAATCCATGTAAAATCCTCCTGTTGGTAAGGTTGAAATCGGTATGATGGTAAGGCTATTAATGTCTTAATTATGATGGATATTAAAAACATTTTAGCACAAAGAAATCTAGTGTCAATCTTAAAAACAAAAATAGAACCTTGATATTCAAGTTCAATCAAATATCGGTAGGTTCTATCTATTTATTTAATCAAATAAAAGTTGATCGACTTCGTTAAAGTCAGCCAAAATATCATGTTTCGTTACCATTAAACCAGATAAGGCATAAAGATAATTACCCACATAGACAGCACGGTTTACACCGTTATTGTAGTAATCATCTGGGTTTGT
>JAVESF010000006.1:0-86789 GCA_034006765.1 Acholeplasma sp. | reverse complement strand
GTTCGCCACTCACTACCGAAGTAGTGCGTTCGACTTGCATGTATTAGGCACGCCGCCATCGTTCATCCTGAGCCAGGATCAAACTCTCCAAAAAATTATTTGAATTGTAAGAATTAGCTCTTAATGTTTTCTGACTTCTCATTCAGAATTGTTTTTTCTTTGTTGTTCTAAATATCCTCATCATCATTCAGTTTTCAAAGACCTATTTTTTAACATGCACCTTAATTCGTGCTGTTATATTTTAACATCATAAAATAGGGTTGTCAAGAGTTTACTTAAACTTTTTTAAACCCGAATTTAACTGTTGTTAAAAAGTGGTGGGGGGGGACGGTTTCGAACCGCCGAACCCTTAGGGAGCAGATTTACAGTCTGCCGCGTTTAGCCTCTTCGCTACCCCCCCGTTTAATCGGTTGCTTTATTATTCTAACCTAGATAGTATAAAATTGCAACACCTATTCTCACTTTTTTTTATTCTTTTTACTTTTACCAATTTCATTTCTTGATTTTCTTGTCCAGCTCGTACTTCGGGATCATTACCTCACGCGCGCAACCCGTGCATCTTATTTTTATGTCCGCGCCCACACGTATGACTTCCCACACATTTGAACCACAAACATGAGGTTTTTTAGTTGTGACTAAATCATTGATTTTATAGGTTGTCATTTTGATAATTTGTCAACAAGTGATTCCAAATCCTTAATGGACGTATAGTTAATCACAAGTTTCTTCTCCGTAACAACCGCTTTAAGTCCGAGTTTTTCTTTTAAGGTTTGTTCATACGATAGATACATTCTGGCTTTAGGCTCGCGTTTTTGTTTGTTGGTTTTTGATTCCTTTTGTGCAAGCTGTTCAATTTGTCTCACAGACAAATCTTGTTCGACTATTTTTTTTGCTAATTGTTTGATGCGCAATGCATCATCTAGTTTAGATAAAACCCTCGCATGAGCCATAGACAACTCGTTGTTCAATAACATCAATTGAACTTCTTCTGGAAGATTCAACAACCCCAAGATGTTGGTTACATAACTTCTTGACTTCCCTATTTTTTCAGATAAAGATTTTTGCGTCATTTCCATGGTTCTCATGATGTTAGCATAGGCTTCTGCTTCTTCAATTGGGGATAAGTTTTCTCTTTGTAGATTTTCAACCAGTGAGATTTCGGCTACTTTACCAGGATCATAAGAACGAATGATTGAAGGCACCGACGTTAATCCCACTTGTTTTGCAGCTCTAAATCTTCTTTCACCGGAGACAATCATGTAGCCATCTTTTACTGACTTAACAATGATTGGTTGGAAAATACCATGTTCGGCAATTGATTGTGCCAAATCATTGATTTTTTCAGGATCAAACACTCTTCTGGGTTGATACGGATTAGCGGTGATTTGCCCGATTGGGATTTCGATGATTTTTTCACCTTCTAATACATCATCAATGGTGTTTTCTAACAATAAATCTTTTAGGCCTCTGCCCAATACTTTACTATTTGTTTTCATTGTTCTCAATTAACTCCTTTGCTAAAGATTTATATAAAACCGCTGCACTTGATTTTGGTGCATATGTCAAAATAGGTACGCCATATGTTGGCGCCACTTGTGCCGCGACATTACTGGTGATGAACGTCTTAAATACCCCTTCTTGAAAATACTCTTTAACTTCATTTACAATCGCCCATCCTGCTTTAGTTCGCTTATCTAGCATCGTAAGAAGAACACCTTCGATTGTTAATTCTCGTTTGTTGATTTTTAAGTTTTTTTGGACTACCCTAATGGTGTTTAAGAGTTGTGTAAGCCCATCAATGGCTAGAAATTGACACTGGATTGGAATCAATACAGAATCCGATGCGTATAAGGCGTTTAGTGTTGAAATGCCTAATGCCGGTGCACAATCGATTAAAACGTAGTCATACGCTGTTTTCATTTTGGATAACAAGGTATCTAAAACATATGTGTGGTCGTCTTTTTCTAACAATTTCATATCTATACCAGCCAAATCAATCGTGGCTGGCACTAAATCTAGAGTGCTTTTATCTGAAACCTGAATGTGAACCAACACGTCTTTTAAGGTTTTTTCACCCATCAAAGCATCATACAAATTCCCTTTTAGTTTACTGCGATTCACGCCTAAACTTGTTGTAGCGGATCCTTGTGCATCAAAATCAATCAACAATACTTTCTTCCCATAGTATGCGAGTGAAGCTGCTAGATTGACGCTCGTTGTTGTTTTTCCTACTCCGCCTTTTTGATTGGCTACGGAAATGACTTTGCCCATAAGGACCTCCTATAATGGTTTTTTCTTAATATCTTTGTAGGCCCTCGGATATTGGTTATTTTCTTTGACCTTTTTTATTTTGAGTAAGTGGCGTTCGCCATAGGCGTTTGGAAGTTCAAAAGAAATGATTTCTTCAACTTTTCCACCCAATAACCCAATCCCTCTTTTCGCTAAACGGAGTTCTTCTTCTAAGTTAGATGCTTTCATCGCAACCAAATAGCCCCCGGTTTTGACATAGGGTAATGCAAGTTCATCCAGTATGTAGATAGGCGCAACCGCTCGAGCAGTCACTAAGTCATAGTAATTTCTTCTTTTTACCACGAATGATTCAGCTCTATCACAAACCAGTTCAATGTCGTTTAACTCTAAATGTGCGATCAAATCCTTTAAAAACCCAATGCGTTTATTTAAAGAATCCACAATCGTCAATTTGATATGTGGGTAAAAAAGTTTAATGACTACCCCTGGAAACCCAGCTCCAGAGCCTATATCGAGCATCGTCGATATTTGATTTAAATCAATGCCCTTCAATAGGCTTAACGAGTCGAAGAAGTGCTTGTAATAAACACCTTCTAAATCCGTAATGGCTGTTAAGTTCATCACTGCGTTTCTTTCTTTCAAGAACTCGTAGTAACGATTCAATTTTTCTTTTTGAACATCGTTTGGCTCGATGTTAAGGGGTTTAAAAATATTCATATTACCTCAATGACTCTAAATACACTAACAGTATCGATATGTCACTTGGGTTAACCCCACTGATGCGCGAGGCTTGACCGAGTGTCACAGGTCTGATGCGTTTGAGTTTGTCTCTAGCTTCTATGGCTAAATTTTTAATTAAATCATAGTTAATATCAGAAGGAATCGGTTTTTCATCGACTCTAATCATCTTATCCGCCTCTTTTTGTGCTTTATCGATATAACCAGCGTACTTAATTTGAATTTCGACTTGTTCCAATACGTCATCACTGAATGTGTTGGGATGGAATGCTTTAATCATATTATATCTAATTTGAGGACGTTTTAACAGGTCATAAAGTGTGGTTCTATCAGTAATTTTTGTAGAACCCGTCGCCCTAATCTTGGCATTATTATCATCAGTAGGCAACACATAGACACTTTTTAGTGTTTCTTTTAGCGTTTCTATGTCTTGTTTCTTCTTAAGAAATTTTTGATATCTCACTTCGTCCAAAAGTCCTAATTGATAGCCTTTTTCACGAAGTCTCATATCTGCATTGTCATGCCTTAATAAGAGTCTATGTTCGGCTCTTGAAGTCAACAATCTATAGGGTTCTTTCGTCCCTTTTGTGATGAGATCATCGATTAATACACCAATATAAGCTTCGTTGCGTTTTAGAATAAAAGGGTCTTGTCCTCGTAGTTTTAAAACCGCGTTGATGCCAGCCATTAAGCCTTGCCCAGCCGCTTCTTCGTAGCCTGAGGTCCCATTAATTTGACCTGCACAAAATAAATTTTCAACCAATCTGGTTTCTAACGATTGATAAAGTTGTGTTGGATTAATCGCATCATACTCGATTGCATAGGCATATTTTGTAATCACTGCGTTTTCCAAGCCTTTGATGGAATGTACAATCTTTTCTTGAATTTCTTTTGGCATGCTCGAGGATAACCCTTGAACATAGATTTCATCGAGCGACATCGATTCTGGTTCTAAAAAGATTTGGTGTCTTTCTTTATCTGAGAATCGAACAACTTTATCTTCGATGGATGGACAGTATCTTGGCCCAACTCCTTCTACCACACCACCATACATAGCTGAAGCGTTCAAGTTTAAATTGATGATGCCGTGTGTGTTTAAGTTTGTGTGTGTTAAATAACACGGTTCTTGATGGCCCATTTCTGTGATTTCTGGATCAAATGAAAATGTTTGGAACTTGTCATCTGCATACTGAGGGGTTGTTAAATCATAGTTGATAGATGATTTCAAAACACGTGGTGGTGTCCCAGTTTTTAGTCTCACAATTTCAAACCCTAAACGGCTTAATTGACCACTAATACCCTCAGTGGTTGGTTGACCATCAGGCCCGTTACTAGTGCCCACATGCCCAATCAATATTTTACTCTTTAAGTAAGTTCCAGTTGTGATGATGACCATTTTACCGAAAACCTTATTTCCGTCTAAAAGCGTCACACCTTTAACGGTCTTCTCTTCAATGATCAGTTCATCCACCAACGCTTCAAGTAAGCATAAATTAGGCGTATTTTTCAACACGTCTAACATGATTTTTGGATATTCTAATTTATCTACTTGAGCTCTTAAAGCCCAAACAGCAGGGCCTTTAGACAAATTAAGCATTTTCATTTGAATTTGCCCTTTATCTGCACTTCTAGCCATTTGACCACCCAGTGCATCTATTTCTCTAACAACCACACCTTTAGCAGGTCCTCCGATGGATGGGTTACAACTCATCGCTCCTACTCTGTCTAATGCGCCAGTCACCAAAAGGGTTTTAGCACCCATTCTTGCCCCAGCGAGTGCAGCTTCTAAGCCTGCATGGCCTCCGCCAACTACGATTAAATCATACATCATATCACTTCCCGATTTCTAATTCTACCAATAAGTAAGACCATTTACAACCTAATTACAAAGTAAAAGAAAGGCGATTGCTCGCCTTTTATATATTTACAAACGCTTCTGCAACTTTTTCTTTCGTAAAGCCAAACGCTTTAATGACCACTTCAAGTGGCGCGGATAAACCATAACGGTCAATGCCATAAACGTTTTGAGTGTACTTGTACCAAGATTGGCTTGATCCCATTTCGATGGCTAAAGTCTTAACACCTTTAGGTAAAACAGTTTCCTGATAAGCCTTGTCTTGTTTTTCAAATAAGTAATGACTTGGCATAGATACCACTCTGACATCTTTGCCTAAGTCTTTTAATGCTTTTTGTGCTTCAAGTGCTAGAGATACTTCACTACCAGCCGCTAGTAAAATACCATCTAATCTGTTTTCTTCTTTACCTACCACATATGCACCTTTTTCGAATGTCTCAAAAGGCACGCAAGGCAGTGTCGGTACATTTTGTCTGGTTAGAATGATGGCTGATGGGGTTTTATGTTGTTTAATGGCCCATAACCAAGCTGCTTTTGTCTCGTTAGCATCCGCTGGTCTAATGACATTTAACCCTGGAATGACACGCAACCCTGCCAATTGTTCAATCGGTTCATGAGTTGGTCCATCTTCTCCAACGGCAATCGTGTCATGTGAAAAGACGAAAATGGATGGAATTTGCATAAGTGCAGCCAAACGAATGGATGGTTTCATGTAATCTGAGAACACAAAGAATGCACCAGAGAAGGCTTTTAATCCACCATGTAATACGATCCCATTAGTGATTGCCCCCATGGCATGTTCTCTAACTCCAAAGTTGATGTTTCTGCCAACACGATTGGTTTTACTATAATGCCCTTCAGCACCCTTAGCTTTGGTAGAGGCGGTTAAATCTGCCGACCCACCAATAAGATTCGGATATTTTTTAGATAAATCATCTAAGACTTTACCTGATGCACTTCTCGTAGCTACCATTGAACCCACTTCGAAGGTTGGTAGGTCTTGAAGTAAACAAGCGTCTTGTTCTTGGATGAATGCTTTTAATTGTTCAGCTTCTTGTGGATAAGCTTCTTGATAGCTCGTGACCATATTTAACCATTTTTTATAACTACGTGAGCCTCTGTTGTATACTTTTGTTTTATAGAACCCATAAACTTCGTTTGGCACTTCAAATGGTTGATAAGGCCAGTTTAATGTTTTTCTAAGTTCATTGGCTTTTTCCTCACCAATTGGTGAACCGTGAACGTTAGATGTCCCTGCTAAAGAAGTCCCATAACCAATCACGGTTTTGACTTCAATCACGCTTGGTTTGTCGGTTGCTTTTTGAGCTTTTTTAATCGCTTTGTTGATTGAAACTATGTCATTACCATCTGATACTTTTTGATAATGCCAGTTCATAGATTCGAATTTTTTCTTATGATCGTCTGAAAAGGCTAAATCTGTTTTACCATCTAACTGAATATCGTTGGAATCAAATAAAACGATGAGCTTACCCAATCCAAGGTGTCCAGCTAAAGACAATGCTTCTAGCGCTACCCCTTCTTGTAAATCGCCATCTCCACATAATACATACGTATAATGGTCGACAACCTCAAAGCCTTCTTTATTAAATTTTGCAGCTAAGTGCGTTTCGGCAATTGCCATACCAACACCGTTAGAAATACCTTGCCCTAAAGGACCTGATGTGGTTTCAACCCCGTCAGTATGACCATATTCTGGATGCCCTGGTGTTTTGCCAATTTGTCTAAAATGTTTTAAATCTTCAATTGATAATTGATACCCTGCTAAGTGGTTTAATCCATAAAGCAACATTGATCCATGTCCTGCACTCAGAATGAATCTGTCTCTGTTAAACCAGTTGGATTTTTTAGGAAAAGCTTTTAAGAAACGCGTGTAAAGTACGTGCGCCATAGGGGCAGCACCTAAGACAATCCCTGGGTGTCCTGAGTTTGCTTTGTTTATCGCATCGACACCTAAAAAACGTAATGAATTGATGCTTAGTTGATCTAAATGTTCCATAATATACCTCGCTTATTTATTATTTTCGTCTGAAGGCGATGCTTCAGTATTTGCTTCTTCTTTTTCTTCAAATTTAAAGTATGTATCGTAATACTTTTGTTGATTGTCCAAGAGTTTTTGGAAATCATCTGCGCCAACAATCATTTTAATATCCTTTATGGATTCTGTTCTTGCGACTTCGATTTTCTTTCTCATAATGGATGTTTGAGCCATATTGGTAATTAAGACAATTGCCAGTATCCCAATCAGCGCCATGCTTTGGTATTTTTGTAGCGGTTCGATGGTTGAAAATAGTATCGCCAGTACCATCGCTAGTCCAATCATTGGAAAAACCATTTTATACATCAACCCAAACCGAATTTTATCAGCTTTTTCATAAAAGTTGATCCAAACCAAATTGACTCTTTTACCATATAAGTCTTTCATGGTTTCATAATAGCCATCTTCAATCAGTAATTTGTAAGACTTAGAGTCACTGGTCCAAACGGCAAATTGTCCTTTACCAGCAAATTTTGCCAAGTATTTAGTTTCATTCATAGAATGGATTTCAACGACCTTATCTTGAGTGGTTTGTACTTCTTTAGGGTTATTTAATGTTTTAAATATTGCATATTGTAATTTCATAGTATACATCCTCCAAATCTAATTATACCATAATCATAAAAAAAACATCATCGATATAGGTAATAAAAACCCCAATCTAATCGGGGTTTTTACAGATTCTATTTGTTTTATCTTTAGATTAAGCTTATGATAACCATTCTTTATTCTGTAATTGTACTTGAGGTAACATAGCGACGATGTCGAAAGAAACGGTCAAGTCAACTTCTAACGTAATCTTTTCAACTCTTTTTGAAGCTCCTTGTCTTCTTTGCTTATCCTCAGCCATAAACACATCAAATACTTCTTCGAATAGTTCTGGATGATCGATAAATGGGTTACGATTCTTTTGAGTGCCATAAATCACATTGTTACGGTTGATTTCAAAATTGTCAACGGGGTCTTCCAAATGCCAATCCAATAAAACAGCAAGATTCCCCATGGTTCTTGCAGGGGCATCTGAAGTTCTACCTGATTGTGCAACAATCAATTTAAACCCGTCGTTACGATATCTAACAGCCATATACATCAGCATTCTCGCAATGTCACCTTTATCCAGTTCGCCTGGATAGAATCTTGAAGATCCTACTTCCCAGCTTGAGGTTGAACTTAGTGGTTCATTAAAATAGTAATTGCTACGTGTGCTATTGGTTTGACTATTTGAAATTCTTAAATGATGCATGTCAGATACGTAAGGAGACGCTTTACTAAATGATGATTGAGGCCACACGTGTTCTTTGTTATAGCTTGTGATGGATTTGTGATCATATATACCTAAGTAGCCATTTCCATTCGGATATTTATCTGCAACTTCCAAAACAGCGTTGGTTGCTTTATAAGAAATGCCTTTATACCCGGTCGAAATGATGCTCGTTAAAGCAGATACCAAATCCGAACCTGTCAAGCCTTGAGCCTCTTGGTAGTATGCAGAAAGAATAATACCGGTTGAAACAGTCACTTCAATCTTGCTTTGATAAACAACTGCGGTACCTTGTTTAACGGTATAGTTTAAAACCAATGATACGGGTTCTTCTGGTTCTGTGATAACACCTTGATTAGACATCACACTTGGGTTAGAAGATACCCATTCGATTGTAAGACCGAAGATTGGGTCTATTGGTTTTAAATCCAAATCAATTTGGGTTTCGATGTAATCTGCAAGTTCTAACCCTTCTAAAAGGTAAGATTCAAACATGACTTTATCAAACCCATGTTTAACGACTTTTGTCTCATCTAGTACGATTACTTTGTATGTCCCATCTGTCTTAACAACAATACCTGTTATGTTTAAAGATTCACCAACAGCAAGGCCAATAAATGGATTATTTGTCACTTGAGATTGGGTTAAGATAACACCATCGTTAATCAAGATAGATAAATCACCTTCTGTATAATCCTTTAGAACCACGCCTTTAAAGTTAACCATTTGTGATAGATGATCTGATAAGTTATCCACATTAATGGCTTTAGAAATCACTGCTTTTGACATACCTTTGGTTAAAGAGGACACTTGGTTAACTTTTGTGTAACCAAAATGGTCTACATAACCTTTGATGGTATAAGTATATCCAATTTCAAGGTTTGATTGCGATTCACTTGATAGTAAAACTTCAATAGCTTTTGATTGGTCTTGGAAGAATGCTCTGATTTGTTGGTTTTCTTCATAAAAAGCAATCAGGGTTCCTGTAAACTTAACAGCCCCACTTTGAGTTAATGCTTCACTCACCGTAATTGGATCACCTTCACCAAGCGTTACTTCAATTTGAATGGATTTAGATTCATTCAAAAGACTAAACGTAACGGTTAATAGAACAGTGACTTGACGGTCTGTTGGCATTTTCACTAAACCATTGTTTAAATCCATTAATGCATTGTTTGCGTTATTTGGATCGCTAAATGCGTAAGTAATGGTTGAACCTTGTAAGCCGCTTCTTTCAAATGATAGCGTCGTTTCTTCCATCATGATGCTTGGAAAACTAAAATTCTTTATGTCTAGTTGGATGGCTTTGGCCTCAACAGATAAGGCGTTAGGCGTGATCGAAATATTATCTACGATCACACGATTTCCGCCAGTATTTCTTAATTCAAATTCATAATCGCCTTCGATGTTCAAATCAGTAGCCTTTAAAGTGCCACCTTCTGCATCAACTTCAAAGGTATGAACCAACTGGTTGTTGATGTAAAGTTCTAACACTCTAATATCGTTTCCTGAAAATGCGTGTTTAAAGTCAATCGACAATTCGCTTAATCCACCCTGAAGGTTAGCTTTTAGATAGTTTGCGCTACTAGCACCAAACGTTAAAGCATCTCCATCAAGCATTTGATCACTTCTCATGCCTTTAAATGTCCACTTAAACCCATTAACACCAACAAAATCGCCATCTTTATATGAAGACCCTGTTGACGGTGCTAAATCAAACGTTTCAATAAATGCTTCACTTGAAGTCGCTGATTCAACATGAATATTTACCTTTATGATGGCTTCATTTCCCGCTTCGTCTGTGGCTCTATAAATCACTTCATAAATGCCAACTTTAGATAAATCAAGTTTAGAGTCATCCACTGAAACAGCTAATTGTCCATCTACATCATCGAATGCAGACACACCTGATAATAAATCGATAGGTCCATCCACTAACACAAACAATTCTTTTGTGCCAGTAATAACTGGTGCCGTTACATCTTCTTGGTTAACTGCTTCGAAACATACATATAAGTCAATCGCTTCATTGATGACTTCGTTATTGTATAAAGTCGTGAATGCTTCATCGGTATATAACCCTTTAAAGACAAACCCTTCTTTAACTGGGTCCTCCATCGTGAAAATGGAGCCTTTATTAATCTTGTATGTCTGAATGACCTCTGCATCATGAACAGTCACTGTAACCTCAACTATGTTACTGTCTTCTTTTAAGATTGTAAAACTAAATGTTTGAGACTCTGTGACATCATTGATGGTTACTTTTGCTGTAATGGTCACAGCTATATTAGCATCTTTTGGTCTTGTAATCACGATTGAATCATCACTTATTTGGGCATGTGTGTCATCACTAGACTCCCATTGTAATGTCACACCTAATCCCTTAAAATCTGATATCGTCAATGCGATATCCTTAGTAACGGAATCTTTATCCTCGCCTTGTGCATAAGTTAAAGACAACGTGGAAAACACTTGTTCATGGGTTGCTTTTACACCGTCGGTACACGCATAAAGCGTTACTGCGAGTAAAAACAAAACGAACACTCTTAAAAACTTCATTTAATTCGCCTCTTTTTCATCGTTTTTTTGTGTAAAGGGTTACTTTACAGTCAAGTAATCCCATTGTAACACTACAGAAGTGATTTTGAAAGGGCTTTTTTGAATTTTTCACCGTAAGTTTACATAAAAAAAGAACAAAACCCTATCTTGTTCTTATCTTTAATTGCTTAGCCATGACGTTAAGTGTTTATTGGAATTGTCTTTTAAGATTTAAACTAAAAGTATCCCCATCAGGCACCATCACCCACATCCTACCAATGCTTATGGCTGCTTCGATCAAGACCTGACCAGGTTCACACGATAGCATTGGATGATGGTGCCTCATAGGGATACTCATTTTTCTCTTAGTTTTCTAAAGAAGGATTTAAGCAAATCCGACGACTCTTTTTCTAGTATACCACCAAATGTTGAAACTTGGTGATTAAATTTTACATCAAACAAATTTATGACAGACCCACATACGCCGCCTTTAGGGTCATAAGCTCCAAAATATAAATTTTTAATGCGTGATTGAATGATGGCGCCTGCACACATTGGGCAAGGTTCTAAAGTCACGTATAGACTGGCATCTTCCAAACGCCAAGACTCAAGTTTTTTATTAGCCTTTTCAATCGCAAGCATTTCTGCGTGTGCAAAAGTTCGTTCTTTTAAGACCCTTTGATTATAAGCTTTTGCGATCACTTTGTCACCTAAAATGATCACAGCACCCACAGGTACTTCATTTCTGTCAAAGGCTTTTTGCGCTTCTTTTAAAGCTAAAGACATATAATACTCATGAGTGTGACTCATAGTTTTTTCGGTAAATCTCTGACTTCGTGATGTTCTCTGCTTCTTGGTTCATAAGACTCAGCAGCACCTACTAATACGATTGGATCATGATATGACGCAGGCTTACCATTAATCAAGCGCTGTGTTCTTGTGGCAGGCTGTCCTGAAACAACACAAATGGCTGTCAGTTTAGTGACAAACTCAGCCAGTGCCAAAAGTTGTGGCATTGGTCCGAAAGGTTCACCTCTAAAATCTCTGTCTAATCCGCCAACTATGACTCTAATGTTTCTGTTTGCGAGTTGCTCAGCTACTTGAACGATGTCGTTGTCCATAAATTGTGCTTCATCAATCACAACCGCATCCGTATGTTCATCAATGTAAGTTAATATTTCTTTAGCTTTCGATACATTGATAGACTTAGCCTTTGTTTTATTATGAGAGACAATCTCAGAGTCTGAATATCTATTGTCGATGCTTGGCTTAAAAACCAATACATTTTTTTTAGCATATTCCAATCTTCTAATACGTCTAATGATTTCTTCTGTTTTTCCGGCGAACATAGGTCCACAAACGACTTCAATCCAGCCACCGTAAATTGGTTGATGCATAGTATCACCTCTACATCTAGTATACGGATTTTTAGATGTCCTTTCAACCTTTAATTGAATGAAAATTAATGAAAATGAAATGTGTGAAAAAGGCTCTTAATTTCGCCTCTAAAGAATCCATACAAGCATCGATACCACTGTAGAAGACAATCCACTTATAAAATTAACGGCATCGTTGGTGATCCAGGCAATACCACTCGATAGCACTACTGCCTCACCTTCTAAATAAGGTTTTTCAGTAATGGTGCCAGTTTGAGTGCCACGATACTTTGCCTGAACGAGCGCGCCTAAATAAGAGTCCACCAAGCACCCAAAAAAACCGCCCGTTAGGACAATGAAACTGTATAAAAGTACCATCAAGTCAAAACCGTTAATCGCACCATAACTTATGTAAAAGACAGTACCTATGAAAAATGCACCTAGGAATGAAGCAATGGTTCCTAAACGTGAAACCGCACCAGATACACCTTTTTCAACGACTTTAAAGTTAATAATCGAATATGTTTTTCCCTTTGATAAAATGCCTATTTCGCTTGCCCAGGTATCTGCATTTGATGCCGAAACAGAAATCACAGCCGCAATCATAAAGACTTCATTTTTAGTGAGGTAAAACACCACAGAAAATACAGACGCAATTAAACTATTGGCAATCACTTGAATGTAGTTTCTACCACTGGTACGGTCTTTTTCTTTTTTTTCATGCAGTTTCGTAAGAAGGCTTGAAGAAACGAAAAACAAGATAAGACCTATCCATACGACAATCGTCCCAAATGCGTATATGATGGCACCTAGGAAGGTTGCCATCAAAAGCCCATCTTTCGTTAGTGATTTTTTCAAATAAGCGAGATAGGCCACAATGAAACTAATCATTATGCCAATTAAAAATGCTTCAACCAAGGCATTTCACCCTTTCTTAAATACTATAGTATGAAAATTAAATAATAGAACAAACTCGTCAAAAGCGGTACAGATAGATTGTCTAACCCCTTAGGTGTGAAAAGCTCGATTGTGGTTGCAATCACGCCAATGACTACCCCTGAAAGCAATGCAACCCATAAGTTTAAGTGTAGTAAAGACATCAATAAGACCACAACAAAGGTCGCAATAAACATCGTAAGGCTACCTTCTAAAGACTTAGAATGAATGAGCGTTCTTTTGCCATACTTTGTGCCTATCACTGCTGCAAGTCCATCGCCATAGCCGAGGGCTAATATGCCGACCCCACCAGCAATCACCAACAATGGGATGTCGAATCTTGCTAAGTCACTTTTGATGCCATAGCCAACCAACACTAAAACCAGTAAAGCAACTGGAAAATAAACAGTGCCTAAGTTACCATTCCCGCTGCGTTCCATGGATTTGATTAAATTGGTTTTATAAGAATAGTAATTCAATAGAATAAACGTGATTGGCGCAATCATCGCAACCCATACATTCTCAAATGTAAACATAGCGAGTATCCACCAATTTGAAACCCCAATATGAATGAACTTTCTGGCTCCTTCATCTTTTAATAACCCTTTTTTTTGTAATAAGGTGGATATTCCTATCATTATAAATACCAGTAAATAGGATAATACAAGTCCAAGCATGTCCATAATAAACCTCCCAATAATTACAGTGTTTTAATATAGTTGTTAATAATTTCTTTTTTCCGTAATTCACTAACGATTGCTCTTTTATTAAAGACATCATACCCGTTTTCTCTTACCACATTTATGATTTCCTTATACAGTAAAATCGCTAATGATAATGGTATTCTTGCGTCTTTTGGAAATAGGATTGTATCTTTTAGGGCATGATCAAAGTTTGTTTCTGCAAGCTTTGCAAGTGTCTCAAACAAATATATAAATTCATCGTTAATTATACCACTACTTAGAGAAGAATACGTGTAGTTTGCTTCATTCATCAGCTTTTTCGGTAAGTAGATTCTTCCGTTTTTAGCGTCCTGTCCGATATCTCTTAATATATTGGTAATCTGCATGGCATAGCCCAATGAAATCGAAAAATCTTTAAGTGATTCTTGTTTCTCATACGCAAGTATTGGGGTTAACATCAACCCTACCGTAGATGCCACGTGGTAACAATACCCTAGTAAATCTTCCACGGTTTCATACCCTTTAAAATTCAAGTCCATTTTTTGTCCTTCAATCATTTCAAAAAAGGGTTTAAAATCGAACTTGTCATAATAGGTTTTTGTGTGTCTTTTTAAGCTTCTCCACATGAAATTGGAAGTTTGTTTAAAAGTCACATACTTATTCAATTGTGTTTCCAATCGAATGAGTTTCTTGATATCATGATCCTCATCCACATAATCGTCTGCCATTCTACAAAATGTGTAAACGGCATAAATGGCCTTTTTTTTGTTTTACTCTCTAACTGAGAAAACGCCTTATAAAAGGTTTTCGAGTGTTTTTTAATGATGTATTTACATCTTAAATCATCGATTAATGGTCTTGAAATGACAATTATGCCTGCTAAGACTAAAACCACCATCAAAAGCATTAAAAACGGGTTATTTAGAGTGGATAGAAGTTTATTCATTTGGTTTATGATCCTTCATGATTTCTTTGCATGCAAGTTTGGCACTCGCAAGTACTATCGGTACGCCAGCACCTGGATGATTCGAACTTCCTGCAAAATAAAGATTATCGATCGTTTTAAATTTGTTTTGAGGTCTAAAATAGACACTTTGAGTTAGAATTGGTTTTAAACCAAAGGTTGCTGCATATTCTAAATTAAACTTGTAATTGAACGTTTTTGGCGTATAAGTCTTAATGACCTCGATATGGTCTTTAAAGTCGTTAAATCCCTCAATTCTTTCAATTTTGTTTAAAATCATTTCTTTATAGACTTCTGTTTCATCTAAGCTCCATGCTTGATCGCCTGATTTCATATTAGGTACCGGTACAAGCACATAAATCAATTCTTTACCGGCAGGTGCGACAGAGGGGTCGATTTGAGAAGGGCTATACAAGTAAAAAGAGGGGTCCATTGGCAGAATGCCTTTATCAAGTTCTTCAATGTTTCTTTTGAAGTCTGAAGCGAATCTAATCGAATGTACATTGGTTTTATATTTCTTATTTAACCCAATGTACAAAATGAACGAAGACGTTGAATACTGCATTTTGTCAATCTTGTCATTTTTGTACTTACCTTTTTTCTGTTCGTCCTTAATCAGGTTTTTCATCGCATATGGGAAATCCGCATTACAAAGCAATATATCTGAATAAATGGGTTTCCCATTAACCAACACACCTGCTGTTTTATTGCCCACTAATAAGATTTCTTCAACAGGAGCATCATAGTGAATTTTGCCTCCCATTTCTAAGAATCTTTTTTCCATCGCTTTGGCCATTTGATACATACCACCTTTGATATACCAAACCCCATATAAGAGTTCAATCATCGGAATGATGGTATATATTGAGGGGCCTGAATATGGGGAAACACCTATATATAAAGTCTGAAAAGACAGTGCTTGTCTGAGTTTTTCTTCTTTAACAAACCTTGAGATGGACGTATATGCGCTATTAAGCGTCTTCAGTTTATACGCTTGATAAAGCGACTTTGGATTGAAAAAGCCCCATGCATTTCTATAGGATCGATCTAAAAAATTAGAACTTGCGCGATGATACCGTTCATAAACATCTTTCAGATAGTTCAAGTAGCCTTTGGTTTCTTTAGGCCCGAATGCTTCTAATTGTTTGATCAAAGCTGGTAATTCGCTTGAAATTTCTAACTTTGTTCCATCGGGATAATAAAGGGTGTTAAATGGGTTTAATAAAGTCATGTCAATGTAGTCCTTAGGATTTACCCCAGAGTATTCAAAAACCTCATTGTAAACTTCTGGTAACATGACAATCGTTGGGCCTACATCAAACTGAAATCCCTTTTCTTCAATGCGATACATTCTACCACCAGGTTTTTCGTTTTTTTCATAAATCTCTACATCAAAACCGTCTTTTAACAAACGAATCCCAGAGGCTAATCCAGCCGTACCTGCGCCAATAACGATTACTTTTTTCATAACACCACTCCTCAATTTATTTTAACATTAAACCAATGGATTCACCAATTATTTTTACTTAATTATACAATTTAAGTTATAATAAAGTAACGACACATAGATGAAGGTGAGGCCTGTTATGTATTTTAAAAAATTGATACATCCATATTTGTTTCAAGGCAGAAAAAAAACCAACCAATACTTCGAAGGTTGGTATTATAAGCTTGTCTCAAAAGATCAATTAACGGAAATCGCATTCATCCCTGGCATCTCACTGGCTAAAGAAAGCCATAGTTTCATTCAAGTATTTGTTTCTAACAATCAAACATTGAGTCATACCTATATGATTTATCCGATAGAGTCTTTCAAGTATCAAGACGACCCATTTGAAATACACATAGAAGACAATACTTTTAGTCTTTCTAATTTATCCGTTTCGGTTGTGTCCAAAGACTTATCCGTATTAGGGTCGATAAAAATCCACCATATAACCCCTCTTAAGAAAACCTTGTTATCTCCAAATATTATGGGGCCATTTGGATATTTAAACTTCATGGAGTGTTATCATGGGTTAGTCTCTATGTCATCAAGAATTACAGGTTCTTTAGTCATTAACGATCAACTAATTGATTTTAATGAAGCGAAATTATACATTGAAAAGGATTGGGGAAAATCTTTCCCTAGATGGTATATTTGGCTTCAATCCAATCACTTTAGTCACAAAGACACTTCATTCATGTTTTCTTATGCTAAAATTCCTTTTTTAGGCTTTCATTTTAAAGGTCTCATATGCGTATTAAACCATCAAGGCAACACTTACCGATTCGCTACTTATAATTTTTCAAAGATACGGTTAGAAATGGTTAAACCAAATGAAGTCATCTATACTTTAAAAAAAGGTCAAATCACACTTGAAATACATGCAACACAAAGCAAAACCAAGTCACTAAAATCACCTAGAAACGGTTTAATGATTGAGAACATCAAAGAAGGTTTATCTGGCACCATCCATTTAAAACTCTATAAAAAACAGGTTTTGATTTATGAAGATACTGGTTTAAACGCTGGCATTGAACTCATGAAGCCTATACATAACTAAAAAAAGCACATCAAAGTGCTTTTTTTTATCCATTAATGATGGTTTCGATGGTCTCAGCAATATGTTTTATATCCTCAAATGTCAAATCGTATCCAATACTTAAGCGTATTACACCATCTGTTTTGGTTGTGATTGCTTTAATGACATGAGATAATTCAATGATACTTTGGTTACAGGCACTACCGGTTGAAACCATAATATCTTCTTTTGATAATGCAAATTGAAGTTCATGTCCAAGCACATTTGGGAATCCTAATGAGAGGAGCCCCGGCAGTCTGTCTTGCCCAATTTCTGGACCATTCAGGTGACAATTCACCACATTTTCAATCATCACTTTCAAATGTTTTGTCTTCAACTCAAGTTCCGTTTGTTTAAAGTGATAGTTCTCATAAACATTTTTAATCGCTTCATAAAAGCCAATGATGCCACTTACGTTTTCGGTTCCTGCCCTCAAATTAAATTCTTGACCACCCCCATGAATGAGTGGTTCTATTGTTACTGTATGTTTTTTATATAACAAGCCAATTCCCTTAGGTCCGAAGATTTTATGTGCCGAAAAACTCATCAAGTCAACGTTAAGACTGTTTAATTCTATTGGAAAATGCCCTAACATTTGAACCGCATCTACATGCAAAAACGCCTCGGTTTGTTTGACAATCTGACTGATCTCGTCTAGTTTTTGAATGACCCCTATTTCGTTGTTTCCCCAAATGATTGAAACCAACAAGGTCTCTTTTGATATGACACTTTTTAAATGGTTTACATCTATAAACCCATGTTCATCTACCTCTAAATAGGTGACTTTATAGCCTAAAGACTCTAAGAACTTGCACGCATTAAGCGTCGCTTTATGCTCGATTTTAGTCGTGATGATTTCTTTCTTTTCTGGATGTTTAAATGCAAGACCTTTGATTGCCAGATTAATGGCCTCAGTCCCCGAACCCGTAAAAACTAGTTCTTTATAGTCGCATTTTAAAAAGTTAGCGATGCCTTTTTTTGCATCATTAATTGCCTTTTTTGCTTTAATGCCAATAGGATGCATGGAAGATGGATTCCCATAAGAGGCTTCAAGATAAGGTTTCATTTTTTCATAGACGCTAGTGTCTAATTTTGTTGTAGCGGCATGGTCTAAATCGTAAATTTTCATCGTTTTACCTCCAGTTCTAAAGTACAACCAATGTAAGGCTCTAGCTCCAAATCTGTAAGTTTATTTACTAAATTATCATCAACCTTGATGGTCGTTAATCCAAAATCTAACAAACATTGTTCTACTTCATCTGCTAGTAAAGACAGTGCATAGGATTCATGGATGATACAAGGATTATCATCATTAAACGCTTCTAAACACACCCTCTTAATGGCACTTTTTCTATATTTCAGTCCTACAAGTGCTCCTTTATACAGTTTTTTGTTTGAAGCATCGAATAAAGTTACTTTTTTTATTTTCATACAATGCCTCCAATGAAGACTTTATAGATATAGTATAATGCAACCCCAAGAAATACAATTGCATTCGCCAACTTAATTAAATCTAGTCGGTTTCTCACAAAATTGGATACCACACCAATGCTCTTAGTTCTTAGTCCGATGGCTGTGATTACAACAAGAGGTGATACAAAGAACAACACATAAACCATCAATAAAACATTGAAAAGCATTAATTGAGCTGTTCTATCAACCACTATAGCGGTCCATGCCACAAAAGCTTGACCACTACATGGAAACTCTATGATTGCCACAAATACACCAATTAGAAAACCTAGAATATAGACAATCGGATCACCTTGTTCAACTTTATCTGAAAAAGAACCCATGATTTTTTTAGTAATCACAAAAAACCTTTTCGGTAATTGGTTTTTAATTTCTCCATATCGCTTTTTTCTTGCCGATAAGAAATCTAAGAAATTGATCAAAGAGACAAAGAGTGCTAATACGATCAATACAATGTAAAATATCTTGATATATGGCAACAAGGCTGTTAATGCGGTTGATAAAAACTTACCTAACATAAAGTAAGTCACAAATACGGCAAAGATATACGAAACACAAATAAACAATACCGTTTTTGACCGTTTTTTATCTGTCAAAAACGATAAAAACATCAAAAGCATGGCCAGTGCACATGGGTTAAACGCATCTAATATACCAAGTAAAAGGGTTGAACCTACTAAAACAAAGAAATCCCTAACTGTAATATCTCCATAAAACAATTCTAAAGGTTCTAATAACGGCGTTTGATCCATTACCTGTTGTGCTTCACCGGATTCAATGGCATGTTTAATGTCGCTAACCCCAGCATAGTAAGTATCCCCTACATAAAGGATTGGCACTAAGTTCTTATTTCGAGGCACATTATAAGTCCGCGCATATCTCGAAAACATTTCTTCAAACAAATCATAATCGTCTTCACTCATGTACTTTTTCAATGAATAGCCTTCTTCTATGATCTGTTCTAAAACCCCCGTTTGTTCGAGTGACTGACAATTCAAACAGGTATAGGACCCCAGATAAATCGCATCATAGTTTTCTTCAGCCTTGACTTGATTGATCTTCAAAGTCGTAAGAAACAACGCTAACAATAGGATGATGCCCATCCTTATAAGTAACTTCTTCATAATTTTATCCCTCGTTTTTCGCTATCTTAATTATAAGTAGTCCGTTCAACAATGTCAAATCATGTTACAAAAACATAGCATACTTTAGCTGTAAACGGTTCTATATCATAAATTCATGAATGATTTAATGATGGTCTAGTCGTATAATAATCGTGTAAAATACGACAAAGGACAATTTAATATGAAGAACATTATAGTATTTTTAATCGCGATATTTGCCGTGGTTGGCCTTTCTGCTCGTGATAAGAAAGAAGAAGTTGTATTTCCAGAAGTTATTAACATGGAAAATATTGATACTTTCTTAAATGCTGAAAACACTGAAATGGTTGATTTGCGCAACTGGCAAGACAAGATGAATGGTACATTAGAGGCTCATACATGATTCCTTTCTTCCAATATTTAGAATCAGAAAACATTTTGGTTCGTACAGATGGAAACTGGGATTTTGCGCCTGAAGATATCAAAGATGCTGATGCATTAAAGAATTTATTTGACAAGGATATGAATATCATTCTATTCTGTGTAGGTGGTACAAGAGCAGGCTTTGTTAAAGCAGCCTTAGAACACCTAGGTTATGAAAATGTATGGAATGCTGGCGCAATCGGCGATTATAACGGCGATGCAAAAGCATTTGGCTATGGCGAATATGTACTCCCAAAACCAGTAGCTTAATCCATTAATAAGAAAAAAATGCGATTGCTCGCATTTTGATTTCTGTTTGGATTACTTTTCTTTATTAACACCATAACGCTTGTTGAAACGTTCTACACGGCCTGCTGCTTGTGTGAATGTGTCTTGTCCTGTATAGAATGGGTGGCAATTTGAACAAGTATCAATTCTAATTTCTTTAGAAACTGACCCTACTTCAAATTCGTTACCACAAGTTACACAGTGAACTTTTGCGATTTGGTATTTTGGATGAATTTTATCTTTCATATTCATTCTCCTTCCGCCATAGACTTCTTGGTCCATAGTAAGTTTGCGTAGGTATTATATCATAGATATTTTAAATACACAAACATTTTTGTATCATTCATTCATTAAAACTTTTTATCGATAAATAGATCTTTTGTAGACTCGATAAATCGGTTCGCTAGTATCCCCGTTAATACCCCAGCTGGGATGGATATGAAAAGCATTAAAGGCGCATAGTAAGCCACTACGTCAGTAAACAAAAACGAGGCCGCTACCAATTGTCCTATGACATGAAAAAGCGAAGACAAAGTAGAATTGGCTGTTATGCCAAAGAAGTTTAGCTTGACCAAAATGCTTAAAGCAATCAAAGAAAAGATTGCACCAGATAAGCTTAATGAGAACGTAGCGTAGTTAAATGTTCCAGGGCTATAGAGTGCCGTTACGATGATTCGAATCATCACTGTGATAATGGCTTCTTTTGTTCCATATTTATAAATAATGATCAGTGTAATAATATTGGAAAAACCAATTTTAAATGGTATTCCAGGGATAATTTGAACATAGGATTCTAAAATGTTAATGATTGAGGCTACTGCTGTGAATATTGCTAGAAGCGTTAGTTTTTTGACTGACATTAAATATTCACATCCGTTTCTGCGGCATTAAACTCTATGGTGACGTAGTTAGGTAAACAAATAATGGGTTGTTTATCAGAAAAACCTTGTCTGCTACAAATATTATAGGGTGAAATTTCTTCTTTAACCCTAATTTGATTGTCTTTATACTCAATCACTACGATGCCTAAGTTACCCATGATGTAATAAAGATTTTCATATCTGACGATGCCTTGATTAAAGGCTAAAAATGTTTGTATAACGCCATCAACTAATAGCTTATCTTCTTCGACAACAGGCATTTCTTGAAGTGTTTTAACCACTTCGTTTGGACGCGGTTTGAAAGTGCCGTCTTTGAGATCTACAGAAAACATCAGTTCGTTATCGACTTTCACGTAGGCAACTTCACCTTTTTTTTCTAAGACCGATGTGATCAATAAATAACCGCCAAAAATAATTAGTAATACCCCTATCAAGATACGGTCATTCTTGTTTTTCTTCATTGTGGGAATCCTGACCTTTTTTCTTTTTTTCTAATAAAGTGAGGCCCGTTAGTGCTGCCCCACCAATGATGATAACGCCTCCAAGAATGAAGTAAAGGGTATTGGTCTGTTTGACTACATCTGCTTCAACAGGTTTTTTTGTTCCAAGAACAAACATGTCATTAGATAGGTTATATGTTTCAATTTCACCATCTATTTTATAGAAAACACCTGCAATATTAAAGGCATCTAAGACCTCTTTAGCTTTATCTAACGGCATGTTAAACAAAGCCGTTGAAAGCCCATCTAAAGTGGCTGCATCATCACCCACAAGGGTAATTGAGTGATAATAATCCATTGGGATTAACTCAAAAGGTGAAATGATATGGTGGTACTTCTTACCTTGATAAAGGGCATATTGAAGATAGTTACCTGAAGTGGAAATGCTTTTATTTCTTAAATATAACGTGCCAGAATTGCCTTCCTCGTAAATCCCCAAAGGATCAATTAGACCAATTGCAACATCTCTGTCATTACCTTGATCGTCTAATAACGTTCCTAAAGATAAGGTTGAACTTCCAATGTTAATTAAATAGTGTTCATATGACTGACTCTTTAAATAAGCTTCGATGGCTTTAGCCGCATGTCCCTTAGCGAATGCACCTAAGTCGAGTTTCATACCTGTTTGACTGATATAAACGCTTTTTTGTGTCTCGTCTAACACGACTTTATCAGGATCAATCGAATCTTTTAGGGCATTCACTTCAGACATGGTTTCTGTGAAAACCGATTCAGGTATTTCTAGGGACCTATATTCATCGGATAGAATAACCTCTTTCCATGCATCGATAACATTACCTAAAGCAGGATTAAAATAGCCCTCTGTTTCATTGTAAAGGTCTAATGACTCTTTAATCATGTCATACAAAAGTTCATCAACCACCACTGGGTTTAACCCCGCCTGTTCGTTGATAGAAAAGAGGTTGTTTTGATGATAAATTGGATTTTCGTGATTTAGAATAGGACCTCTAAAATTATTGGCCAAATGATCATACTCAATTAAGATGGTTCTAATTGCCTCTTTGTCTTCAGGTTTTATGCCTTCTAAAACACTCACAGACACAGGGGTATAAAGGTATTTAGGGTCGTGTAAGCCTTCAGGAAATTTAATGGTTGTTGGCAGTTCTTCTGCCTGAATTGATACATTTAATTGTGTGTAAAAGCCGAAAATCATGGCTAAAATGAGTAGTTTTTTCATATCGTATACATCCTTTTTCCTTGCTTATTATAACATAATAACCAAAGAAGTAAAAAGGACTTTTAAAAAAGTCCTAAAGTTTAATATTTACTGCTGAGCCATCCTCATTTGGATGTTCTTTTAAATATTGTAAAATTGGGTTGTAGTGCTTGTCTGGTTTTCCTGGTTTACATCTTGAGATGTTTCCAGCTCTACCTGAAACAATTTCTACAGCGAATGCATGACAACCAGGGGTTCCACATGCACCACAGTTATAATTTGGCAGCATTTTTTCAACGGCTGCGATTCTTTCATCTTCTTTAACTTCTAAATACTTAGCAGCTAAAGCTAATCCAAGGCCTAATAGTAAGCCTAATCCGCCTAATACAAGTGTAGATTCAATCATTTTTTAATCTCCTTCATCATGTCTAAAGCTTCTTTAAACGAGCAACCTCCGCTTACGGCACACGTCTCACAATTTTGGGCTTCCATATAAGCATGTTGGCAGCTTTCAGGCACCGGTGTCTTTTTATTCAAAAGAGAGATGACTACAAACAATACCATAATGACAAATAGAATGCCTAAACCGAGAATTTGTTCCATTAAACGAGTCCTTGTAAACCTAGGAAGGCTAATGACATTAAGCCGGCAACGACTAATGCGATTGGCATACCTTTAAAGGCTTTTGGAACGTTCGCTGAATCCAAGCGGATACGGATTGCAGAGAAGGCAACGATTACTAATGTATACCCTAGTACTGTACCAAATGTAATGGTTAGGGCATCTGCATAGTTTCTAGCTTCAGTAATATTGGTTTGTGCAACCCCTAATACAGCACAGTTGGTTGTGATTAAAGGTAGGAAAACCCCTAAACCACGGTATAGACCTTCGACATATTTCTTTAAAATCATTTCAACCAACTGCACAACGGCTGCGATGACAAGAATGAATGCGATGGTATTGACATAACCAATACCAAGTGGTTCTAAAACGTAGAAGTATAGTGGATAAGTAATAGCCGTGGACATCATCATGACAAACATAACTGCCGCACTCATGCCCCAAACATTGCTCATCTTTTTAGAGACCCCTAGGAATGAACAAATCCCTAAGAATTTAATAACGATGATGTTATTGACTAGCATCGCTGAAATCAGCGATATGAAGAATAGTTCTAGTGTCATTTTTTAGCCACCACTTTCTTTTTAGGTTTGGCATTGCCAACAGCTGCGAAGATCGCAAGTAGAATACCGATTACTAAGAATGCCCCTGGAGGAGACACGAATACGCTGATTGCATAATCACTTGGGAATAACTGTAAAGTGGTTTCAAATGGCAGTGGCAACAATATACCAAGACCAATAGACCCTTTACCGATGATTTCTCTAACTAAACCAACCAGTGAGATGGCCAAAGCAAAGCCTGTAGCTGAGCCGACGCCATCGACCACTGAATCCACTACGCCATTTTTAGAAGCGAATGATTCAGCACGACCTAAGACGATGCAGTTAACCGCAATCAATGGAATGAAAACCCCAAGAGAATCTGATAACGCACCTGCATATGCTTGTACAAACATATGTAATGCTGTAACTAAAGTTGCGATGATGACAATGAATGACGGAATACGAACATCACTTGGAATTAAATTTCTTAAAGAAGAAATGACCAAATTAGAAAGTGTTAAGATGATAATAACCATTAACCCCATCCCAAAGGCACTTTCAAACGAACTGGTTACAGCAAGCGCAGGACACATCCCTAACATCATTTTAAAGATGGCATTTTCTTTGATAACACCAGTCATGAATATGTCTTTTTTATTTAACTTTATTGCTTTTTCACTCATGCTAATGCTCCTTTCAATGCTTGTAATAAATCTTCAATGTGTACTTTAGAGAAGGTAGCACCTGTGACGGTATTATCAATAGAATCATAAGATGCAATCGGTTGTTCAATCAGTAATTCAAAATAACTTAAATGATCGTTGATAAATCCTTTTGTATGATCAGATTCTACAATCTTTATGCCTTTAATATTGCCTTCTGTATCTAAGCCGACTAATAAAGTTAAACCCCAATCCACTGTCCCGTAGTAGAAACCATCTACGTCAGCAGAATTTCTGGTTGAAGTAACGGTGTAAGCATATCCTACAACCACATCATTCAATTTAACTTCTTCTTTTTGAGTCACTTCTGAAGTGCCTACAAAAGTTGAATCCACTGTATTTGATGCGCCTGCACCATAAATATCTTCATATAAAGTGCTTGAAACTGGTTCTTCACCTTTGTGGATGAAAATGGCTTCTCTAAGCATTTTTCTAATTAAACTAGTTCCGACGGTTGCACCAGATTCTAAATCATAATCTGTTACAGTATCGCTGTTTAATACGTTTAGGTCTAGCCCATCAATGAGTTTCCCTTTGTAGTAAGTAACGTTTTTCGCAATGTCATTTAAAACAAAGTCAGATTGTGGTAGTTTGATTAATTCTATGCCAGTAATTCTACCGGCTTTAGTGATGCCAATCATCACTGTTACTGAGTCATTGTTTGAATAATCATTTTTACCAGCTGCTTCGTAAATATAACCAATCACTTTACCATCTTTTTTCACTTCGATTTTATCTGTCACATAGTCATATTTAACAAAGTCTACAGATTTGAAGGACTCTCCATCTGAGAAAAGCACTTTTTCATGAGATGGGTTAAAGGCTCTAAAAGCGAATAGGAATAGGAAGCTTAACACTAATGCAACGCCAAGGTTGATTAATAAATTTCTGTTTTCTCTACTCATGCTAATGCTCCTTTCAGTGCTTGTAATAAATCTTCAATGTGTAATTTAGAGAAGGTAGCACCTGTGACGGTATTATCAATAGAATCATAAGATGCAATCGGTTGTCCGACTAATGAGTTTAGATAACCTAGATGATCATTAATGAAGCCAAGCGTATGATCGGTTGCGTCAATTTGAATGCCTTTGATTTTGCCTTCAGTATCTAAGCCGACTAATAAAGTTAAACTCCAATCGACAGACCCGTAGTAGAAACCATCTACGTCAGAAGAATTTCTGGTTGATTTTAATGTGTAAGCAGACCCAATTACAGTTCCGTTTAATAACACATCTTCTTTTTGAATCACTTCAGCCGTAGCAACAAAATTTTCATCTAATTTAACTTCTGAATATTCACCAAATAAATCGTTGTATTTATCACCGATTTCAAGCGTTTGGTAAGTTTTAATCGCATCATGAATGATTTTTCTCATTGTGGTAGACCCATAAGAGGCCCCTGATTTAGCATCATATGAAGTTTTACCTTCAGTCAATAAAATGCCCATGTCGATAGCACTAATGCTTGTGTTTTCATAGCGCTGTGAGTTATCTCTTACCACTTGAATCAAGTTAGCTGTTTGAGATAATTCTAAAAACTCTAATCCAACGATGGTTCCACTTAAATCAAAACCAATTAAAATGTCAATAAATTTACCTTCGCTGTATGCGTTGGTAGATTTACCTTTTATTAAGAAACCGATGACTTCATCATTTTTCTTAACTTCTAATACTGAATAAGTTGTACCAAAGTATTCAATGTCTTTCATTTCGGTAGCTTCTGAAAGATCTGGAAAAATAACACTGTAAGCTTTTAATTCAGCTTGACGTTTGTTTTCTTCAATGACTGGCGCTGTAATCATATTGGAAAATCCAATTAACAATCCACACGCAATCCCAATCAAAGTCAAAACCAAGGCTGTTTTAAATATTTTCATTAGTTAATACCTCCGATTCCTAGAAGTACAATCACACTTAATAAGGCTAATGCCACAACATATCCAATGATGAATTTCACTGAGTATTTGTTTTTACTCCATTTGTAATAGTCAATTAACGGTACAAAGATGTTACCTAATAAAATCGCGAATACAACACCTTCTGGGAAGGCACCGAATAAACGAATAAAGGCTACGATTGCCCCGACGACTAACCCATAAATCCATCTTCCGGGTTTGGTCACTGGTGAAGTCACTGGGTCTGTCATCATAAAGACTGCTCCAAATAATAAACCACCAGACAACACATGGTATAACACAGACTCAACCATTTCACCTTTGACAGCCAGTGCTGCAACAGCAATCATCACAGAGAAGCTCAGAATCATTGAAAGGGTCACTCTGAAGTCAGCTGCTTTACGGATGAACATATATAGACCACCTAAAATGATTAAGATTGCACTGATTTCCCCCATGGAACCTGGAATATTTCCTAAGAACAAATCTTGTAGGGAATAGGTGTTTAACATTTCTGGAATGTTAAGTAAAGAATCTTTAACGGCGCCTAGTGGCGTTGCTGTGGTTGTTACATCAATACCAGGGTATGAGAATGCGCTTGTGAATGACAAGCCAATCACAACTCTACCAACACCGGCTGGGTTAAAGATGTTCGATCCTAATCCACCGAAGAATGCCTTCGCAATTAAGCTACCTGCTAGTGCACCAACACTAACGACATATAACGATAAGCTTGATGGAATAATCATCGCGAAAATCACCGCTGACACAAGTGGGGCAGACACGTGATTGATCGTTAAGGTTTTCCATCTCACCATGAAACGTTCTTTTTTATCTTTTAATGAAGGGTGTACTTTTGCCTTCATTAAGCTTGAGACCACTTCGACACCAACGAAAATAAAGGCAGAAAGTAAAATTCGTACTAAAGCATCCATACCAAAGCGGTAGATTGCGAAAATCACCAATGGTAGCAATGCGATTAATACATCAAACATCATGCGTTTTACGCTGGTTTCTTTACGAATGTATGGACTGGTTTGTTTTGCATAATTCATATCATCACCTATTTCTTTATGAAGCGCTTAGCTTGGCGCATCGTTTCTGTTAAATGAATTTTAGAAGGACATGTGAATGAGCATAGCCCACATTCAATACACTTATTAACACCTAAAATGTTCAATGCATCTTTGTCTCTATCTTTATAAGCATTCATGATTTGAACGGGTTGTAAATCAACTGGGCATGAGTACACGCATGATGCACAGTGAATACATGGTTCTGTTGGAATCACTTCTTCTTCTAGAACAATGAGTGAAGTCGCTGTTTTAGTCACGATGATGTCATCGCTTTGTAGAGCGTTGCCCATCATTGGACCACCACAAATCAACACTTTGTTCTTATCTGATTCAGTATAACCACCTGTTTGTTCGATTAAGTCACGAACAGGCGTCCCAATTCTAACTTGGAAGTTCTTAGAGGATTTAACCCCATCGCCACTGATTGAAAAGAATCGTTCAGTGATTGGCATGCTTCTTTTTACTGCTCTATAAAACCCATATAGTGTCGCAACGTTAAATACGGTTACCCCATATTCAGCAGGTAATTTACCCAGTGGCACTTTAATACCAGTTGCCGATTTAATGGTATCTAATTCCCATCCAGCAGGATAGTGGTTTCCAACGCGTTTAATTTCAATATCAAAGTTCGTGAAACTATGGCGTGCGTTTTCTAGCACTTCATAGAGTTCAGGGTATTTTTTCTTAACAGCGATAATTCCTTTTTTAGCACCCGTTGCGCGCATCGCATAGGTTAAACCTTCGATAATACGGTTTGCACGCTCTAAAATCAATTTGTAGTCCGAGATTAAATGCGGTTCACATTCTACACCATTACCCACAATGGTATGGATTGGATGCTTGGTTTCAAGTTTAATGTACGTAGGAAACCCTGACCCACCTAAGCCTGACAATCCAGAATCTTTGATGATCTTGATGTAGTCTTCTTTAGTTAAAGCATCAATCTCTTCTTCTGTTCTAGAAACACAATCTTCATGTAACACATACTTCTTATCGTTTTGAACGATTAGACAGTCAACGGTTTGTCCCGAAGCATGCACTTTCTTTTCCGAACCTACGATGTATCCACTCACTGTTGAATGAATAGGCTGTTCAAAGAATCCACCTTGTCTAGTACCGATTAGCTCGCCCACTTTTACATATTGTCCATCAACCACACACGACTCACCTGCAGGGCAGCGTAAGTCTGTTGTTGGAAAATATAAGTATTCCGCTTCTAGGTAATGAATGACTGGTTGATTTTTTCTTTCCTTCTTCCCGTCGGGAATGTATCTTGTTTTCTCAATCATTTTAATTCACCCCTTATATATGATTCAAATTGATAAATCGGAAACTGATTCATCAATGTTATGACCTTTTGTTTAATACTGTCTAAAACAGATTCGTTCTGATGATTCTTAAGTGCTGCGTCGATCAGGTTTGCAATCTCAATCATGTCTGCCTCTTTTAACCCTCTTGTCGTAACAGCAGGTGTTCCAAGTCGGATGCCTGATGTCACCATAGGTTTTTCTGGGTCAAATGGGATGTTGTTTTTATTGCAAGTGATATTAACCCTTGTAAGGATATCCGCTGCTTTCTTACCGGAAAGACCAATGGATGCTTTCACATCCACCAGTAACAAATGGTTATCTGTCCCATTTGAGACAATTCTATACCCTAGTGTTTCAAGTTGACTTGATAAGGTTTTAGCATTTTTTATGACTTGAGTTTGGTACGCGATAAACGATTCATCAAGCGCTTCATAAAAGGCAGTTGCTTTGGCTGCAATCACATGCATGAGTGGTCCGCCTTGGATGCCAGGGAACACTTGTTTATCAATGGCTTTAGCGAGTGCTTCGTCATTGGTAAGGATGATGCCTCCTCTTGGGCCTCTTAAGGTTTTATGGGTAGTCGATGTAACGACATGGGCATAAGGCATAGGATTGGGATGTAAGCCTGCCGCGATTAAGCCTGCAATGTGAGCCATATCTACTAACAGTATTGCCCCAACTTCATCTGCAATCTCTCTGAATCTCTTAAAATCTATGATTCTCGAGTAGGCACTTGCCCCCGCAATGATTAACTGCGGTTTTTCTGTTTTTGCAATCGTTAGTACCTCGTCGTAGTCAATCATTTCGGTTTCTTTATTAACACCATATGTAACGCCAACATAATCCATGCCAGAGAACGATAGCTTATAGCCGTGTGTTAAGTGTCCACCATCGGTTAAACTCATCCCAAGGATTTTATCTTTTGGTTTAATTAAAGCCCTAATGGCTGCCATATTGGCTTGTGACCCAGAATGTGGTTGAACATTCGCATAATTTGCATTAAACAGTTTTTTAACCCGTTCAATGGCGAGTGTTTCAACAACATCGACATGTTCACATCCAGAATAATACCTCTTATTCGGGTATCCTTCCGCATATTTATTCGTTAAAACAGATCCTTGCAACTGAAGAATCGCTTCAGACACAAAGTTTTCTGATGCGATTAACTCAATATGTTGTTCCTGTCTAAGCGCTTCTAATTTGATTTCATTAAGTATATGTTCATCAATGATTTTTTTCATTTAATCCCTCTTTTAGCACGCTAATTATAACACAATTAGGCTTTTATGACTCATCTATTTCAAAGAGATAAACACTCTGTTTAGGGTTACATCATAATAAATACGTTCATCTAATGCAGTTGGTAGGTTTTTTCCGACATAATCAGCACGAATAGGTAATTCTCTATGACCCCTGTCAATCAAGACTGCCAATTCAATTTTTGCAGCTCTACCAACATCTAAGATTGCATCCATCGCCGCTCTTGCACTTCTACCGGTAAATAACACATCGTCTACCATAATCACTGTTCTGCCATTGACTTCAGCTTCAAGCTTAAGGCTTTCTTCTTTTTTATCATCGTCTCTATAAGCACTGATGTCTATCTCATAAACAGGCAATTTCTTATTAGAAAATGATTCGATATAAGCCCCTATTTGGTTCGCAACAGGGCTACCTTTTGATCTAATGCCCATTAAAACAACATCTTCTAAACTGCTATGTCGTTCAATGATTTCATGAGAAATTCGTTTCAATGTTTTTGATACTTGAATAGAATCCATAATTTCTTTCACATTATCACCTTATAATATTATATATTAGGTTTGTCAAATTATCTACCCATAATCAAGAAATAACCCCTATTTTCCTCTTATTTTATACTTTTTCTATGGTGAGAAGCTGATTTATGTCTATTTAATTTACCATTATTTATTTTTAAACAAATGTCATAGGGATGCTTAGATAAGAAAAAAATAAAAAAGCACCCATTCAAACTTGAAAGGTGCCTTTGAAACTATTCTATAATCTGGTTATCGTACTCACATAGGTAAAACTTAAAAGAACGTTTAGTTTCTCTTACCGAATATAACAGATAGCCTAATCTACGCTTAGCTATATAGTAACGCTTATGAATTCTTAATAACAATATTGATGTCGCTATTTAATGACCCCAAGATGGATAGCGAGGTTGAACAGAGTACAATTAACGTTGACAAAATGAAAGGCGCTACAAGGGATGTCCAGTGAACATTAAAGATATCATAATTTATATTAAGAAAATCTTTCTGCCTCAATAAATCATTCAAGAGCTTAAACAAAATGTAGCCCACCACAACAGATATTAAAAAAGAAACCATTGATTGAACTAGATTATGAACATAAAATATCAAACTAATAGATTTTTTTCTTTTACCTAAGGACCTAAAGATCGCAACTTCCTTATATTTGGATGTAACGATGAATGAGGTATATTGAATCGATGAAAGAACCGTTATTACAATAGAAGCGATGCCCAAAAACAGTAGTATGTTGTTTGCAACATTCTCAATTGAGTCTTTCAACATATAAACTGGAGTAGAGGACTTTAACATAAGTTTGTCACCACTTGAATGTATAAAAGCAATAGTTTCTCTCAATTGATCATTATTGTCAAAGACAATTCCATCAATATAGTAGTATGCTAGTTGACTTGTGATTTTTTCAAAGAATTTGTCAGAAGGATAGATAACCGGATTAGGATTGTCTACTATGCCTACTATCTTAACTGTGTTTTGAATATCATATATGTTCATAATATCTTGATACAGATTTGCATTAACCGAATTAGATAAATTCTTATATGGAAATTCCTTACCAATGATATCGCTCTGGTTATAATTCGATAAATATAAGTCGTAAAACTTATTAGAGATTGCCACTTCATTAGTTAAAGTGGGGCTATTACCGAAAATCAATGTATCATCAAGATATCTTGTATACTGTATTTTAGACCTTGCAGATGCATAATTATATGTTGTTTCGTTCGTTAAGGTGAAATTAGCTGCTTGTAAGTTTAAATCACAAGCATTAAGTGCTTTTAGATAGACATTTCTAGAAATGAATACTGTATTGTATTTATATGTTAACTGATCAAGATTGTCAGCATAATAATCTTGATCGAGTAGATAGCTGTTTAATATATTATCCGTATAGTTTGTGGTTCTGACACTAGTTATTTTTAACTCAAAACTAGATGTGCCGATTTTGTCATTGGCTATAGTAAGCATTTCATCGTCTATATCGTTTTTGTTGAATATATACTTTAAAGCAAAATCCGAAATAGTTACACGGTCTAAATCATCGTCAGTGATAACAACTGTCAAATCCAAAACAGAATCGGAATCGGTTATCTGGTAGAGATGATCGACACTAGTTGTAAAATAGGTACTTACTCGATAATCGTCATATCTATCATAAAGATACTTTCCGCTTCTATACGCCATAAACTCTTCGGTATAATCATTATACAAATCACTTTTGATTGGAACTATGTCCACATTGTTATGTTCAATTGCTTCATATACAGAAGGATTTGTATCATAGTTTAAAACACTCATGTAACAAAAAATCAAGACTAAGGATATGCTTATCAAAAAAAGTGTATTTAAAAACCGTTTTTTCTTACTAAAAATCATAAAAAGAGCGTACTGCAATAAAAACTTAAACGAAAATGAGGATGAAGCCTCCTGAGCAATGTCTGAGACTTCAAAACCTACGACATCCTGTTTAGCAATCCGTAGTAAAAAGTGTTTTCCAACATGATTTCTGACCAACTCGTATAACCCACTAATATAATCTCTCTCATTAATTTCTATTTCATACTTCATGTTTTCGCACTCTGCAGAAACAGTAATGTTTTCACTTGAGATTAAAGGTTGGAGATATAGGGCTATTTCATTGACTGTATCAAGCACATTTTCCTTAACGATGTATTCTTTTGACTGTTTAAACGGACTTTTCCATATATCTAAAACCTTACCCGAGTCCATAAGGCATACTACATCACTAAATTTATAGGCATTAGATAAGTCATGAGTGACCATAATCACCAATTTATCCAGTGAAATCATTCTTAGTAAATTTAGAATCTTAGTAGTGTTGTTTTCATCTAAATTACCAGTTGGTTCGTCAAGTAGTATAATCTTGCTTCTTTTTGCTAGTGCTCGAGCTATGGAGAGTCTTTGTTTCTCTCCCCCAGACAAATATCGGACTGGCGTCAATACCTTCTCAGATAACCCGACTATTTCTAGGATTCGTAATACCTCAGAATCGTCTTTCAAACCAACAATTTTGATATTATCAATAACGTTAAAGTCAGGCAATAAATTATAGTCCTGAAATACGAAGCTAATTTCACCTCTTCGAATCGTTTCACAAGTTTTTTCGTCGTTATAATCGATAGATTTATGATCGATAAAAAGATTTCCCTCATCAGGTTTCTCTAGTAGTCCTATAACGTTAAGTAAAGTGGATTTGCCACTCCCAGATTTTCCAACTACCGAGTAAAATCCCTTGTCTTCAAAATCAATTGATATCTGATCGATTGCTTTAGTATCTTGATTTTTTTGTTTGTAATGTTTAGATATTGCACTCATTTTTAACATACTTATATCTCCTAGTTTTACTAATGAATACTCTGATAAAAGAAAAGAATTATACTAAAACATAAGAAGAACCAAAGCAGTCGACTGCCGTGGTTCTTCATTTAATCATCCTGTCATTATCATTGAACTTTTACATCCTCATAGATTCTTCTATATATGGCGGAAATTACAGATACGCTGAATAAATCATCAGGGTCATCCACAGTTGTTTGACTAGAGAAACCAACAATCCCACCTGGGGAAAAATTATAGAATCCATTTAACTCAGTTTGAAGCATATAATTGTCTTGTGAAAAACTGAATTTTGAGTTCTGTAAAAAAGATAGATCAAATGAGTTTGCAAAAATAATGATTATTTTACTATTCAAACTCAACATGTCATATACCTGATTAAGAAAATCTATATCTAAATCACGATATTTGGATGCGTCAAACAGTAATACTGTATAACTCTCGTAATTAATATGACTTAAATCATTGAAGACATCGACAAATCCATAATCTTTTAAACTGGCATTTGAAGTTTGGTATGAATAAATGACAGTGTCATGTTTGGTTATAAAATCCACTCTATCGTCAATCTCTGTTTGTTCAGTTTTCTTGCATCCAACAGCAGAAATCATCAGTAAGCTGACAATAATGAAAGATAGTAATACTCGTAAAATGTACTTAGCAGCCTGTTTCAAATTTAACCAACTCCAATGACTTTTCTCCACCGTTCCAGTCGTGATATCTTATATAGTGATTAACTTTAAAAGAAGGATCATCATAACTCCTAAAAAGGACTATACCAAATGAGCTCACTTCTCCTGCATTGTAGGAAGTCCAGTTATCTTTGCTATCAAATTCATAAATAGTTTCGTAAATTCTTCGGTGTGTACTCGTATTAGAAATAACTTCTAGTTCGGAATGCTCAAAACTAACTTGAGAAGATATGTCAAAACCAGAAGTACCAGCAGAAACACCAATCGTAGTTGTTGTAGAAACAGGAGAATTTTGAGGGGCGTAACTTAAAATACTATAAGATTCCGGGAATTGTATAGTAGTTTTAACACTATCTTGTAAAAAGTCATCCCCATAAGATCCAATACCCATAAAACCCCAGTGACGTCCAGGCTGATTTGGCTCACTAACAATCTTATAAGCATATACATAAATACTATTATCAACAGTGTTTTGCAAAAAGGTTTCAACTAATTGTGTGTAGTGTTCAAACTTCTTCTTTCTGTAGACTTCTTTCTCAAATACGTAAAATTCCTTGGTTGTAAATGGTTCATAATACTCAGATATACTAAACCCATACGCCTTCGAATTCTCTTGAAACATTGTGCTAGCAGTAATTTTCGCTCCATTACCAAGAATCATTAGAGTGAATAAAACCGAAAAAAACGTTAAAAACTTCACAATAATAATCTTCATTTTCTTCCTCCTTATGTTTAATAATACCATTTATATACTACTATTATTATTTTTTATAGTCAATCATATTTTACGTTATTTTGTTTTCATATTATATTTTATAAAATCGCTCAATATAAAATTACAGGCTTAAAACCTATTTTGCTATAACAACCATTCGAATTTAGTTAAGATGAAGACAATTCGCTTAATTTTTCAATAATTACTAAGGTATTAAACTATCATGGTTGATCGTGATAACTGTTCTAGCGGTACATACATTTGATATGAATTGCTTGTTCGAGTGTATAACCTATACTTGACTCAAAATATATACAGTTTGCTTCAGTTGTGATACACTTACTTTTTTTCGTTGTTCATATGTGTTCAATGTCACCATTAGATTTAAACCAGTTTTGTGCATATACGAATTGCGGACATTTTATTATACGAACTCGATGTTCATATTGTTTAACTACCTATTATAAAAAAAATAAAAGACTAAGAGAATAACTCCTAGCCTTAGTATACAAAAAGTGCCAGTTGGCACCCTACTACTCTACATCCTCTTTGATGTTGTGGTAAACATTTTGAACATCGTCAAGTTCTTCCAACATGGATAGTAATCTTTCGAACTGTTCGATTTCTTTTGAATCGGTTAGGCTTGAAGAGGCTAGTGGCAACCACTCTACTTCATCTTCTTCAAACTCCAACTCTGGTTTTGCATCTTTTAAAGCTGTTCTGATTTCATTATATTGTGCAGGTTCTCCATAAACAGTAATGAATTCCTCTTCTACTTCATAGTCTTTAACATCCACACCTGCTTCGATTAAAATCATCAAGGTTTCGTCTTCTGTTAACCCTTTGAAAGTAAATACTGCTTTTTGTTCAAACATGTGCAACACGGAACCAAGCTTCCCACCCGTTTTATTAAAACAAGTTCTAACTTCACTAATGGTTCTGTTTACATTGTCTGTTAAGCATTCCACTACAAGTTGTGAAGTACCCGGTCCAAACCCTTCATAGCGTGCGCTTGAGTAGTTATCATCCGAACCACCCTTAGCTTTGTCAATAGCTCTTGATATTACATCCGAAGACACTTGGTCCTTTTTTGCTTTTTCAATAATTCTTTTCAAGGTTGGATTCATTTCTGGATCAGGCACACCCGCTTTTGCGGCCATGTAGATTTCCTTACCATACTTTGAATAAATTTTACTTTTTGCCGCTGAGGTCTTTGCCATTGCGACTTTTCTTACTTCAAATGCTCTTCCCATATAAATATCCTCTTCTACTTTTTAAAAATCTCGTTATATCTCTTTAATGAATCACTAATGATATCTTCAGCAACTTTTTTATCGCCTATATCTAATATGTATGTTTTTTTACCTTCTAAAGACTTGTAAATCTCAAAAAAATGGCCCATTTCATTTAGCAAATGCCCCGGAAGTTCAGAAATGTCTTTATACTGAGTAAGAGACGGATCTCCAATGGCAATCGCAATAATCTTCTCATCGACTTGGTCTGAGTCAATCATTTTAATGACACCAATCGGGTAACAGTTCACTAAGCTTAATGGTTCAATGTCTTCTTGACACAACACTAATACATCTAACGGGTCATCATCACCAGCATACGTTCTAGGGATAAATCCATAGTTTGCTGGGTAATGTGCAGAGGTATAAAGCACACGGTCTAATATGATCATACCTGTTTCTTTATCCAGTTCGTATTTTTTCTTACTGCCTTTTGATATTTCGATACATGCAACAAAGCGTTCTTTAGAAATTCGTTTTTCATCTATATCATGCCAAATATTCATAAACGCCCTCCTTGTCAATAGATATTTTATCACTTTATTGAAAAAAAAACACCCAAAATATTAGGTGTTTATTAATTATATATAAAATAAGGGGTTTATTATGAATAAATGTTCATATTTTAAAGGATGCCTGCCCCGTAAAGTCCCATTAAAATGAAATAGGTTAAAAACAAGCCTGCAGAACCCCAAACTATTGGATGTATTTCCTCTTGTTTCTTGGTTGCTAGTTTAACAATGATGAATGTGATGAAGCCAAATGCGATTCCATATGAAATGTTATAGGCCAAAGTCATCACAACAATCGTAAAGAACGAAGGAATTGCTTCTTCAAGCTCATGCCAGTTAATGTCTTGGAAACTAGAAGCCATCATAATGCCCACGACGATTAATGCTGGTGCAGTTGCCGCAGCCGGAACGATACCCACGATTGGTGATATCAATATTGTCGATAAAAACAGTATCCCTACGACTAAAGAGGTCAACCCTGTTCTTCCGCCAGCTTCTATGCCTGCAGCACTTTCCACATAAGTGGTTGTGTTTGAAGTCCCTATAACAGCACCTAAAGAGGTTGCGATTGCATCTGCAAATAAGGCCTTTTCCATCTTGGTTTTAAATCCTGTGCTATTTTCCATAGCTGCCATATCGTTGTCTGTGAATATACCTGATTTTCTCCCAGTACCAATAAACGTTCCAATCGTATCAAATGTATCTGTTAAACTAAAAGCGAAAATAGCAAGCAAGGCTAAAGGCAACTTTGAAACGTCATTAAAAAGCGTTCCTATTCCTCCAAATGCAGCCCCAAAAGTGGTTGGTAAATCCTTAAATGGTGCGATAATATCGAAGTTAATGTTAGAGATGCTTGTCACTCCCATAGGGATACCAATGATGGTAGCGGATACGATACCAATGAGTATTGCTCCTTTGACTTTTGCCAGCAACAAAACAATCATAAAAACCAACCCAATCATCGTCAAGATTGCCGGTCCTTGAGAGAAGTCTGATAGTTCAGGTACTACCCCAAATTCTACCACATTCACATTAACGAACCCTACATATGCAATGAATAATCCGATGCCACCCGATATTGCATTCTGTAGACTTTTTGGAATGGCGATAATGATGTGTTTACGTACCTTTGTAACGGTGATCAAAATGTTGATTAACCCACAAATGAAAACCAATCCTAACGCCTCTTGCCAAGAGAACCCTAGACCATAACCGACGCCACCCACGACAACATGAGCAAAGAAAGCGTTCAAGCCCATTCCAGGGGCTTGCGCATAAGGGACATTCGCAAACAATCCCATCACAAGCGTGCCGATTGCTGCTGCAAATATAGTCGCTAGAAAGACTGCCCCCCAAGGCATACCTGTCGACTCTAAAGTCGAAGGGTTAACAAAAATAATGTAAACCATGGCAAAGAAAGTCGTAAAGCCTGCAATGACTTCTTTTGAAATGGTCGTGTTATTCTTGCTTAAACCAAAGAATTTTTCCATTTTTCTCTCCTTTTCTGGTTTGTATTCAAAAGTTATCCAATAAAAAAAGCCACCTTCTGTTAAAAAGGTGGCGTTTCTACATATGAAAACGAAATAAAAAATGGGTTTCCATATCGTAGTCGAGAGAAGGGTCTCTCGGTAGAAACTTGGCCACCATATTAGGCCGATTATACGATATAATTTGAATACATTCTCATTATAACAAGAGTTTAGATGTTGTAAATACATAAAACGCTTACAAGAAAAAAGAAATATCTTTTGCTAAAGCAAGAAAAAAAGGTCTCAATCAGACCTTTTCAAAATTTGTTTTAGAAACTTGCGAATCTTTCTCCAAATGCTAAGCATAAATCTTCATCATCTGAGCTTGGCGCTTCGTTTGCCATAAGTGGTTCTTCAAATAAAATAGAGGATGTTTGGCTAATTCTTTCTGCCCAATCTTCCATCCATTCACCAGAACCCCAACCAAATGATCCAAATACTGCGATTTTCTTATTATCTAGACCTGGTTCAACTTGTAGATACCATTCTAAGAATTCTTCTGCTTCTTCAAACGTATCTCCCATTGCAGGGCATCCGAATGCAATTTTTTCATATTTAAGTGCATCTTCTGGTGCAATCTCACTAATTTCTTTTAAATCTGCTTTTGCGCCTTCAGCAACTTTTAAAGCCATCGCTTGTGTGTTGCCTGTAGCTGTCCAATAAACTACTAATACATTACTCATAATTATTCCACCTCTTCACACTCATTATATAAAGATGAGTCTTTGAAGTCAAAAGATACGCAATCTAAACTAACTAAATACTTTGTTGTAAATTTGATTCACATGTTTGAAGTAATACTCGTTGGTCATTGAAGCTTCTATTTGTTGTTCAGTAAGTGGGTGAATGCCAAAAAACTCATTTTCGTCTAACAATAAAGTTTTGATGTTTGTTTTCGATTCTATCGCTTTTAAAGACACTTTTTGAATAAAATCATACGCAGCTTCTCTGGTATATTTGTGTTGTTCTATGAGCGTATTCATTAACCGTTGAGCATAAATAGCACCATACGTTAATTGAATATTCTCGCGCATTTTTGCTTCATCGACAAAAAGATGATCCACAACTTCTTTAAATCTGACAAGCATATAATCCAGGAGCGTCGTTGCATCTTCTAGGATTACTCGCTCTACACTAGAATGAGAAATATCTCTTTCATGCCAAAGTGGTATGTTTTCAAACGCAGGCATCATATACCCTCTAAGGAGCCTTGCACACCCGGAAATATTTTCACTAGCAATTGGGTTTTTCTTGTGAGGCATCGCTGAAGAACCCTTTTGATTTTTAGAAAACCCTTCTTTCACTTCCATCACTTCAGTTCTAGATAGATGTCTTATTTCAACAGCAATCTTTTCAAGCGTAGAACCCATTAAAGCTAAGGTTGTAATATAAAAAGCGTGTCTGTCTCTTTGAAGTACTTGCGTAGAAATATCACTTTTTATTAACCCTAATGAGGCACAAACATCTGATTCAATGAATGGATCAACGTTGGCGTAATTGCCAACAGCGCCACTAATTTTACCAACTTCAATTTGTTTTCTTGCAAGGTTGAACCGTTCAAGATGTCTTTTAAATTCGTCATACCAAAGGACATATTTAAGTCCAAAAGACGTTAGATCGGCATGGACGCCATGTGTTCTTCCCACACAAATGGTTTGTTTATATTCAAAGGCTTTTGTTTTTAAAACCTCCATGAAGTTTGTGATATCTTTAAATAGTATATCATTGGCTTTTTTGATAATGAAGCCATTTGCCGTATCTACAATATCTGTAGAAGTCAATCCATAGTGAATCCATTTTTTAGCGTTACTATCCATTCTATTTGACAAATTCCTCGTAAAGGCAATCACGTCGTGTTTGGTTTCTAACTCAAGCTGTTTGATTTCTTCTAAGTCAAAAGTAGCCTTTAAAATATCATTAAGTTCATCTTTTTTCATTAAGCCTTTTTTAAACCAAGCCTCACTGGATTTTTTCTCAACCTCCAAAAACGCTTCGAACCGAGACTGTTCACCCCAAATTTCTTTCATTTGTTTTCTAGAATATCTATCGATCATATTTAACCTCAAATTGTTTAATGACGTTGTGAAGTAATGCTGAAATTGTCATAGGCCCTACCCCGCCAGGTACTGGTGTAATGTATGAAGCAACTTGACTCACTTCTTCAAAATTAACATCTCCAACCAATGACCCATCAACTCGATTAATTCCAACATCAATCACGCAAACCCCTTTTTTAACAAATGACTGATCGACATGATTGGCTTTACCAATTGCGACTACTAATAGGTCGGCATCTTTGGTGTATTTCTTAGGATCAACGGTTTCTCTATGAACGTAGGTCACAGTCGCATTCAAATCAAGCAATAACTTCCCAATGGGTAAGCCAACAAGGTTTGACCTGCCCATAATAACAGCGTGCTTCCCAAACAAATCGATGTTGTATGCTTTTAATAACATGATGATGCCTAATGGGGTCGCTGGGATAATTCCATCCTGTTTGGTAAACAATTTGCCAGCGTTTAGTGTATGTAAGCCATCGACATCCTTGTTTGGAGATACTGTATTTAACACCTTGTTTTCATTCATATGTTTTGGTAAGGGCAACTGGATTAATATGCCATCGATCTCTTTTTCATCATTCATTTCTTGAATCAGATCGATTAGGGTTTGTTCTGTTGTCTCTACTGGCAATTGAATGACTTCGGCATTCATACCTACTCGATGACAGGCTTTCTTCTTAGAAGTTACATAAGCCATTGAAGCTGGTGAATCCCCAACCAATATGACTTTTAAACAAGGTACTCTTCCATATAAGTCTAAAAGGTGTTTAACCTTAATCTTTAGTGTTTGTTCGTTTTGTTTAGCAACCGCTTTACCATCTAATATCATCATAACCCTCCTTATAATTTGCCTGAAATAGCACCAAAGTCATCAACAAACATCTTTGAAGCGTTTGGTATTTCAGGTAATCCAGGCATCGTGATTATCCCTTTGGTCAAAACTACGATAAAGCCGGCACCACGCGATATTCTGACGTCTTCAATCTTTAAATCAAAGACATGTGGTATTCCTTTTTTCTTTGGATTATTTGAGAAAGACAAAGGCGTCTTCGCAATACATATTGGCAAGTTCCCATACGCTTTATTAAACGCTACTAATTTCGCTAAAGCTTTATCTGAGTAAACCACCTTCGATGCCCCATAAACGTTGATGGCAACTTTATCCACTTTCTCAAATAATGAATCATTCAACTCATACATGCGTTTAAGAGGTTGTTTATGTTTAGAAATTTCTGCGATCTTATTGGCTAAGTCTATGCCGCCTTCAGACCCTTTCAGAAAAACTTCTGCAAGACTGATTGGATGGTTTTTATCACTTGCCCAGTCTAATAAGTACTCAAGTTCTTCTTTACTGTCTGATTCAAATTTATTCACTGCAATCACATAAGGCACGTTGAACCGTTTGACGTTTTCGATGTGTTTTTCCAAATTGGATAATCCAATTTTAAGGGCATCTAGCTCACTTTGTTGTCCATCTTGACCGTGGTACTTGAGTGCGCGAAGCGTGGCTACTAAAACAATGGCATCAGGGGTTTCACCTAATAGATGTGTCTTAATATCGATAAACTTTTCCGCGCCTAAATCAGCACCAAAGCCAGCTTCAGTGACAACATAGTCTGCTAATTTTAATGCCGTCTTTGTCGCAATCACAGAGTTACAGCCATGGGCGATATTGGCGAAAGGCCCGCCATGGATGATGATTGGATTGTGTTCGAGGGTTTGTACAAGATTCGGTTTTAAAGCATCTTGTAAGAGGATAATGAGTGAGTCCGTAATATTTAATGCACTGGCATAAACTTCTTTTTTGTCTTGATCATAGGCAATTAAGATATTGTTTAATCTTTGTCTTAAGTCTTTGATGTCCTTAGCTAAACAGAGAATCGCCATAATCTCAGATGCGGCTGTAATGATAAAATGGTCTTTTCTTGTGTTGGTTTGAATGTCTCTAATTGAACGATCGTTCATATCGAGGGTTCTTGGCCAAACAATCCTATCCAAATCAAGATTTAGACTGTTTCCATAATGAAGTGTATTGTCGATCGCTGCAGATAAAAAGTTATGAGCAGTTGTGATCGCGTGAAGATCGCCTGTAAAGTGAAGGTTGATTTTCTCTTTTGGTAATACTTGAGCATAACCCCCACCGGTTGCGCCACCTTTCATGCCCAAAACTGGCCCTAATGAAGGTTCTCTTAATGCCCCAACTACGCGTTTTCCTATTCTAGATAACGCATCTACCAATCCAACCGTCATTGTGGTTTTGCCTTCCCCAAATGGGGTTGGGGTAATGGCTGTAACTAAAATCAGTTTCCCGTTTGGTTTTAAAGAAAGTCTTTGGTATAAAGATTGATCTAGCTTTGCAATGTATTTCCCATAAGGCTCTAATTCAGATTCCATGATGTCTAGCTTTTTTGCGACTTCGCGAATTTGAAGTTTCACTGCTTCATTTGAGATTGTAACATCGTCTTTCATTTTGAGTACCTTCCTTTTCATCTATTGTTACTTTTATTATAACATAGGCATTAAGCCCCTAGTATCTTATCGAAAAAAAAGAAATGTCTATTTAAAGACACTTCTTCTTGTGGGGGGGTATATTAATATAAGTATTGATGTATTTATACTTATAGAAATAGCGTTACAAGTTAGTTTGAATCATGGTTAATTTCAAATCTACATCCATTTTCTCTTCAATTAGAAAACCGAATTCCACTTTGTAGGTTGGATTGTTTTTTTTGAACACTTTCAATGCACTGGTTAAAGCATCTACAGATTCAACTTGTTTAGATTGAATGATTAACAAGTGGTTTTTATGCTCAAACGCACTTTGTTCATAAATATATTTGAACATATCTAATACCATATGAGGCATTTCGTAGGCGCTACCTTCTTTAAACTGAATGAGGTTATATCCGTTATGTAAAAAGTCTCTAATTGATTCATAAGATGCACCTAAACTTCTGCCTGAGTTGATGTATTGAACAAATGCAAATAAAAACCTATAATACGCATCGCTATCAATGAGGAGTCTATCGTCTAACATAAACGCAATATCGTTTTTTTCATAAACATACTGATAAAATGCATTGACTGTTTTAGGATAGTGACGATCTGGTTTAATGAAAAAAATATGGTGGTCGCCATGTTCGATGCCTGTTTTATTGATCACTGAAAAGTAGGTTTGTTTAAGCCACTGTTCTGTGGGGTTATCGTTACTGATGATTAATGTGTGTAAATAATCTAGACCAGATTCAATTTTAATTAGGGTTCTCATTAAATCATCTGCTTGGTGATTCACATTAATTAAAAAGGATGTTATCCATCTACAGTCTGTTTGCCAGTAGATGTCTCTAAAACTGATCATAGATTTAGAACTAATGCTCTGATGGTCATCTAAAGCCAGTACAGGTACGGTTAAATCCCCAATTATTTTTCTTATGAGTACTTTGTATGTTTTAAGATTTCGAGCTGGCGTTTTACCATAGTACTTTTTAAAAACCCTAGAAAAGACATCATAGCTTTGAAACCCATATTTACAGTAAGCCACTTGTAAAGACTCATCTAAAAAGGTCACACTATAGACTATATAGGCGATTTTTCTTTCTAGAATATACCTATTCATCGAAAGTGAATTATAATAAGAAAACTGTCTTCTAATGTGTCTAATTGAATAATTTAAGTTTTTTTCCATCTCGGAGAAACAAAACGTACCGTTTAAATTTTTCTCTATATAAATCAGGATCTTTTTGTATTGTTCATAACGTTCCATAATTTACTTCCTCAGTTTTTTGTATAGTTATTATATCATAAGGAAGACGACACTTACGGACATCTTATAATTGAAATAGATTTGAAAAAAACGCAAAGCATTTTCCCATGCTTTGCGTTATTTTTTATACTCGTAACAAGTCTTTAGGATATCGTGTGCGGTATATATAAGATCTTTAGAAGGTTCTTCAACATCCCTTAGAGGGTAATCATACTTTAAAGCATCCCATTTCATGATGCCCTTTTTATGATAAGGCAAAATGTCTATTTGTCTTACATTTGAAAGGGTATCTAAGAATGCTCTTAGTCTTTGTAGTGCTTCTTCTTTGCCTGTAATACCAGGGATTAAAACGTGTCTGATATAGACGTCTTTTTGAATGCTGTTAAGGTAATTTGCAAACGCTAAGACGTTTTTATTAGAGGCACCTACTAAGACTTTATGCGCCTCATCGTCGATGTGCTTAATGTCTAAAAGGACTAAATCTGTGTACTGCATTAATAGATTGATTTTATCAAGTTGTTGCGGGTTGAAGGAAGCACCAGATGTATCAATGCAAGTATGTATACCGTGTGATTTAAAGAGCTTGAAGAGTTCTATTAATGCTTCTACTTGCAGTAGAGGTTCACCGCCAGAGACGGTGATGCCTCCTTGCTTGTAAAAGGATTTATATTTCATATAATCTTCATAAATTGCTAAAGGGGTTTTCGGTAAGTTCATCTTGGTATCCCAAGTGTCTCTGTTATGACAATATTGACACCTAAAAGGACAGCCTTGTAAGAAAAGAACGTAACGAATCCCTGGTCCATCAAACGCACCCATTGTTTCAATGGAATGAACGTTTAAAATGTTAGATGGATTCATGGAAAGTTCTAGCGATAACGTCTAGTTGTTGTTCTTGAGTTAGAAGACTGAAGTTAACCGCATACCCTGATACTCTAATGGTTAAATTAGGGTATAGTAATGGGTTATTCATCGCTTCAATCAATTTTTCTCTTAAAAGGACGTTAACGTTTAGATGGTAGCCACCACTTGTGAAATAGCCATCCAAAATAGAAACTAGGTTTTCTGATTTGATGTCTTGGCACATTGCATTCTCAAACATTAAAGTGTCTTCTTTACCTAAGGCTTGAGGCACAATGGTAAAGGTATTTGAAATACCATCTTGACAAGATTCGCAAGGAATCTTAGCCACACTTAATAATGATTTTAATGCGCCAGATTTGTCTCTACCGTGCATTGGGTTAGCACCTGGTGCGAATGGTGCGCCTTTTCTTCTACCATCTGGGGTGTTACCAGTCTTCTTACCATAAACAACGTTTGAAGTAATGGTTAGTACACTCATAGTTGGTACTGAATCACGATAGGTGTGGTGAGTACGAATTTTTGACATAATACGGTTTACGACGTCAATAGCGATATCATCTACTCTATCGTCGTTGTTTCCATAACATGGGAAGTCGCCTTCAGTTTCAAAATCAACGACTAAACCAGTTTCTTTGTCAAATACTGGCGTAACTTTCGCATACTTAATGGCAGATAATGAATCGGCAACGACTGATAACCCTGCAATGCCTGTTGCGAAATTACGTTTAACTTCTTTATCATGTAAAGCCATTTCAAATGCTTCATAAGCATATTTATCATGCATATAATGAATGATGTTTAAGGTATTAACGTAAACTTCAGCCAACCAATCTAAGGTTTTGTCATAGTTTGCCATTACGGTATCAAAGTCTAATACGCCTTCTTTGATGACGTCTTTTTTAGGCCCAACTTGTTTGCCTGAGATTTCGTCTTTACCACCATTTAGTGAATAAAGAAGGGCTTTTGCTAGGTTTGCTCTTGCGCCAAAGAATTGCATTTCTTTACCAATTGCCATTGGTGATACACAACATGCAATGGCATAGTCATCTGTATGTTCTACTCTCATGACATCGTCGTTTTCATATTGAATAGAAGAGGTGTCAATCGATACTTTCGCTGCGAATTTTTTGAAGTTTTCTGGTAGTTTTTCACTCCATAAAATCGTTAAGTTAGGTTCTGCAGAAGTACCTAGGTTATATAGCGTTTGTAAGTATCTAAATGAAGTTCTTGTAACAAAACTTCTTCCGTCGTCACACATACCCGCTAAGACTTCTGTCACCCAAGTTGGATCCCCTGTAAACAATTCATTGTATTCCGGGGTTCTTGCGAAACGAACCATTCTAAGTTTTAAAATAAAATGATCTACTAATTCTTGTGCTTCTTCTTCGGTTAATAATCCTTTTTGAATGTCTCTTTCGATATAAATATCTAAGAAGGTTGCCGTTCTACCTAGTGACATGGCTGCACCGTTTTGTTCTTTAACAGCCCCTAAGTATCCAAAGTATAACCATTGGATAGCTTCTTGTGCAGTTTCTGCTGGTCTAGAAATATCAAACCCGTACATTAAACCAAGTTCTTTTAAACGAATCAATGAATTGATTTGTTCAGTGGTTTCTTCAATCGCACGAATGGTGTGTTCGGTCATTGGATAAGTATAACTGTCTTTTTCTTTTTTCTTTTCTTCTACTAAGAAATCAATCCCGTAAAGCGCTACTCTTCTGTAGTCACCAATGATTCTACCTCTACCATAAGCATCTGGTAATCCTGTGACAACACCAGACGATCTTACTGCTCTGATTTCTTTATTATAAACATCAAAGACGCCTTGGTTATGTGTCTTTCTATATTCAGTAAATACGTGTCGTAAATTGTCATTTACGTGGTATCCATAGGCTTCAGCAGCCTTAACTGCTACTTGAATCCCACCATAAGGATGAAACCCTCTTTTAAGTGGTTTGTCTGTTTGTAACCCAACAATCTTTTCTAAATGCTTGTTGATATATCCAGGTCCATGTGACGTAATGGATGCAACCACTTCTGTGTCGCACTCTAAAACCCCACCATTATCCTTTTCCTGTTTTAGCAAATCGATGAATGCCTCATTTAAGGCTTTTGAAGCTTCTGTAGGTCCTTGTAAAAATGCTTCATTCCCTACATATTCACTGTAATTGTCTACGATAAAATCGCGTACATTACTAGACTCTTTCCAAGAGTCTCCTTTAAATCCGTCCCAACTTTTCATCGGTAATCCTCCTATTCAATTTAACATAATCGTTATTTACACCCACATTATAACGATTTAAAAATCAAATTGCATTCTATTCTATAATGAAAACGTTTTATCATTTCTCCCTACTGGGATGATAACGTTATCATCAACATTAAAAGCATCAATACGCGCATATGCGTATATAATCAAGACATAGAAGACATTAATTTGTCGATTTATTCACAACACAAATAGCGTTTAAAAGCTTTTCATGTTGTGTGATCAATTAATACAAGAAAGGAACAAGGTTTAAATCCTAAAGGACAAACCTTAACACCCTGAAGATGTACGATACCATCATAATTGGTGCGGGACCAGTAGGCTTATACGCCGCTTCTCTTGCAGGAATTAATAATCTAAACGCTTGTCTAATCGAATCAGCCAGTGAATATGGCGGTAGACTTAACTTATACAAAGATAAAATGGTTTATGATATGCCTGGTTTTTCTAGCATCAAAGCCAAAGACCTAACAGAACTTCTCTTTTTACAATACAAAGCCTACGAAGACAAAGTCTTACTACATCTAAACACCAAAATAGAACGCATCGAACCTTTAGAAGATGGTTACCTATTGATTACAGAATCAAAGACTTTTGAAACTAAAACCATTTTACTCGCAAATGGCGGCGGGTTATTCCAACCCATTAAACTTGATCTTAAAGAAGCCTCAAACAAACAAAACCTTCATTACACCATCAAAGACATCAATGCCTTTAAAAATCAAGAACTGGTTGTGCTTGGGGGTGGAGATGCGGCAGTCGACTGGGCATTAGCCTTACATCAAGTCGCTAAGAAAGTCACGCTTGTTCACAGAAGAAATGACTTTAGAGCCCACGAAAGCAACGTCATTAAAGTCAAAAACACACTGTCTGTATTAACCCCTTTTGTCCCAAGTGAACTTAAAGGCGATTCAATGATCGACTCTATCACACTTAAAAACGTTGAAACCGAAAATACCATTACGTTAAAACTCGATGCTTTATTCGTATTTTATGGGTCTAGTGTCGCTAAAAACAGTTTAGACGCTTGGGGCGTATTACATGATAAAGACCACATCATTGTTTCAAGTGATATGCAAACTTCTAAAAAAAATATCTATGCCATTGGCAATGGTATAGATTATAAGGGTAAACGAAAAATGATCGTCACAGGCTTAGGTGAAGCTGCCACAGCCATCAGTGCCATCACACAAGTCATTTATCCAAATAAACAGTTAGCTCATAAACATTAATCATAAGACTTAATCAAAGGAGACTTACTATGTTTGTAACAAAGAAGTTCATTTCTAGACTCAAAAGATTTTTGATTTCTATCGATGTGTCACTCGATGACTCTATTTCAAAGGAAAAAATCGAAAAAGCCGTGTTTGATTTAATGCCACTTGCATTAACTACGTTAGACATAAAAGCATTAGCCACAGACTATCGATTTTTTAAGGCCAGATTCAAACGTGTCATAAAAGTGTTTTATGTTACTCAACACAAACAAGTCTACGACAACACAAACGTTAATGCGCCATTTAATTTTTCAACAGACAATGAAGCCATTGGAACTGTCGTTATGACCAATTTCTTGACAAACAGACATGGTCGTTACCAACTCTTTTATAACGAACCTAAAAGAATTTCTCTTATTAAAGCATTAAAAGGCTTTTACAGAATCAACCCATACTCACCCTATAAAGCCAAAAACACCTTGTTCGGCTTTGATATTTATCAAAATGATACCCTAAAATACAGTTATAAATATTCAATTAAGAAAGGCAATGTTTCATTTTCTACCAAACAAACCCTACTCTTAGAAAAAGACGCTAACACATACATCATCAAAGACCAAACTCGTATTGAAGATCAAATCATCGGTCAGTTTGAAATGCTTTCAGATATCAGACCAGGGTTTAGCTTCTCAAAAGTAAGTGCGACTGAACAAGAAGAACTTGTTACTCTAGTAGCATTAGGGGCAATGATTTCATCCAACGTAAAAGAAATACAAAGAAGCGCTGCTGCATAAACTAAAAAATGACCTATGAAGGTCATTTTTCATTATAAAAGCGACCCATTAGGTCGCTTAGTTCTTCTTTTTGATGATATCCACATCTTTATCACAGTGTTCACAGTGATAATGATACTGATATGTATGTAAAAATACAAACTGTCCTTTTCTAAACACTTCTTCTTGTCCAACGGATGTTTTATTAAGAAGCCTCATCGGCTGTTTACAAGTTTCGCATTTGGTTTTACCGTATTTATTGATGAGGTTTGTGATTAAAACAGCCACACTCAATATAAACGTCAACAGAAAAACAATCGTTAACACATGATTTTCTAAGTTCTTATAAGATAGATACCCACCTATTGGAGACAACAAAGTTGTGCCACCACCTAGTAGATTTATGATTTTGTTCATAGATGTACCTCGTTAGTTTTTTTTCAACCTAGTAAATTTTATCATATAAAAAACTTATGTCAACACTTTCTATCTATTTGTATTATATCACACGATAAAACGTTAAATCAAACGATAATCACTTGTTTAAGCGTAGTGATTAGACAGACAAATGCATTTGTCATTACTTTTTTTTATTGTTTCATTTAATATACGCTATTTTTAAGTTATTTATTGGTGTATAATGAAAATAAATTAAAGGAGCGATTACGATGAAACAAAAGATTTGGGTAGTACTGTTCGTTTTAGCAGTATCCGTATTAGGCCTTTACGGTTGTTCACAAGATTTAGATGTTTCAAACCAAAACAATGAGCATAACGGCATCATTGAAACCTCAACCACCAGAAAGATCATCTATAGTGGTACCGTCAGTATTTATGATAAAGACGTGTCTGTTGTTCACCAAGCAATCAAAAACAGTTTGAATGCCGATGAATGGGTTCAAACTGAAACATTCGAAGAAGACTTTTCCAGAATGGTTATCCGCATTAAATCAGATAGACTAGACCTTTTTATCACAAATTTAAAAGAGACTTATGATGTCAGAGATTATCAGAAAAACGCAACAGACATTTCCATTGAATATTACGATAACCAAGCACGCATTTTAACCTTAGAAGCGGAACAAGCAAGGCTAATTGAAATGTATGACCAATCTAGTATCTCTGATATGTTATTAATTAATCGAAGAATTTCAGAGATTGAAACTGAACTTCAAGAACTTAATGGTCTCATCAATCAGTACGATAGTCTAATCGACTACAGCGAATTAACCATCCGAATCAGTTCAACAAGAACGTTTATGTCTACCTCATTTTCAACCAGATTAGGTAATGCCTTTTTTGGTGGTTTAAATGCTTTATGGAGTCTCTTGCAATTGATGTTAATGGGGTTACTTGCGCTACTACCATTTATAGTGGTGTTTGGACCTTTAGGTTATGGCGTATATCGACTTAATCGATACCTTACAAACAGAAAAAAAGGCCCTAAGGCCTAGTATAGATTATATCAGACAGCTCGATCATCGAGTTGTCTTTTTTTTAAAGGTTTCATAAACATACATCACTAACAGACCCACCAAAACACCCGTAAAGTCAATCAAAACATCTCTTAACTCTTTAGAACGCCCCACAGTAAAGCCCTGAATCGTTTCATCGGTGATGGCAATCATTAAACCGTGTATCAAAGTGAAATAAATGACAGGTTTCATATTTAAATGCTCATAACTCTTGTACCAAAGGATGGCTAACAGTAGAAAAAATCCGAAATGAGCCATTTTGCGTATGATAAAACTCAAAAGATTTAAAGAAATATCAATACCTACATAATCTAGTATGTCCGAAACCAATCTTACAACTAACCCGCTTTCAGCCCCAGATATAGAAGCATTCATAAAAGAATGCATGAATATCACCAAATTTAAAAGAATAGCCGGTACTAACCATCTATAAAGCTTAGGCATCTTGTCTCTCAAAGCTAAATTCAAACGCTATTTGTAGTTTTTCTTTAACTTCTAATAAATCCTTTAAGATGGCATCCGTGACTAAGATGCCTTCTTCTAAGACTTTCTTAGAAGATAGGTATTCTTTTTCGCCTGCTGTATATATTCTTTCTTCGCCTTTAGAGACTTTAGAATTTCTAAGTTGTCTTAAGATATCCCCAGTTGTTCTTTTAAATGCATCAATGCCCATAAAAAAGGATGGATTGATTGCGATAAAGAAATGTCCCACTGGAATTGGTTTAGGATTGCCTTCTTGATCTATGCCTGAAAGTAAATGTAAAAACGAGCCGCTTTGTAAGGCGCTTGATAGTATTTCCACTACCGTAGCATATCCATAGCCCTTATAGCCTGCATGTGCCTCACCTGCGCCACCAAGTGGCGTCAATGCAGCTTGATTTTGAACGAGCATTTTTAGGATTTTTTCACTATCTGTTAAACTCTTTCCCTCTTGGTCAATGACCAATCCAACTGGTGTTTGAATGCCATTTTTTGCATAGTATTCAATCCGACCTCTTTGAATCGTTGAGGTTGCGGCATCCAACATAAAAGGAAATGCTTCATCAGATGGCATTCCAAACGTTAGCGGGTTTGTCCCTAGCATGTTATCTACACCAAAAGTAGGGGCAATTGCTGGTCTAGCATTCGTCCCGGTGATGCCAATCAAATCGTGTTTAACTGCCATTGACGCATAATAACCAGCAATCCCGTAGTGGGTAGAGTTTCTAACGACAACCATCCCAATGCCTAATTGTTTGGCTTTGATGATTGCCATTTCCATTGCCTTTTTCGCGATCACCATACCCATGCCGTTATGTCCGTCAATGACAGCTGTAGTTGGGGTATCCTTAAGTATTTCAATACGAGAAATGGGTTCTTGTATGTGGCTTAAAATCCGGTCGATATAAAATGCTTTGAACCGGTTAATGCCATGTGAGGCAATCCCTCTAATATCACTTTCTACCAAGACTTCAGCACAGACTTTTGCATCTTTTTCACAAACACCTACTTTTAAAAAGGCCAACTCCATAAAACGCGTAATCTCTTTGACAGATACTTTGTTGTTTGACATATGCTCTCCTTTATATATTTTTTATAGAATCACTTTTTATCCTTACTTGTATTTTACCCCTATTAGAAAGAAAAATAAAGGTGAAAAAAAGTCACTTTTTTTACAAAGTGACTTAAGCGTTGATGACCTTTAATATTTCTTCTTTTAAGGTTTCTGTTTTGGTAATGAATAAGTGTTTGTCTCCTAGTTTGTAGTCTTCACCTTTTTCATTAAACAAACATGCCTTGGCTTCTTTGGCTAATAACACGCCCGGTGCTAAGTCCCAAAGGTTCTTAACATTGGTATAAAACACCGTAAATATCCCTTTTGAGGCAACAGAAAGCTCTAGACCAATGCTGCCCAGCATTCTAAGCTTAACGCCCTTAGAAACGCTATAATCAAGTAATTTTTGATAATACTTTTTTTCTGTTGACTTAAGCGTATAACCAACCATCGATACCATTGGGTTTTGTGGGGTGTTTAAGTCTAAAACCTGATAAGAAACGCCGTTTAGTTTGGCTCCTTCACCTAAAACACTCTCATAAAACTTTTCTTCTTGTGGATAATAGATCACCGATAGTTTGATTTCATTGTCTTCAAAAAGCGCAAGTTGTATCACAAATAGATTTAATCCTACACCGAAATTACTGGTCCCATCAATTGGATCGATGATCCAAGTCCTTTTCCCAAGTGTGGCTTTACTATGGAACTCTTCCGTCAAAAATGTGTCTGTAACAAACACTTCTTTAATGGCTTCAATCAGTTTGGTCTCAATGTATAGGTCACTGCTTGTGACCATATCATCAGGCCCTTTGAAATGAATCTCTTTAACCCTTTGTTTGGATGATTCATAGATGCTTGGAATCACACGTCTTAGTAACGCTAGTTCTTTTTCATACATTTTTTTTATGCCTCATCCTTCAAGGCGTCAAATTTTTGTTTCATCGTAGGATTGTTTCTTACTAACTTCTTCACGGTTAAACTATCCGCTTTATCATTTGCGAGTCTAAGATTATTCTCGCTTGATAATAGGGCGTCTTTGGTTTTTTGAAGATGCGTGATGGTTTTATCAATTTCATCGATTGCAGTCTTAAACTTTTGACTGGCCAACGTATAATTCTTTGAAAAAGCAGATTTGAATTTGTCTAAGTCATCTTCGAAAGTTGTGATGTCAATGTTTTGTCTTCTCATCAAAGCCGCTTCTTGTTTATATTTCAAAGCATTCAAAGAGGCGTTTCTTAAAAGCGTAATGATGGCTATAAAGAATTGTGGCCGAATGACATACATCTTTGGATACACATGTGAAACATCTACAATGCCTGTATTGTAGTACTCTGAGTCGCTTTCTAATAAAGAGACTAAGATGGCGTATTCACATTTCTTTTCTGTTCTGTCTTTATCTAGTTCTTTTAAGAAGTGTTCGTTTTTCTTTTTAGTCGCAGTTTCATCGGCTTCATTTTTCATTTCGAACATGATAGAAATGATTTCTATGCCGTTATCATCAAACTCTCGATAGATATAATCGCCTTTAGACCCACTTTGTGCGTCGTTGTCTTTCCCAAAGGTTGCATTTGTGAAACCAAGGCTTCTATGTTTATTGAATTCGGTTTCGCAGTGCACTTCTAAGGATTCCCCAATCATTTTAGTCGATTGTTTAGCCTTAAAGTCTTTATAAAAAGCGATGACATCATCTTTTTGTTTAAGCTTTTCATCAAAACTTGCCTTAATGGAACTTTTTTCGAGTTCGGCTTGTTTTTGTTCAAGCAATAACTTATTTTCTAAGGCTTGAAGTTCTTGGGTTTTCTTCGCTAGTAAAGCTTGTGCCTCAAGGGCTTTATCCTTAAGGGTGCTTTCGAGTTTATTTTGTAGGTCTACTACCAGTCTTTCTTGACTGGCAAGTTTTTCTTTAAGTGAAGTTTCTGCTGTAAGGACGGCCATCTTCTTTTCATTATCAATCGATGCCATTTTTTCTTTAAGCATTAGAAGCTCTTGTTCTTTCTCAGTCAACTTAGAAGAAAACTTTTTTTCTATTTCGTTTTGAGCTAAGATCACATCTTTGGCTTGCGCCTGTTTGAACTGTTCGAGACGTTCATGGAGTTCGCTATGAAATTCCTTGTCTTTAATCTGTTTGACAATGTCTAAATAACTAGACTCATCAATCGTAAACGCCTTGCCACAATGTGGACATTTAACTTGGTTCATACATATACCTCCCATTTATTCTTACTTCTATTATACTACAATATCTCGCGTAATTCTGATTGAACATATTTAAAAAATAAATAAACCGCATAAGTCTTTCTTATGCGGACTAAGTGTTGGTTGTTAAACGCTAGAAAAAGCCAAATATCCTTGACTTGTATGTTTTAAAGGTCGGGTTTACTTTTCTTTGTCTTTTTTTAATTTATTCAGTATGCCATTAAAAAAACGAGATACTGTGGATCAGTAACTCGTTTCATATTGATAGTATTAATGCATTAGATGTGACTCATTCATTCGTGATTTGATTGACGAATGTTTCATATTCTTTTAAAGAAGGTATGGCGGACATTCCGCCATATTTAGTTGTCGTTAGTGCTGCTTTTGCGTTAGCAATTTTAAGGGCATGTTCTACCGTTAATTCATTAAAAACAAGATCCGCTTTTGACATTTCTGCTAAAAAACTACCAATAAAAGCATCGCCTGCACCTGTTGTGTCTGTGACATTCACTTTAAAGCCTTTATGAGCTACTGATCTGCCATCTTTAAAATAACAAATAGAACCGTTTTTGCCTCTAGTTATGATAACGTATTGAACATGTCCAACAAAGAGTTTGTTTAATGCTTTATCCAGTTGGTTTTCACCTGTAATAAACTCGATTTCATCTTCGGATATTTTTAGTAAATCCGCTTTTGGAATAAACATTCTGATGACTTGCTGATAGGCCTCATGATCGCGCCATAATGATAACCTTAAATTGGGGTCGAAACTTACGAAACCTTGATGATCTCTTGTGTGTTTGATGGCTTTTTCGTGTGCGTTTTTAATTGGGTGGTCAGACAAGCTGACAGAACAAAAATGAAAAATACTGTTTTTTAATAGGGTGGTTGGGACTTGGCTAGAGCGGTATAGTTGATCCGCTGATGGGTCTCTATAAAAGATAAAGTCTCTTTCGCCCTCTTTGGTTAGACTCACAAAAGCAAGTGCTGTTTTGGCTTTTGTTGTTTGATGAATATAATCCGTATTTACATGATTGTGCTTAAGCGTTTCGATGAGATACTCACCAAAACTATCCTTGCCTACTTGACCAAGAAAATAACTATTTACCCCAGATGCCTTGGCTGCTACACACACATTGGCTGGTGCCCCGCCTGGGTATTTCAAAAACCCAGATACTTCATTTAGTTTGACGCCCTTTTCGTTTGGGATGAAATCAATGAGCAATTCGCCCATACATACGATATCTTTCATCATACACCTACTTATATTTTTTTAAATCTGTGATTCTAACATCACTGTTTAAGCTGTAAAACCCAAAATTGGCTTTGTCTACTCTAAACATTCTGGCGGTATGGGCAACTTGATTTTCCACATAGAGTGTTACAATCGTGCCATCACCATCTATAGCCTCTTCAAACAACAAGCTAAACTTAAGATGATTGCTTGAATTAAAAAAATCATTGGATGTGTATAAGTTTTTAACGTCTGTTTGAGAGAAGTCGTTTCTATAAAAAGCAATTTTTCGGTTTGTTAAATCAAAGTCATAATGATAACTGGATGCGCCTTCTCGGTAATCAAAGAATAACCCAAATCGTCCTTCGATGTTTCTAATATCTAAGTACCCTTCAATGATGGATATCCCATCAAGTTCGTTGAATGTCACACGTTGATAGCCATCCCTTTGATTGAATTCAATTAAAGAGGTTGTGGCTTTACTGACAGTGCTGTCTATGACACTTAACTGTTGTGGGTGATTGATCTTTTCTTTAATTTCTGAGACCACATCCACATAAAGGGTGCCATTAGAATTTTGTTTTAATTCATGGGCAATAAAATTGCCTCCCCAGCCAAATTCATTTGGCCTGTTAAAGTCATGAGATACCCATCCTGCCAGGATCATTTTTGACTCACTTGCTGCAACCTTGCCTGCGTATAATCCCGCGCTATCAAAGGTGTTCATTTGTGGTCTAATCCAAGGATCATTAAAATTTTTCTTATACACATAATGCGTTTGTCTTTTTGGCCATTGATCAGAAAACGTCATGTACCAGTACCCATTGTAATACCATAATGTAGGACATTCTAGGTTTGAATCTAATGCCCCTGTGCCTGTTTCATCGTTATTTAAAAAGAAGATACCATCGCCTGTTTTTTCCCAAGATAGAAGATCGTCAGACACTAAGTAGCCAATGGCGCCTTTGCCTAGATATCTGGTTGTAAATAGCATGTAGTATTTGGTTTCTTCTTCCACATAAACAACATGTGGGTCTCTAAAATCATAAGGATTGAATCCATATTCTCTTGGGTCGATGATGAGGGCTTGTTTTTTCCAAGTGATGAGGTCATTTGATTTTGACAACATAAACATTTCTTTGGGTACTAATCTTCCATTATGCGCTGTGTAAAATGCATAAAACACACCATCTTTTTCAATGACAGAACCTGTCCCTAAAGCCAATTCTTGTGATTCTAGGTCGTGAACAACCGGAATCACTTCTTCATGGTCTTGATAAGTAGTAAAATCCGTTGTTGACAACCGATACCAAGGATGAAATCCTGGTTTTGGTGGAGAATCATGTAAGTAGAAGAAATGCCAAGTATCCTCATGATAAAAAGGCATTACATCCCCTATGTTTCCACTTTCTTGTTTCGTGAAAATGGTCATATCATCTTGGTTTATTTCCTCGTATTCGATTTTTTTTGTACATCCAGCTAACGCAAAAATGGTTACACTTAACGTAAGTAAAATAAATTTTTTCAAGTTATAAACTCAACTCCTTTATGACTATTTCGTTTGAAGATGTCTGATTCATCTTAATATTGAGTTCTTCTTTATCAAAGTATACTCTGGTTGTGATGGTTTTGTCTAAGTCTTTTATGAACAATTCTAAAGACGAATTATCCATAATTAAGTCAAAACTAACCAACTCTAGTTGATGTGCGACTGATCTTGATTCTAATGGAAAAAGCTTTGTGTGGCTTGTATCCAACGTAACATTTTGACAATTTATTCTTAATGATACGAAGTCGTCTTCATCGCCAATAATCACTTCTAATGCCTCTTTTGTGTCTGTTACACCACTTAAGTGAAAGTGTTTTTTAGTTTCCAATGCTTGATTAGTGACTTTTCTTTCATTTAAATAAGTCAGGTTTTCAAGAAAAGCTGGGGTTTGAATGAGTTTATGGTTAACGATATTCAGGGTTCTAGGTAAGGTGAGTGCACCAGTCCATTTATGATTGTTTATCGCTGTGTAGTAGTCTTTTCCCCACATTTCCATCCATGCAATGGATATCCTTCTATTTGAATCATCTTTTAAGGTCTGAGGGGCATAGTAATGATGACCCGCATCCAGTTCATCGACATGCTCAAATTTAAATTCACCTTTATTGGAATCAAAAGAGCCAATCGCATAAAGCGAGCTGTTTACATTTTTAAAACGTCCGTCACATTCTTTTAAGTTGGTGGATGAAAACAATAACACATGTTTTCCATCTAACTCAAACAAGTCAGGGCACTCTGCAATGTCTCCAAATAATGGGTGTTTAATTGCGTTTAAATAGGTATAGGTTTTGAAATCTTCTGTTTGATATATCAGAATTTGGCCTTTGTTTTGAAGGTCAGAAGATCCGATTAATACAAAGTGTTTTTGATCGATTTCAATAGGATTCGGATCTCTAAAATCTGTTTTAGACGCATCCGTTGGTAAATCCTCAATTGTAATTACGGGTTTATTGTTGACTTTTTCAAACGTGATACCATCTTTAGAAATTGCTAAGCTTTGTTCCTGTTTCTGATAGGCTTTTTGATAGTGTGAGGTATACATCAAAAGAAGCTTGTTGTCATAAACCGTAGCACCTCCTGAGAAACAACCATCCTCATGGTCTAAATCAGGGGCTAGTGCCACTGGTAAGTGCTCGTATGACATGAAGTCTTTTGTTCTTGCATGTCCCCAGTGCATTGCGCCCCATTTAGCGTCATAAGGGTAAAACTGGTAAAATAAGTGGTAATAGCCTTTAAAATAAACGACCCCGTTTGGATCGTTCATCCAGCCAATTTCTGGCATTAAATGAAACAAGTGTCTTTGTTTTTTATTTACAGAATCTTTTTCATTTTTTATATGGTGATTTGCTTGTTCTTTTGTATGATTCATAAAGCCTTCCTTACTTGACATATCTGTCAGATTTGTTTAAATGGTTAAAATAATCTTTATAATTCTCCTAAATATACTTCTATTAGGCCAAGAAGTCACTAAAGCCTTTTCTCATTTATAGATACGCTTTACTGATCCATCTAAAACATAGACACACTTAGGATAATTAAAAGCCTTTTTAATGATTGTCTTTTAGGGAAGTCACAAGACTTCCCTAAAGACAACTAAAGTTCCTTAAGCTAATTCTATGATGGTAATTGAATCAATATAGATCGTAGCTTCACCCACATTAAATGAACCGAATTGGAATAAAAACTCCATTGTTTCATCAAATGATTGTAAATTAGGTGTTTCATAACTGAACGTTTGTGCTGTGGTAGTCACTTCAAACATCGTAGATACTTTTGGATTCCACTGTCCCATTGGGTTAGCAGCAAAGAATCCTGATACGGTTTTACTTGCTCTTGCGACAAATTCCACTCTGTATTTAGAACCGTCATTGAATGTAACACCTTCTAAATATACTTTGTTATACCAGTCTATATCTCCAAATACCGACACATCATAAACCAAGTGCCCTGAAGCGGCGTCTACATAAAGTTTTGCTTCTGCTGGAGCTTGTTCAAAACTGTTGAAACCTTCAGGCAAGCCTGTGAATCTTGTAACTTCTTCAGAGAACCCATCATAGGAAACTAAATTCACTTCACTGATGGTTATTTCTGTTGGTAATGATTGTCCTCCAAATTGGAAGAACATATCAAACTCATTAATGTCAACATCGTTGGTTGTAAAGGTGTGTGTCACCACTTTGGTTTCACCTTTTAGAAGGGTTGGGCCAGACCAAATGTAGTTTTCATCTCTTCCGTCTGATTGTTGAGATTTGGTTCTTGCAATATACTCATAGCGAATGTCTTCAGTCGCACTAATGGTATATGAGAGTTTATAAACCTTGTTTGCTACCAATTGAATTGGGTCATGGAATAGTTTTTGTTGCCAAATACCTGCAACAGGGTCTGTGATGGTAATCACTGCTTTTTCATCGACAACAGACGCTGTAGATTGACCAGCTTCATTTACATAAACCCAGCCATCATTTTCGCTTGTTATGTCAACAAAGCCAAGTGATTCGGTTTGTGGGTTAGAGTTCGCAACCATCGTTAATTTACCGATATGTACCGCATAATCTGCTTCGCCTTGTCCACCCACATTGAACATCAATTCTGCCATTTCGTTGTCTTCTTCGACAGCAAACGTATGTGTAAATGTTTTGTACTCAGTGGTCACTTCTTGGCCCCACATGCCTGCATATGGATCCCATGATCCTGGTGTTTTTCCATTTATGACAAACGCAACGTTACTTAAAGTTCTAGTCGCTTTTGCTTCAATGCTAATGGTGTAGGTTGTGCCAGCCTTTAGATTTAATTCTTTAACTATTTGATTATCACCATCACCATTTCCAGAAACGATTGGCGTATAAATCAATTCGCCATTTAAAACGTTTAATGCTTCGACCACTTCACCTGCTTCTTTAGAGACAAACCCCATTAAAGCTGTTTCTGAAATGCTGTTGAAATCATAAGTAACACGACCCACTTCTTCTACTACTGTGTTTTCCAACACATCTAGAAACAAGGTTGCGGTTGCCTTTAGCGTTTCATCTTTAGGATCTGTCGCTGTTAATGTTACTAAGTATGACCCCGGTTCTTGTGGTGTCAAAACCCCACCTACAACTGTAGCAGTTGTTGGGTTTACTGTAATCACGATGCTATCGGTAATGTCTTTTTCCCCGAAAGCGATGGCTTTAACGCCCTCTAATACATTGATAGAATCACCCTCTGTGATTTCTGCCGTTTGAGCTAAACCTGTAATCACAGGTTTAGTTCTTACTTCGTCCTTGCCATTACATGCGACAAGGAAAAGTACTGAGACCATCAAAAACATGCCAATCATCATTTTTTTCATATTTTTTCCCCTTTTTCCCTTTTATCTTTTTCATTTGTTAATACCTTGTTTGAAATGAAGCTAATCGATTGTAGATAAGGCACGACTAATATCAAGCCCCATATGGCATAAATCGACATGTAAATCATGATGCCCGTTAATACAAGCATCCCTAACGTATGTTTTAAGCCTACTAATGATAAATAGAGGGTGTTTCTCATAAGTTCTTTGAAACTTACGTTCATCTTTATCATAATTATTGGTGGATAAATGATTAAAACAATCATGATCACACTGATGACTACAAGGACAATGACATTGAATACCCCCAATATCCCTCCGTCATTTAACTGAGTTGCCAAAAGTACCATTAGACCCAGAAAGACTTCAATAATAGACAATATAGTCAATGATTTAAAGTTGTCTTTAACATGTTTAATCATTGCCTTATATTGGTCGTTTTCAAAAAATGCGATGACCATAAATACCCCTATATAAAGTGGTAGTACTAAGATACCCAGTGTAAACAAAACCAAATTTAAAATGATATAATCAAATAAATAATTCCCGGCTCTTATAAATAGTTTCAAGATTACTCGTAACGGTCATAAGCCGTTTGATAAGCTTTGACCATGTCATTCAGTTTCATTTGATTCAATTTGTTTACGTAGGTGTTCCATTCAGAATCTGATACGCCACCTTCTAATAACCAACCCGTTGTCGATTGGAAAACATAAGAGTATATGTCGGTGCCATATCGGTTAATGGTATTCATTTCAGAGAGCGTAAAACTCACATTTGGATACTGTCTTACATTATCCATAATATAGGGTTTTATATAGACATCCAATATTTCAAGTCTCAGTCTTGCTCTATATTCCATCACAAGCGTTTCTTCCCATTGTTCATAAGATAGATACATCACACCCATTGGGGCATTCTTTAATCTGACTTCATCGGCTGTCATGCCTTCTGGAATTGGTTTTTGAACCAATAGACCTTCACTGTTTAGTGCTTCCTCATAGGCAATGCCAATTGGACCATAGTTAATTTGTGCAGAAATGACTGGGTCATAGAATCTATCAATCCAAGTTAGTAGGATTTCTGGATTTTGAGCTTTTGAGAACACCACGAAATTACCCTTGGAGATTTCTTGGCTGTTTGAAACACCTAAGGCTTGTTGGCCATTTGGGCCAATAAGCGGTGGTAATGCCACATATTGTTCTTGCCATTCAGGTTTAATGACGGTTTCTTTTTCCCACCAATAAAATGACCCTAATCGTGGTGCATTGCCCTTTCCTTTCGCAAGGAAATCAAATTCACCTTGTGTCAGTACATCCTTTTCGATAAGTCCTTTTTCAATCCATCCTGCATAAAAGTTGGTTGCTTGTTTGTATTGATCCATCACTGCCGTAAAGGTCACTTTATCGTTATAAACAGATAAGTGATCGATGTTTTCAGGTACACCAAAAGCGCCATACAAATCTGATTGATTCCCTTGCCATCCCCCAAATCTAAAGGTAAGTGGGATTAGATTAGCAGACGTTAATAAACTCGCATTTACTTTCATTGCGGTCAAAATCACTTCGTATTGTGCCAGTGTAAACCCACTGACTACTTGATTATTGACCTTGATGGTCAATGGTTTTAATGAGATGTTCTGTTCTGTTGAAGTTTCTTCTAAATTCCCACCTTCAATCGAAACAGTCATTGGTTGTCCGTTCATAGATAATAAGTTATTATCTGATAAGTAGTTGACCCATTCTTTATTGATAAAAAGAATATTAGGGTGTTGTAAAAGTCCCATTTCTTCAACTCTTGGTAATGCATATATGTGTCCGTCTGGTGCTGTAATGACTTTCTTAATGTCAGGTCTTGCGTCTAATATACGTTTGAAATTAGGCATATTATCCAAGTATTCATCTAACGCAATAATGGTGCCTGCAGCTGAGTATTGAATAATGTCTCTATCAGAGAAACCAGCATGATACATCGCATCTGGTAGATTTCTTGTATCTTGAATGATCATTTGTTTGGTTGTTTGAAAGGTTTCTTCAGACAAGTTATTCCATTTGATTTTAACGTTAGTATCTTCAAACATTTTTTTGAAAATATCCATCTCGTTATAATCAAGCGCCAGTGCGTTCTTAGGTGAAATGATTGAATATTCCACCTCTTCTGTTACAATGGGCAATCCGTTAACGTTGTATCCCAATTCTTCTAAAGATTTTGTAGGACCGCTTGGTTTATTGTTACAAGCAGTCAACCCAATGGCAAGCAATGCCAATGTAATGAAACTAAACCATTTTTTCATATTTCCTCCTATTTAAAGCTTCCCACTAGGAAACCTTCTTTAAAAAACCTTTGTACAAGTGGGTAAATCATAATGATAGGTAAAGAAGACACAATGATTACCCCATATTTAATTTGATTCGCAAGTCTAAGTCTTTCATATATATCTTCCCCTGTAATGCCTCCTGAGGCATTATCATTCACGATTAAGATGTTTCTTAAGACGATTTGAAGCGGGTATAACTCTTCGCTTCTTATGAAGACCATCGCATCAAAGTAAGCGTTCCATCTCCCCACTGCATAAAACAGAATCATGACCGCAATAATCGGCTTTGATATTGGTAGAATGACTGACCAAAACGTTCTGATTTGACTCGCGCCATCCATTTGAGCAGCCTCAATTAATTCTAATGAAACATTGGACTCATAATACGCTTTAACCATAAACATATTCCATACACTTAACCCTTGAGGAATGATTAATACCCAAAAAGAATCAATCAATCCCAAACTTGAAATTAAGAAATAAAATGGAATTAGCCCTCCACCGAAAAACATCGTTATAATGAAAAACCACATGATGTATTTACGGTATGGCAAGTTCGGTCTAGACAATGCATACCCCGCTGGAATGGTTAAGAGTATGTTTAGAGAAGTTCCAATAAGTGTATAAAGGATCGTATTCTTATAACCAGTCCAAATTTGTGAATCGTTAAATATCTTCACATAACCTGAGAAATCAACCGTATCTGGCCATAACCATACTTGGCCATTCAAAACTGAATCTGGGTTTGAGACTGAAGCGATTACCATAAACCATAATGGGTATAAGACAACAACGGCGAGCAAGGTCATTAACACAATGACACCAATATGGAATAGTCTGTCGCCTCTGGATTCCATATTGTTTTTCTTTTTACGCTTTACCATAAACTATTCTCCGAAAATCTTCTCGCACTATAATTGGCGATGATCAACAACACAACATTAATCAAGGAATTAAACAATCCAATTGCCGCTGCATATCCCGGTTCTGAGAAGCCTGTAAGACCGATTTTGTATACATAGGTTGATATGATTTCTGATGTGGTTAGATTCGTCCCTGTTTGCATAAGCAATACTTTTTCATAACCAACCGATAACAAACTGCCCACCGATAAAATCAAGATAATCGATATGGTTGGAAATATCGCTGGAAAGTCAATGTGAATAATACGCTTAAATCTGCTTGCACCATCGATCTTTGCAGCTTCATGTAGCTGTGGGTCAACCCCAGCTAATGCGGCTAGATAAATGATCGATGACCACCCTGTTTCCTGCCAGTTACCTGAGCCTATAAAAAGCGGTCTAAACCAACTAGATTCTAAAAAGAATGAGATGCGTTGTCCACCAAACTGAACCACAAGCGAGTTGATTAATCCGTATTCTCCAAAAAATAGAAACAACATCCCAACCAACACCACGACAGAAATGAAGTGTGGAGCATTGAATATCGTTTGGAAAATCCCCTTCATGCGTGTGCTACGTAGTGTGTTTAATAGTAATGCGATGATGATTGGCAGTGGAAAACCAATGATAAAACCCAAGAAACTTACTAAGAAGGTATTGATCATTAAGTTTGAAAATTGATAACTCTCAAAAAACCTTGTGAAATTATCAAGCCCAATATAAGGTGACCCACCGATTCCTAAAGCAGGGTTATACTCTTGAAAAGCAATTAATATGCCATACATCGGAATATATGCAAAAACAGCTGTAAACAAAATAGCCCCTGATAACATCAACAAGAGTTGCCAATTTCGTTTTAAACCATATTGCGAATAACTTTTTGTTTTTTTATGTTTAACTGTGTCTGTCATGGTATCCTCCATTTTCAATTTCATTGTAAAGTATTAAAGAAACAGTGTCAACTTTTAAACAAAAATTGTGCAAATGTAAATGTAACCGCTTTACAAATGTGCATTTGCGTAATATAATACCCTTGGTGATCTTATGAAAGAAAAAGTTTCTATCCAACAAATTGCAGACGAATTAGGTCTGTCTCGAAACACAGTCTCAAAAGTTATAAATAATAAACCCGTCCCTGGAAATACCAGAGAACGGGTTATTCAGAAAGCCATTGAGTTAGGATATAAAGGGTTTAGTCAGTATGAAGGGCACAAAGTTAAAAAACTGAAACTGCTTCTTTTGGCTGGTAAACCTTTATCTAATTTGGATTTTTTCATATCGATGATGCGTGGGGTTGAGAATTTAGTCACAAACCTAAATATTGATTTTTTTCAATACACACTGAATTCGAATACCTCTTTGTCTCAACTTCATAGCTACATGGAAAACCTTAAAATTGATGGCATCATCGGCATTGAACTCTATGACGAAGTCTTTTTAAAAAGATTTTTAGAACTTAAAACACCCATTATATTCATAGACGCAGCGTTTGGACTTAAAGATATGGAAGGAAACTTCGATGCTATTTTGATGGAAAGCCGTGATTCTATGTATCAAATCACAAAAGCATTCATTCAAAGTGGCCTCAATCGAATTGTGTTTTGTGGGGATTACAAACACTGCCAAGGCTTTTATGAAAGATTCTTAGGGGTTAGAGATGCTATTTCAGATATTCCTCACAGGATGGATTTGTCTCAACAGCTCATCTTGCCAGATGATTCACCTTTTGGTGATGCATCCTGGCTAGCTAAGAAAATCAATCATCTCCAAATGTTGCCTCAAGCAATCATTTGTGCAAACGACTCTATTGCGATTAACGTGTGTCAAGCCATTAAAAAAATGGGGTTATCTATTCCAAAAGAAATTCAAGTAGTTGGGTTTGATAATATCGTTGATACAAGTATTTATAAACCTTCCATAACCACCGTGAACGTCAATAAAGAACTATTAGGACAAGAGGCCCTCTATATGTTGATTGACCGCATTAATAGGCCTTCAACACCTACCAGAATGATTTATTTTAAAACAGAAATCATTTACAGACAATCAACTACCCTAAAGGCTTCATGAACACAGGCACTTCGTTAACATGATAGCGTTGTGATTTATAAATAGAGACCTTAACAAATAACAAAAGACTACAGAAATGGTTCATTTCAAAACTGTAGTCTTTTATAATTTAGCCGATACTCGTTAGAGTTAGATTGATTGTTTAAACTCGTAGTGATGCTGTTTTTCTAATTCTTTAAACGGATTTATACTGTTTAACTGGTATTCTTGTAAAAACTTTTTAGTGACATGCAGTTGAAGTGATACCTTACTGATAGCGTTGTTATCATCCATATCGATACGTTTATACGCGGCAGAGTCCTGCTCAAGCTTGCTAATTACTTGAATCATTCCATCTATATCCGTTAACGATTGTAACTTAATCATCCTAGGAAGGCCCTGAAACCCTTGAAGTACTTCTTTAGACCTAGACATATGCATGTCAATGTCTTCTTTCGTTGCATCAATGAAAGAGACACAAAAGAAATCAGGCTTTCCACCTCTTTTTAGCAATCGAACGTAGCCAAACACCCTTGTTTTAACGTTTGATTTTTTAGGAAGATTACATTCCTCTAAAAGTTCTCTGGTTGCACCAAAAGCAATTAATTCTAAGAAATTCTTAGATTTAATCTTAAGAACATCTTCACGTTGAAGAGACCCAGATCCACTAGGCACAAAGTCCTCTGGTGATACCTCTGATGATTTACCTTGTCTGCCTATGATTAGATAGTGGTCTTTAGTCACAGCAAGCGTATTTACACCGATGATATCGGACATTGAGCTTTCTGATAGTTTACGTAGTCTACTTTCTTCATCAAGAAATAAAGTCTTACCATTAAAGCTTAAGTCTATATTTGATTTTGACTTAATCGTTTTATGCACCAGATGATTGGTTGCTAGCATATCAAAATACTTTACCTTTTTGATTGAAACGATCTTTGAGTTAAGATAAATATCGCTAGCTAATCCCCAAGACTTACCATTAAAAAGTGTTGCATTCTTCAGTAATCTATCTTTTAAAGCAAACGGCACATACTTCCTAATGTTTTCTGGGATCTTATAATCATATGGATCGACTTTAAACATCAAGTGGTCTTCATAAAATAAGTGTTCGTTAACTTTATTGCTGTATACATAATACTCCTGGTAGGTTTTGTTTGTATAAATGACTTTTTGATACAACGTTTCGTATCCCAAAGGCAATTTGGTAATTTCTGAATTTTCTTTCTCTGCTTCATTTCGTTCTTTTTCATAATACAGAGAAATGTCTTTGTTAAATCTGTGAATTTTATAAATACCTCGATAACATGAATAAAAAAGCGTTAACACACCAATAACAAGATTAAGATACCAAAAATCCCCGAAATCCATAACCAAAATATCATAAAAAAACTTAGAAATCGCAATCAGTCCAGCGATTAACGAAATAAACTCTAAATCTTCAACTCCATATGTTAATAACATACCTGTAAGTTTTGCTTTAGACTTATTCTTTTGTTTAGCTGTCTTAATAAAAGGCCTTGAATTCATTGTCATCATCACTTTCCCTATTTTTTTGTTACTCATTCGATCAAATCTGTTCTTGTATCGGATTGGTAACACATATTAAACAAGCCATTGTAACTTTAGATTCAACTGGTGATAACTAACCTAAACTGCTATGAGTCTTCTTTTTATTATATAAGCTTATTTAAGTCATTCTATTTCTAGTTGGCCCTGATGTTCTAAACGCTTTCTTCAAAACTCGATATGCTTACATAAAAAATATCCCAATCAGTTATTCTAAGGATTTCTATCAATCGATATGATATCACTTGGTTGAATCTCTTTACCCATGTTGTCGTGGGCTGAATTAAAATCCTGCATTGTTGTTTCATCGCTTATTGAAACATATAGTAGTGCTTCTTTTATGTTCGGCAGATACGCTTCTCTCTCCATATCGTGTACGATAAACTTAACTACTATCGATTTTGCTCTAGAATGATAAAGTGAATCATCATACTTGAGTACTTCCAACAGATCCGTAACAAACTCACCGCCATTAATGTATTCCCATGACCCAGAGTCTTTAATATGTCCAAATTCTTTGATTAAGTATCCGTACGGACCTATGTCATGTCTTCTTAATCTCATTCTGCTCGCATTGGATATTTTAGATTGAACTATTTCAATAATTTCGTTTTTTGAGTGTTTTCCATAGAGTTTGGATATTTGATCAATGATGTCATCTACAACGTTGGGTAGTATCAGTAATCCTTTACTGTATAAATCTGAATTTAGTGTTTTTGTAAAGTGAAAGAAACAGACTGATAAACACCTTCTTAAGACTATTTCATGTTTTTTAAAAAACGATTCTACATCCCAATCGATCAACTGATAGTGATTCTTCTTAATCTCTTCTTTTATGAGATTTAACTTTTCGTTGCTAATGTCTAAATTTTGCATTAGGCTGATTTCGCATTCTTGAATACTGTCACAACTTAACATATGCCGATCACCTAAAACTTGATTATTGGGTCGTACTAACCATATCACAAGTGATTTTTTTAAATATCTGAAAAATTGTATATAAGGTTCGTTACGAACTCTTACTAAGTACTGTTAAAACATTGTAATATCCTTCTTAAAATCGTCTTTATGTCTTAGTCCTAGTGAAATGACTGTCGCTTTCAATGAACCCCTTCACTTTGAACATAATTTTGCGTGTTGACCCTACACTATGGACTGTCTAAATTGTGTTTTTTTTCAACGAATTAAAACATCACTTAACATCTCTACTAAGAGCAAAAGTCAAGTTAATTTTATCAAAAGTTCAAATCCCCTCAACTCCATGCCTTGACCCTTAATGTATGACTGTCTGTCGTTATGAAAGTCATTAAGTCAGACTGTCTTTCTTGTGTCATCCTTATGAAATTCTAAAAAAATACATACTTTTGAATACACATTATCGCTATTAATTGTCTCAGTTGTTGTCTTACATGAATTTTTAAACTTTATACCTATTTTGCCATCTAAATATGTAATAGTCTTTCTGACTTTAACATCTAACTCTTAAATTCTCTTAGGTGAGTAACAGCTTAACATACGAAAAGTAATCATTAGATATACTAAAGACTCTAAAGATTTTTTTCAAGAATATCTGCTATACGTTTACTCGCTAAACCATCACCATATGGATTGCTTGCTTTTGACATTCTATTATATTCATCTTTATCATTAAGAAGTTGTTTGAAAGCATCATATATAGTTTCTTCATTCGTTCCTACAAGTTTTAGTGTTCCAGCTGCTATTCCTTCTGGTCTTTCTGTTGTATCTCTCATAACTAGAACAGGTTTTCCTAAAGAAGGGGCTTCTTCTTGTATGCCACCACTATCTGTCAGTATTAAAAACGATGCATTTAAAAAGTTATGAAAATCTACAACTTCAAGTGGATCAATTATTCTTATGCGATCATTATTTGCTAAGATATTATTTGCAGTTTCTCTTACAACAGGATTCATATGTATAGGATAAATTGCTTTTATATCGCTATGCTCGTTTACAATCCTCTTAATTGCATTAAACATGTGCTTCATTGGCTCACCTAGATTTTCTCTTCTGTGAGCAGTTATCATTATTAATCTTGATCCTGATGCCCAGTCAAGCATTGGGTGTGTATAATCATCTTTAACCGTTGTTTTTAATGCATCAATAGCAGTATTTCCAGTAACATAAATGTTGTCAGGATTTCTTGATTCATTTAGTAGATTTTGTTTTGCTGTTTCTGTTGGAGCAAAATTATATTTTGAAATAATAGAAACCGCTTGTCTATTAAACTCTTCAGGAAACGGTGAGTAGATATTACGAGTTCTTAATCCAGCTTCAACATGTCCAACAGGAATTTGTAAATAGAAGCAAGCTAAAGAAGTCACAAATGTAGTACTTGTATCACCGTGAACTAGAACAACATCAGGTTTTTCTAATTCTAGAACTTCCTTGATTTTGTTTAGAATATTAGTAGTAACATCAAACAACGTTTGTTTGTCTTTCATTATCGATAAATCATAATCAGGAACTACATTAAAGGTATTAAGCACTTGATCTAACATTTGTCTGTGCTGCCCTGTTACACAAACTATGGTCTTAAATTGTTGTCGTGTCTTTAACTCGTTAACCAACGGGCACATTTTTATGGCTTCTGGTCTTGTGCCAAATACAAGCATTATTTTTTTCATAAACACTCCTATCTACAATTTGTAAACTTTTCCGTTTTTAATTATATTTTGAGTATCAAATACAATCTTACCATCAAGTTTATATGTGTTTTTCTTTATCTCATCATGTTTAACCATCACAACCACTAAATCCACATCATTCAAAAAAGAGTCTAAATCAAAATATTGATTTTTTGTTATTTGATGTTTAATCCATGGATCATATGCTTTTAGGGGTTCAGCTAAATGTGTTAGCTGTCTTTCCAACAATTGAAGAGATGGACTTTCTCTATAGTCGTCTACATTTTCTTTATATGTAAGACCATACAAACCAACTCTAGAAACATCTGTAATACCGTTCAATTTCATGATATCAAGAGTTCGCGTCAAAACATATTCGGGCATTGACTCATTTATTTCAAGAGCTTCACCAATAATTTTTGTTAGTGCCGGATAGTCTCCTACCAAGAACCATGGATCAACTGGGATACAATGTCCGCCCACACCAGGGCCAGGGCTCAAGATTTTGACTCTTGGATGCATGTTGCAAATTCTGATGATTTCATAAACATCCATATTATCATGTCTACATATTTTTGCTAATTCATTAGCAAAAGCAATATTGACAGCTCTAAATGTATTCTCTACAACTTTTGTCATCTCTGCAGTTTTGATATCTGTGACAACAATTTCACCATCGGTTACTTTTTTATATATATCTGCTATAAAATTTCCTATTTCTTTAGAATCAGCACCAATTGTTCGTGAGTTATGTGATAATTCATAGACCATATTTCCGGGAATAATGCGTTCTGGTGCATGAACAATATGCACCTTTTTATTAGTTTTATACTGGAATTCTTTAACTAATGGTCTAACAAATTGGTCAATTGTACCAGGTGACACAGTAGATTCGATGATAATTATCGCGTTGTTAGAGCATATTTCTAGTGCGCTTTTAGTAGCATTACAAACAAATGTTGCATCTATTTTCTTAGTGAATTTATCATATGGTGTAGGAACAGCTATTAAATAAATATCCGCTTTCTGAAATTTATTGCTGAAAATAATTCCTTTTTCTTGTGCTTTTTTGTATAGTTCTAATAATCCGTTTTCTTCAAATGTTATTTGTCCATCATTAAGCTTGCTTACCAAGGATGAATTATAGTCTGTACCTACAACTTTAATATCTTTTGATGCAAACATAAGTGCAGTAGGTAACCCAATATACCCTAAGCCAATTACATTTATCATATCTATTTTCCGTCCTCTCTATAGTATTCGCTCATAAACCTTGAGTATTCTCCACTAATGATATGCTTCACCCAATCTTGATTATTTAGATACCATTTGATGGTTTGAGTAATACCGGTATCAAAATTATACATAGGTTTCCAGCCCAGTTCATTCTCTATCTTTGTAGGATCAATTGCATATCTTAAGTCATGACCTTTTCTATCTGTCACATATTTAATGAGTGTTTCAGGTTTTTTTAGTTCTCTAAGAATAGTTTTAACAACTTCAATATTAGTTCTTTCATTGTGTCCGCCAATATTATATACCTCACCAACACGACCTCTATGAATGATTAAATCGATTGCTGTGCAGTGATCATATACATGAAGCCAGTCTCTTACATTTTCACCTTTTCCATAAACGGGTAAAGATTGGTTTGCAAGTGCATTTTTAATCATTAAAGGGATCAGTTTTTCAGGAAAGTGGTATGGTCCATAATTATTAGAACATCTTGATATAGTCGTTGGTAGTCCGAATGTCCTATTATAGGCTTGAACAAGCAAATCAGCAGAAGCTTTCGATGCTGAATAAGGACTCGATGCATGAATTGGTGTTTCTTCTGTAAAGAACATATCAAGTCTATCTAGAGGTAAATCACCATAGACTTCATCAGTTGAAACTTGATGATATCTTATTACTCCAGTCTTTAATGAAGCATCCATAAGGACTTGTGTACCTAAGATATTAGTCTTTAAAAATAATTCAGGATTTTCTATCGATCTATCTACATGTGATTCTGCTGCGAAATTAACAACTATATCAAACTTCTCATCATGAAATAATTGATTTACAAAAACTCTATCAGTGATATCGCCCTTTACAAATTTGAAATTTGGCTTTTTCATAATGGGTTCTAGAGTTTCTAGATTACCCGCATAAGTCAATGAATCTAATGTGACTATCATATTATTTGGGTATTTTTCAACCATATAATGACAAAAATTTCCACCAATAAATCCTGCTCCACCCGTAACTAGAATTTTCATATTAAATTACCTCGATTTCTTTTAAATATCTTTGAAGCGCATCTTTCCAATCAGGAAGACGCTTAAACCCATTTTCATCTAAACTTATTTTATCCAAAATGGAGTTTTTAGGTCTTTTTGCTTTAGTAGGATAGTCACTTGAGACTATAGGATATATCGGAATTTTAATATTTGATAGTGCAAATATCTCTTTTGCGAATTCATACCATGTACATGTTCCTTCATTTGTTCCATGATAGATTCCATATTTATCTGATTCAATTAAATCTACGAGCAGTCTTGACAAATCATATGTATATGTCGGTGATCCAAACTGATCATTGACGATATTCAAGAATTTCTTTTCTTTGGAAAGCTGTAACATCGTTTTGACGAAGTTGAAGCCATTTTTACCAAATACCCATGAAATACGTACAACAAAATGCTTGTAGTGTTTTAATGTCTCAAGTTCACCTAGATATTTTGATTCACCATAAACAGATTGAGGGTTTTGGGAATCATTAACCTTATATGGACTTTCTTTTTTTCCATCAAATACATAATCTGTAGAAATATAAATAAATTTAGAATCATATTCCATTGCTTGCATAACTAAATTTTTTGTTCCAATTACATTAACATTCATGCAAGTATCTTTATTGTCTTCTGCTTTATCCACAGCTGTATAAGCAGCACAGTGAATAATAGCATGAGGGTTATTATCCTTAAAGAATTGTACGACATGTTTTTCGTTTGTTATATCTAAATCATCTATATCTATTCCAAGAATATCTTGATAGCCTCTACTTTTCAGTTCTCTAACAACATCGTATCCGAGCTGTCCTTTGACACCAGTTACAATTATTTTCATAAAAAATTCACATCCGAATCTTTTAAAAATGGTGAATTTTTATCTTTGTCAGATAATACTACTTCTATTTCAGGCCATTTGATACTAATTTCTGGATCATTATACATAATGGAACGATCAGAATGTTTATCGTATATATTGTCAACCTTATATTGTACTTCACAGTTAGCTTCTAATGTTATGAATCCATGTGCGAATCCTTGGGGGACTAGTAACATCTTGTGATTTTCATCAGTAAGTTCTACTCCAAACCATTTTAAATAGGTGGAGCTTGATTTTCTCAAATCTACTGCCACATCCCAAATACGACCTTTTGTACATCTTACTAACTTGGTTTGAGCCTTAGGCATATTTTGAAAATGTAACCCGCGTAAAGTCCCTTTTTGTTTGCTAAAAGAATGATTATCCTGAACAAAGACATTGTCAATTCCATTTTGTCTAAAAATCTCGTAATTATAAGATTCAGAAAACCAACCTCTATTATCTCCAAATACAATTGGTTCAATAACAAGTAAGTCTCTTATGTCAGTTTTAATAAACTTCATTAGTATCTAACCTTTCCTTCTAACACTTTGAAAAGGTGTTGACCATATTGGTTTTTTTTCATGATTTCTGCTTGTTCTCTGAGTTGTTCTCTAGAAATCCAACCATTATTAAAAGCAATCTCTTCAGGACACGATATTTTCAAACCTTGGTGATCTTCAATCATTTTAACAAATGCAGTCGCTTCTGCTAATGATTCATGTGTCCCTGTATCAAGCCATGTAAAACCTCTACCAAAAGTAACCACATCTAAAGTGCCGTCTTCCAAGTACATTCTGTTTAAATCAGTTATTTCAAGTTCTCCTCGCTTAGAAGGCTTTACATTTTTTGCGAAGTCAACAACGCGCTTATCATAAAAGTATAATCCTGTTACAGCGTAATTTGATTTTGGTTGAATAGGTTTTTCTTCTATAGATATAGCTTTTCCATCATTGTCAAACTCAACGACACCAAATCGTTCTGGGTCATCTACATGATAACCAAATACTGTTGCGATACCTTTTTTTGAGTTTTCTACTGCTCTGTTTAAGGCTGTTTTGATTCCATTGCCATAGAAAATATTATCACCTAAAATCATGCAAGCAGTATCCTTACCAATAAAATCCTCTCCTATTATGAACGCTTGAGCAAGTCCATCTGGAGATGGTTGCACCTTATAACTAATTGCTACACCCATTTTTGAACCATTTCCAAGTAAAGTTTGAAACCTAGGTGTATCATCTGGTGTAGATATAATTAATATATCTTTCACACCCGCCAACATTAAAATTGATAAGGGATAGTATATCATTGGCTTGTCGTAAATAGGTAATAATTGCTTACTTGTAACCATTGTTAATGGATATAACCGAGAACCAGAACCACCTGCTAAAATTATACCTTTCATATTTTTTCCTCCTTTTTTATATGAATAAGATTAAGAATAAACTTATATTCACCGGTAATGATTGTACCAAAAATGAAAACACAACAAACAATTACAGAATTAGCAACTAAATTTATAAAGTGAGAATATCCAGAAATAGGTTTTACTATAATAAACAGTAAAATTATCAATAATAGAATAATAAATCCCTTGACAAAAATTTTCAAAAAAGACAAGTATGACTTTTGAAATCCATGTTTTACTAGAAAGTAATAGTCAATGAAAAATTTCATAATAAGGCCTAAGCTAATCAGTAATGATACTATTTGGATATTTTTATAGGATATACCAATAAGCAATAAAATTATAATTATTGAAGTATATACTAGTCCGCTAATAAACATAAGTCTTGTTTTTCCTAGACTTAGATAAATTGAACCTGCACTAGAAACAGTCATCTGAAATATTAACGATACTGCTAAATATTTAAATGGGATAATAGATGATTCCCATTGATCACCAAAAACAAATAATATTATGTCTTTGGTTGAATAAAATGAGACCGATGCAATTATTATTGATAGATAGAATAGAATTTTTACTATTTGCACATATTTATCATAGATATACTGTTTATTATCTTGGTATTTTGTCAGTATAGGATGTAGTATGGGTGTTATTACATTAGTAAGGTTATTAAGTGGATACATCATTAAGGTATATGCTTGATTATAGTAACCAAGTTCGACTTGACCTATATATTTACCTATTAGAAAATTGTCAAGATTTCTTGAAAAATAATTAATAATGTTATATGCAAAATGAAAACCACTGTACCCCTTAATTTTATCTATTGTTGACAAATCGATTTTCATTATAGGTTTAATCTTAACTGAGCTGATATTCCATATAAAAGCTGCAACTGATGTGGCAATTGATTGAAAAATTAGCGCATAAAAATTCCGAAATGTAAATGCAATAGTAATGGATATGAAAGCTGAGAACAAATTAACTAAAAAGACTCTTTTTGCTACAACAGTAAACTTTTGTTCTTTCATTAAAAGTGCATTTGGAGTTGTATTTACAGTATTGAAGAAAACTGATATAGATAATAGTAGACAGATAGTATAATATACTGTATTGTCATAGAAATTAACAATAAAGAATGAAAGTACAATGAAAATGATAGATAAAAATATACCGACATAGATTGAGAATCCAAAGATTACGTTTATGTCTCTTTTTGACAAATCTTGCCTTTGAATTATTCCTGTTCCTAACCCAAAATCACTTAGCAAGACAAAAAGTGTTGTGAAAACGTTTATAATTGCTACGATACCGAATATTTCAGGAGTCAGTATTCTAGAAAGTATTGAGATTACAATGATATTTATTATAATAGTGCTATATTTAGCTGATGCATTAATAAGAGCGGCTTTTTTAATTGTCATAACCTATCCCCAAAACATAGTTTACTAAATCGATGTATTTGCAATTTTGATATTCTCTTGAAAATATGTTTTTATCAATGCCAGTTTCCGTAATTTTATCGTCTTTCAACCACTTTTCATAAAATATTTCTAGCGCATTTAAAATTTGATCAGGATAATTTTCAACATGCAATCCAATATCCAAGGAAGTTACCATCTCCTTGTGTAAAGAGTTTAATGATCCTATGGAAAGAACAAAGTTCATTGATTTGATGTAATCGTATAATTTTGCACTTATTATATATTTGGCTGAGTCATCAGTTGTTGTGTGGAGCAATAGACACAGGTCCGCATTAAGAAGATATTCAAGAGCTTCTAGATGTTGTACTTTACCAATGATTTTTATATGGTTTTCGTTTTCTGCAATTATTTTTTTTATTGAGTCATCATTCACATTATTTACACCCACAATAATCAATTCAACATTTGAATGTCTTTTATAAAATGCTACAAATGATTTCATAAAAGTTGAGATATTTCTATAGTTAGTTTTATTCTCTGAAAATTCAATTCCACCAGTATAAATTATTGTAAACTTATTTCTATTTTTTTGGATATTTGTACATATTCTGTTCCATATTGTGTTGCTATATCCATTAGATATTACTTTGATAGAATCATCTCTTATTTTGTAAAATCTCACAAATTCACTTTTGATATTTTCATTTGTGACAACTAAGTAATCAATATACTTAAGAGCTTTTCTTTCGTTATATCTTGAAATTAATGTCCCGCCATCCCAAAAATTCCATGGATCCCTATAATCTAAAATAAATTTTACATCATTGTTAATATGTTTTTTAATTTTATGTAATGAGGTAAACATTCCAAATGGTGGTCCAGAGATAATGACTAAATCAATATCATTCTTATTAACATATGTAGTTATATTAACAATGTTATCATCTATCCATTTTTTAGAAATATAGCCCATCATTGTTCCCTTATTATTAAATATTGCTTTTTCCATTTTTTTTATTATGTGGAGTATAACTCTTTTAAATTTAAAGAGTATATGCTTAACAATATTTGTTTTAGATTGATTGCTCTTATTAATTAATTGGACTTTCTTTGCAACGAAATTTAAGGATTTAAGTCCTATTATTCTACTGTCTTCGTTAGTAGTTTTCAAATTAAAATCACAGCAAATGATGTTTGCTTGAAATCCATAAGTAGTCAAAGCTTCCAATAGAAAATACATTCTTTGACTACCTCCCCAATCTTTACTATAAGGTATCATATCATATGTTATTATTAGAATTTTGTTAGACATTTCTTCACTAAACTCATATTGAGTTATCCTTTTCATAGTTTTTTGTACCTAGTGAGTCCAAATTCTTATTGTAAACTAATCCAATATAGAACCAAAATAGTATTGCACTGATTTGAAAAGTTAAAACATTGGATCCAATTGCTTGAAATAGAAATATCAGAATTGCAAGTTTAAATGTAGCTTTCTTAGATGGAATCTTATGAAAAAGTACATTAATAATAATGACGATAAAAGTAATAATACCAAATATTCCAATTTCATAAAGCATTTTAAAGTAATTGCCATCTGCTATTATTTCTTGGTATTCTATTGCTCTATGTCCACCAGACCCAAGTCCATTTCCAAATAGCAACATCTTGTTATTATCAAAAACTAGCAACCAATCAAGGTTTCTTTCAGATATAGCAGTGAATATATTTGAGAATCTATCAAATAGACTAGAAGTAAACTCTGGATAAAAAACGACAAAACTTCCTATCATAAAAGTAGAAATGACAAAAAAGAAGGATAAATTCCTAAAAGTAAAAAGTCTATCAACCTTGACACGTTTAACAATGTATAGAAGTATAAAAACTAATGCAAATATTGCTGATCTCTGCATACTTAGTAATATACTTATTGTGAAAATAGTAACAAGTGAAAAGCCGATTTTTTTATTTATTGCAGAAATTGATAGTCGATAATAGGTTAGTAGTAATCCTCCTAATGAAAGTACTCCAATTGCGACTGATCCAATCCAGGAAGTTAAACGAGGGTATAACCTAAATCCAATAATGTGAAAATTAGGGTATGCACGCTCTAAATATGAAAGATAAAAAGGATCACTTAGAGTCAAATTATAATACAAACCAGAAATGATTACGACAATCAAAGAAATAACAAAAACTTTGTAGAAAATATCAAAATCCTTAAACTTATATTTTTTCGAAAAAAAGTACATACTAATAGGTATTATGCTGTTAGCGATTTCTGATAAAAACACAGATATTGGAAGATGGCCTATTAAAAGAAATAACCCCGTAAATATATTATAAAAAATGAAGAAAATGATTAATATGTCAATCTGATTAAGTCTCAAATTTCCTTTAAGATTAGAATGAATCATACTGTAGATAAGTGAGCATATTAATATTCCACCAACTATTAATCCATTCCTTATACCAAAATACATAGAAATTGCAGCGAAAAATATAATAAGTACATATATATATCTACTTAGTTTCATGATCACTCTCATCAACAATTGGAAACTCATCATTTTCAATTAATGCGCTTCTAATTGCTTCTAATACTCCATAATCATACTCATTATCTGGCTCAAGATAACCACCTTCAGCCCATTCGTTCCACGCAAAAATAAACAATTTATCCGTTTTATATTTTTCCTTTGTATTTTTTATCTGCTTGGACAAATAATGTTGAAATTTGTCAATGGAAAAACCATCATATACTATACCTCTTTGATTTCTTCTTGGTGTATTATCCCAATTTACGAACGCACCAGGAATACTTTTGCTTGAACTCGGAGTTGCATTTAATATATAATTCCAAATTACATCGTAATCAAAATGTGTGAGTTTATTGCCATAATGTCTAACATCAATTCCAAATTTCTTTTCAAGGAGTAGTGATATTTTTCTTTTAAACATTCTCAATTTTTCGTATGATCCTCGTCTATGGAGAACTTGAGCATAGGTAGGTTGGTATTCAATAGAATAGTCAAATAACTCTTCCTTTTTTTTATTGTATAAATGATAAGAAATATGTTGGTATACGAATTTAATTCCGTCAAAACCATTTTGAATAGCTAATTCTTGCCAAGTATTCAACATTTCCTCCAGGCTATCAATTAACTCAGGTCTATAGATTATAAAAATTGGTCTATTATCCTCTTTTATGTATCGTTCATCTTGAAAGAAATCGAATAAGTAATTAAAATGTTTCACCCAACTTTCTTTATCACCATATGTCTGATGCATTAATACTTTGCTTTCACTGGATACCCATGCATTTGTCCAATGTTCGTTAGCCCAAGATAGACAAAAATGTATATTTTTAGTTTTATCATTCAAAAAATCTTCAACAGGTTTTTGAAGTAACAGATGCCCGTTGAACCAGTAATGATAAAAACAAAACCCGTATATTCCATATTTATTAGCTAAACTAATTTGCCAATCCATCACTGCAGGTTCGGACAAATCATAGTAATTCTCATTAAGCGGGATTCTTGGTTGTTTGTGATTTTTAAATAGTGGAGTAGCTTTTTTAACATTAACCCATTCTGTAAAACCTTCTCCCCACCAAGTATCATTCTCTTGAATTCTATGGAACTGAGGTAGATAAAAAGCTATAATTTTCATATTTTAACATCCTCCTCAATATTTGTTATGAACTTTCGTATCATACTATTGGCAAAATTATCCTCTTCAGCAACTTTTTGATTAAAACTATCGCAGTTGATAGAAAAAATCTCAAAATCTAAATCCGTATAATAATTATGAATTCTATCGCGAAAATCTGCATTTTCTATATTAACTGATATTCCTAAATTAAATTCATGAACAATTTCCGACATAAAAGTACCTTGATTAACTATGATGGGTAGTTTTAGTTGGGTAGATATATAAAGTTTATTTGACAATGCGTGATCAAGCTTCGGAGTTCCCGACCCATATAAATTTAAGATCATATCAACATCTTCATAATAATCAAATGTTTTTTCAATTGGGAATTCTCCACCAATTACTACATTTTCAACGCCATTATTAGAGCAAAAGCTATTTAATAATTCGTAGCCACGTCCAATATATTTCAATAGAAACCGATTATCATTTTTAAAGCTCAATATTATTTTTTTATCATACTCAATATATTTACTTCCTCCGATACATGCTAAAATAATTCTCTGATTATTGTTTTTTGTGGTTCTTACTTGTTTTGTATCGATTAACTGTGAGTTGTGAATGATACAATAATTGTGTTTTGGAAGAAATTTTTGATAATCAACAGAGGAAATAAGGCACAAACCCGATTTTAGAATTATTTTTTTCTCAATTTTTAAGAGCATTTTATTATGTTCATTCCAATAATCTCTAATATCAAGAATGAAATTATGAGGGTATTTTGATAATAAAATTTTCTTAACTAAGAAGGCTGTATTGACTCCAAATACTACTATTTTGTCATAGTGAGTATTTTTTAGTATATAATTAGCCTTGTATGAAAATAACAAATATGCTATTAATTTTTTTACCTTACTTAATATGTTATTCTTATTAGATATTTTGTATCTTAAATCATAACTATTTTTTTGTCCGTATTCTTCGAGTATACTTCTGCGATTCCAAAAAATAATATCAAAATCAACGTTTTCTATAAGACTTATGTATCTTTTCAAATAGGGTGCTCTATTAAAATTATCTAAAAATAAAAAACAGATCTTCATCATAACACTCCTAGTCTAGTTTATTAATTTCTTTAAACAACTATCCATTTTAGAGGTTAATCTTTCATATGATAGTTGTTCAATAAACATTTGTCTCACATTACAAACCATTTTATTATATTCGTTGTCATTTAATAATCCAATCTCATTAATGACGTTCTGTATATTTTTGTTAGATATGTTGAATCCACATGAATATTCATTTATCAAATTTGAAGTGTCACTAACAATATTGCTTATTATAGGTATAGAATGCCTAAAATAATCAATTGATTTCATTGTCATTCCTACGAAAACTGAACTTTTCATTAGATTTATCCCAAAATGGGTTTTTGAAAAATATTCCTTGATTTCATTCTGATCAAATACAAAACCAGTTATAATCACTTCTATATTTTTGTCTTTTAATTGATCAGATAACTTATCCAATTTCTCTCCACCACCTATAATTTGAATAACAACAGGCTTATATTTCGAGATTCCGATAATTAGCTTAACTATATCCTGAATGTCAATAAGATTATTAACTGAACCTAAATAAGTAAGAACAATTTTATCTTTGACTGATTTATTTATCGGGGAGATTTCTACTAATTCGCTTTTATGCAAATAAATTGTACTAACATTCAGATTGTGATTTATACTTTTAATACTATTCTTAAATAAATCACATTCAGTAATCACTAATTTCGATGTATCAATATGTTTATTTCTGAGATTTTTCCAAAAAGAGAAAAGAACATTATTCTTAAATTTAATAATAGGTAGAGATTCTGGCCACATATCCATTACATCAAATATGACGGGTATATTCTTTTTTTTAGCATCTTTTGCAATTAGTTTGACTAATATATTGGGTGGGAAAATGCAGTGAATTAGGTCATACTCTTCATAATCTAGAGATGAAACTACATTTTTAGCAAATTTAACATGTGAAACCAACCGTTTCAGTGAAAGATTTTTACTATAAGGAATTGTTTTAATATAAGTGTAAGAAAAATCTTTATTGTCTACTGTTTTTTTCTGTAGATGGTTGTAATCAGTAGTAATGATTTTCACAGTATATCCTTTGTCATGATAGTATTTTAAAAAGAAATCTTGTCTTATTTTATAACTAGAAAATGGATTAATTATAACTATTCTTTTCATCTGCTGTCACGACCCATTGTCCTTAGTAAAGTTTCTTTTATACTTAACTCATGACTAAAATATTGTTCATCTAGTTCGAAAAATTTATTTCCGAAGATTTTTTTAATAGTAGTAGAGAACGGAGAAATAAGATAAATAAAGAGATTAAATATTTTAGTTTCTCTATACTTTTTGCCATAAAACTCTCTTGCAATCTTGATGATTTCTTTTGTTGAAATATATTCTGGATTTTGCGGAAAAAACACGCCAGATAATTTGTTATCAATATAGTGTTTTACTGAATCGGATAAAAAATCAATATAAATCATGCTTTTAATATTTTTTATATTTGGAAAAAAAACTGCATATTTTGCAATGTTTAAAAGTTTCGGAATATTCCCTTTACAGTTGATTCCATATATGACTGGAGTTCGAATTATAACGCATTTAAACTCTTTATCATTCATATTCAGTATAGTTAAATCTGCATCTAGTTTACTTTTACCATATGCATTTTGTGGATTAAAAGTGTTCTTGTTAATTGGCTTTTTATCCATTAATGATCCATTATCACCATATATAATACTACTACTCATAAAAATAAATTGCTTAACACCAGATTCTTTTGCTTTGTATGCCGTTTCAATTGCTAAGTCTCTATTAACAGAGTAATATATATTGTCCATGCTTTTCTTAGTCGATACATGAGCGATCCCTGCTACATGAAAAACAACATCAAACATAGAAAAATCAAATTTTCTCCAGTTTGGATTTTTCATGTCAAGAGTCTCAATATGATATTCATTTGGTTCTTTCATCAACCACTTCTCTACACTAGTACCCACAAAACTATCAGCACCTGTAATTAATACTCTTTTCAAAGTAACACCTACTTACTCTCTTTAGAATCAGGCTTATTATTCTCTAAAGTGCCTGTACCACCTTCAACAACACCATCTGATTTAAATATACTTACAATAGTTCCAAAGAAAATCTTAATATCTAGCCATAGACATATATGTTTTACGTAATAACCATCAAGTTTAGCCTTATCAGGAATTGGTAATTCATCTCTACCATTTATTTGCGCATAACCTGTTAATCCAGGATATAACTTATGAACATCATATTTATCTCTTTCATCTACTAAATCATATTGATTCCATAAAGCTGGTCTAGGACCAATAATCGACATATCACCTTTTAGGATGTTAATGATTTGCGGAATTTCATCTAAACTTGTTTTTCTTAAGAATCTACCAACTTTAGTAATCCATTGTTGTGGGTTTTCTAACATATGAGTTGGTGTATCCTTAGGTGTATCAATTCGCATGGTTCTAAACTTTAATATATAGAAATGCTTCTTGTTACGACCGATTCTTTTTTGCTTAAATAGAATTGGTCCTTTTGAGTCTAGTTTAATAAGTATCACCAGCACCAATAACAAAGGAGATAAAACAATTAAACCTATAAATGATAAGACAGTGTCATAAAATCGTTTAAACCAGAAATAGAACATATATGAATAACCCCTTTATAATCAGTTGTCGAAAAAATGAATTATTTTGCTTTTTGGATAGTCAATCGTTACTAGATTATTATGAATGGTTTGATGATGCTTAAAACTAGATATCATAATACCATCATGATTATACTTGCTTAATTCATTTAATGTAATGATAGGTATGTTTACAAGTTTATCACCAACTCTATCTTTGTTATCATCAATGACTGCTACTACTTCTAATGGTATTTGATTATCATCATTCATAACTTGTAGCATGATCTCAGCAACTTCACCAGCACCATAAAGTATGATCTTTTTAAATCCTTTATCAATAATTTGATTTAAGAAGCTGATGATATTGTCTTTGGCTTGTATGTAGATGTTATTAGATGATTTTAGGTACCAGATATTGAGCAGTTTTCTTCTTTCGCTACCCTTCTTAGTGACAAAATACTCTACTGTTTTGGTAGAGTGTTTTTTTCTTTTGATTAATCCTTTATTTTCATACCCATCAATGTGATTGTTAATCATACTGACCGCAATCCCAATTTTTTTACTCATTTCTCTTTGAGTGATATTAGGGTTCTTTTCGATCATATCTAATATCATATATTCTTTGTATAAAACCGTTGGTTTAAAGAATTGGTTGTCACTCATTCATTAGTCACCATCCATTGTTCGATTATTGAATAATTATATTCTACATCATTATTCTATGGATTACAAGTAAATGTTGGTAATTTGTTTGTAAATCGAACATTCCTTTCTAACTTATTTCACTATTTTCAAAAAATAGGTTCCGTGTAAATAAAACCTCCCCCGGGTTGACTTAGTACCCAGTATTAAAAGCACTGAATGGGGGGTTAAAATACTCTACAAAGATACTTAAGCATCGAACTTGTGATATCAAAAATAAATTCTACGTTATTAGGTTCAACTGCATCATTATGTTTTACATATTCATTTTGATAAGTTGTGTAAAAGTTAATAACCCTGTTAAAGAGTGTATTGATTTCACCTGTGATACCCTTTTCTTTTAGTTTTTTTCCAAGTTCGGCTACATTATTTTCGAGAGATCTGTTATTATTCAAAAGATCCTTAACTAATAATTCAAGAGATAGTCTAAGGTCGTCAAGTGCATTTCTTTCATGAATCTTTGCAGTTATTTTTTGGTATGCACTTACATATTGTGAATGCGAAGCAGTATATGCCTCCAAAAAATGTGAAGTTGTTTTAAATGTTTCTTGATCATGCTCATCACTATCTTCATAATCAAAAGCATTGTCTTTTATAAGTGTATTTAGTGCTATTTGAATTGCAGTATTGTCTTTAAACTTTTCATCTCTAAAAAAAGTTTTCAATACGTGATATACTTCTTTCTCAGAAAACTTCGCGAAATTATTAATCATTGCGGCAGCTTTTAACTGGTATTGGTCTTTTTCATACTCAAATGATTTACCATATTTTAAACAAGCTTCATTAAACTTTTTGACAATTTCGGTATTGGACCAACCTGTGTTAGTATGAGCTATTATTGATGCAGTTTGATTTAATAATACTTTTGGACTTATGCTTTCCATGTTTACACCCCATTTTTAATAATTATACCAAAGTTATAATACAAATACGAGGTTATCTCGGAATTAAGTTCCCATCACTATCAAATTCTTTTTCTTTTGTAAATCTTTTGTGTTCTTTGTTGTGACAATCCTTGCATAAAAGTTCTAAGTCTTCGACCTATGAACATTTTCTATCGTCACTTTAGCATAGCTTTCCTTATTCAAAAAGCCAAATGTATGATGCCATTGAACTCCTTGGTCAAGACAACGGTTCTATTTTTGAAGGGATTCAGTTAATGATCTCAGAGAAATACAAAAGGAACATGAGTAACGTTTATTTTGACGCAACCAACTTCTACTTTGGGATTGACCAACCCAATGAACTGGCCAAGCTAGGCCCTAGTAAAGAAAATCGAAAAAATCCGATCATCGGGCTTGGTTTACTACTTGATGGCGATGCCATCCCACTAGACTATAAACTATACCCAGGCAATGAATCTGAAAAACCGGTCTATCGAGACATCTTAAAAGACTTAAAAGTCAAAAACAACATTCAAAGTAAAGTCATACGAATCGCTGACAAAGGGTTAAACAGTGGTGACAATATCTCCCATGCCTATTTGGATAAGGATGACTATATATTCTCTCAAAGCATTCGAGGGGCTAAGGCAGACTTGAAGTCGCGCATCTTAGATCCTAAGGATTACATCGAAGTTAGAGATAACGAGGGGCAATTAGTTTATAAATCCAAATCATGGATTGATTACGAGGCAGTGATTACCGTTACAACGAATGAGGGTAAAAAGGTCAAAGTCAATATTCCTCAAAAACAAATCGTATTTTGGAGTAGAGACTACGCGGAAAAAGCAGCGATTGAACGAGAAAGAGCCCTTCAAAAATTAGAAAAGCAACTCAAACAAGAATCACTTTATAAAAAAGACTTATATGGTCATGTAGGCAAATACATTGATGAATCCTACCTAGATGAGTCAGACGACGAGGCCGATGTCTTAAAGATCAAAAGCATCAATCAAGCAAAGATTGACTTAGATGAATCCCTCGACGGTTATTATTTAATCGTCACAAGTGAGTTAAAAGCAAAAAATGAGGAAATCATTAATGCCTATAAGACGTTATGGCAAATTGAAGAATCGTTTCGAATCATCAAATCAACCTTAAAAACAAGACCTGTCTATCACTCAAACCTAAACGCGATTAGAGGGCACTTTTTAATTTGTATGACGTCACTTCTTTTCCTTAGACTCATCGAGAAAAAGAAACTAAAAGGGCAAGTTCGTGCAACTCAACTGGTTAGCTCACTAAAGAAATACACCTGTGGCAGAATCGGTGATGATAAGTATCAGCTGTTTTATCACGATGAAAATATCAACGTTCTATCTCAGTATTACTCGGTTAAGTTAAATCAACATTACAAAACAAAGTCAGAGATAAAACAAATTTTCAATGAAAAATAATACACAAGACATAAAAA
>JAVESF010000020.1:0-19263 GCA_034006765.1 Acholeplasma sp. | reverse complement strand
GGTGTTGTTATGCCGGACAAGGCGGATCCTCAACAGATGATAATGGGGCGGCAAATTTTGCAGGTGGCTTACATTCACCTGGCTGTGAAAATGAGCCTTATGTAGTTTTGGAAGAGATTGTCATCCCGGGCTAATCTAAACATTAACAGATGATATTTAATCATTTAAATATCATTTGTTTAATTTTTTCATTATGAAAATATTTATTTCACTTTTGTTTATTGTTTTATTCTGTCATCCCTGTTATTGTCAGAGCAGAAGTGTTAATGCCCGAAAACCGCAGGATCAGATTCCCATTGATTCTTGTTTGTATAGTATAACATATACCTACCATTATGCCAACGACACAACCGGAAAAGTTCGATTGTTCGACAAACAGGTACTCGAAATAGGAACAACTACAGTTCACTATTACAGCAAAAATGCAGCGCTTATTGATTCCATTATGTTTCAGTCCAAAGTTGCCGTAAACCCGCGAAAATCTTTTGCTGCCAATGAGCGGGAATTGTACGAAGACATCTACTGGAACTATCCGCACAAAGATTCCATTGGCGTTTATACCGGTCTTGTGAATGTAGATTATTTTTATGAAGAACCAGTTCCCTCCCTAGAGTGGAAACTGACAGAAGACACCTGTTCCATTATGGGATATACGTGTTTTAGAGCTTTGACCTGTTTTAGGGGGCGCAGTTATACAGCCTGGTTTACCCCGGAAATTCCAATTTCCCATGGGCCCTGGAAATTCAACGGACTGCCGGGGTTGATCCTCAAAGCCCGGGATGAGGCAGATTTGTTCGTCTGGGACGCCCAAACCATCTTACGTGAACAGAATAAAAAAATCTATGTCATGAATCCTCGTTTCAATAAGATTATTGAAACAACACGTCCGAACCTGCTTAGATTACAGGAAAAAAGATGGAAGGATCCCGCTGGTCTTTACGTTCAGCACGGATCTGCAATGCACGTCCGAGATAATAAAACAGGTAAATTTATGAAAATGGCCCCCGGGCAATTGGTATTACCTTACATTCCTGTCCCGGAACTGGAATAATGAAAAAGACATTTACCATATTTTACTGCTGTTTGTCAGCAATCTATGCTCTGGCTCAGGATCCGGATTGCCGTGACGTCACACAGAAGACGATCCTAGATTCAAGTTTCCTGTCCGTCACGTATGACTTTACATTTGCCATTGATACTCTTTCCGATATGCGTTATACGGATCGGCAGCGATTGGATATTGGTTCGCATTTTATCCATTATTTCAGTCTTTTAGCCGACAAAACAGATTCTACCATGTATAGGGCCAGAATTAGTAAAACACAAGGCGGCTTAAACCCGCGCAACTGGATGGCAGCAAATGAAAAAGATCATTATGAAAATTACTATTTCCATTACCCCGGGAAAGGACAGCTTACCGTCTGGACAACCATTGTGAACACAGAATATATTTACAACGAACCTGTTCCTGATATTGACTGGCAATTGAATCTGGGTGAATCAGATACAATCCTTTCCCACCAATGCTATAAAGCAACCGCTTGTTTCAGGGGCCGTTCCTACGAAGTTTGGTTCACTCTTGAGATACCTGTTCAGGCAGGACCTTGGAAATTTCAGGGATTGCCGGGGCTTATTCTCAAGGCAAAAGATAACAAAGGTCTTTTCCTGTGGAGGGCCACCGGAATCAGTCAGACAAAAAACTTAATTTTCATGTATGACACAAAAAAACAGGGACTATCAGGAACATCTGCCATCAGGGAAAAAATCATCAGCCGGGCGCAATTGCAGAAATTACAGCGAAAAATATGGGATGATCCTATAGGTTTGCTCGAACAGCACGGAAAAATAATAGCCCCTGTTGCACGCGATGGAAGAACCGGAAAAATGGTGCCTGTTACAGAAGAAATGCGGCTTTCATTTCGTAAACCTTATATACCTCCTTTGGAGCTGGAATAATTATCATATACTAAACAAGTTAGATTATGAAATCTTCACCGTTGTATAAGTACTATATCTTCTTATTTTTTTTCCTGTTACCTTTGGAGTTATGTTGCCAGGTAGTCATTAGTGGCAAAGTTACTGACAGTAAAGCCAGGAAAGCCGTTCCGGACGTTAATGTGCTGCTGCTAACGAAAGACGGCAAATCTTTTTATGCCTATACGATAACCGGTGAAGAAGGCCGTTACAAACTCTCCTGTAATGCAAAAGTTGATAGCATGATGCTTAAAGTGACCGGGTTCAACATAAAGGAGCAAATGAGAATCATAGAAAATAAGACACAAACAGTGGATTTACAAGTGGAAGAGCAGGTGCTTACCATTCGTGAGGTTACTGTAAAGGCAGAACCCATAGTGCGTCGTAGTGATACCGTAAATTACTATGTTGCCAATTTTATTGATTCGCTTGACCGTTCTGTAGGTGATGTGTTAAAAAAAATGCCCGGTATTGAAGTACGGGAAAGTGGGGAGATCAGGTATTTAGGCAAGTCTATCAACAAGTTTTATGTAGAAGGTCTTGATTTGCTAAAAGGCAGGTATGGCATTGGGACCAGAAATATCCAGGCAAAAGATATTGCAACGGTACAGATATTAGAGAATCACCAATCTGTAAAAGCACTGAAAGATATCGATTTTTCAACAGATCCGGCAATTAATCTAAAGCTTAAGGAGAGTGCTAAAGGCACGTTCAATTCCGTAGTGCAATTAGGAGGTGGTTATAAACCAATTATGTGGAATGGGGAGGTAACAACCATTTTTTTTGGCCGGAAGTTTCAGACCTTAAACACTTATAAAACAAACAATACAGGTGAAGATGTGTCTGGTGAATTAAAATCGTTTTACGGTGGACTTGAGGCAACTGTATCGCAGTTGGGCATACTGGCCCCGGGAGCTCCTGCCATTGACCGGCAACGCTACCTGAATAATAATGTACATGCCGTATCGGTCAACACGCTGAATGTTTTGAAACATGATTACCAGCTGAACATCAATGGAGCCTACCTGCATGACCGGCAACTTTCCGACGCATCCTCTGTTACCACCTATTATATTAAGGATTCTTCGCCTCTGGTCATCCGGGAACAGAGCAGCGCCTCCAGGAAAACCCGCCAGGTGGATCTTGGAATTGAATTGACGGCCAATACAGAAAAAATGTACCTGAAAAATAACCTTGTATTGGAAGGAAGCCGGAACATAGATCACGGACAGATTTTGCAGTCTGCCGATACAGTCCTGCAAGATTTTTCCGTTCCATCAGCCATCAGGCTCAGGAATACATTTAACCTGGTAAAACCCTTCTCCTCCTTGCGGTTTTCCTGTTCGTCCATCACCGATTTTTCCAATAGTCCTTCTTCTTTGAAAGTAACACCGTTGCTTTATCCCGGCATTTTTGGAACAGATGTTCAAACGGCCCGAGGCTCTTTTCAGGAACTTGACAGCCGACGGTTCTTTACCAACAATTCAGCCAGTTTGTACAAAAAAGTCCGTGACTGGACGTTTTCTCTTTGGGGCAATGCCAACTGGCAGCAGGAACGAATGACTGCCATGTTAAGCCCGCTGGAAGAAAATACCAAAAGCACCATTGCTCCGGATTCCCTGCAAAACCATCTTTCTTGGAATAAACTGGATCTGTTCCTTTCACCCGGTGTGACATTTCGGTCTTCGGGAAAATTCCGGTGGGATGCGGGATTATATTGTTCTTTGAATTTCAGGGATATAACTCTTAAAGATTTCATGAAAAACGCCGTATTGCAGCAAATAAGCCGGCTGTACCTGGATCCCAGATTGAACGTTAACGCCACACTTTCCAACAATCTGAAAATAAGCGCTAATGCCATGACTTCCCATATTACCGGAGGACTTTATGAAATGTACACAGGGTACATTATGACCAATTACCGTACCATCCAAAACCGTTCCGGGATCATAAGCGAATCGCGTTATAGTTCCTGTTCCGTAACCCTTAACTACGGCAATGCTATTCTTTCTCTTTTTGGGGCGCTGGATGCTTTGTACTGGGTCAATCATTCCAATGTGTTATATGGAACCGAATATTCAGGGTCGCTCTCACAGCTTACTACTTACGCTTTTGATAATACTTCCCGGGGAGTCCGGACGAATGCCAGTTTTGGAAAGCGTTTTGATGCCATTGCTACAACTGTAACGCTGAAAGGCGGATACAATTATTCTTTAAGGGATATCCTCCGGCAGGGAACTCTTATGAACACTACATACAGGACATACAACGCAGGTTTGGAAATCTTGTCACGGATTGGCGAGTCTGTTGTTGCAGAGTATAGTGGGACCTGGTATAACAGCCGTAGCCGGATTGAAAACAGTTCGCAGCAACTGGATCCCATACAGATGATTACACAAAAAGCAACGGCAAAATTTATAATAACCAAAAAGTGGTCCTGTAACCTGTCGGCAGAACACTCATATAACAGCTCCATAACCTCGGGTGACCGGAACATGTTCTTTCTGGATATTCAGACAAGGTATAAAACCAAGCGGTTCGATTACACACTTGAAGCACGCAATTTGTTAAACACAAAAAATTTCAATACGGCCAGCTATTCCGATGTCACCGCCTATATTTACTCTTATACGCTCCGTCCCTTTTCTGTTTTGCTTAAAGTCCGGTTCAGCATCAGATAGCTGAAAAAGAATAATATAACAATAATGCTACTTTGAAGTTTTATATGAAAAAAGGAATATTAGTGCTTTTTTACTTATTTGGATTCTTTTACTTATGGTCTCAGGACAATGTGTTGTCTTACATTATCTCGGGAACAGTCACGGATTCCCTGGGTATTCCTGTGTCAGGGGCAACTGTAGTGTTGCGTTTTTTTGATACAGACTCGGCAAATGTAGTTGCTTGGGGAGTTACCAATGAAAGGGGAGCCTTTGTGTTAAAAAGCGAAGCCGGACATTACGTGTTGAACGTGCGTTTTACGGGTTACAAGGATTGGAATGAACAAATTCAGGTAAGCGGAAATCTTACAACACCTACTGTCATTTTGGAAGAAGACGTACAGCAATTAACGGAGATTACTATAAGGGATACACCCATCAGGTACCGTCCAGATGGTTATATTGTTTCCATGGTCAACAGCCCGATGGCAAAAGACAGGACAAGCATAGAGGTTTTGAATTACCTGCCGGGAATATAACCAGTATAGAAGTCATTCCTGTTTCCGGCGTGGCTTTTTCAGGCAGTTCCCTCTCTGCTATTATCAGGTTAACGCTGAAGAAATTACCGGAAGGGGGTGGTCGTTTTTATGCACAATCTTCTGTGGACGCAGATAAGCAGCGGTTTACACCAAAGATCAACGCTACGTTAAGTTACCGCTATAAAGGATTGAGTTTCTCTTCCTATGTTTATGGAAGTACAGGATATTCAATCAGTAATTCGGTAGTAAAAACTGTAAACGATAATCCGGATATAAAAGCGGAACAGCTTATCACCCATGTCAGTCCCTGGAGATTTAGCTTGACCACGGAACAATCCTTACACTATAAGATTAATGACAGACATTCCATAGCTGGTGTTTTCAGTACAAATAATATGTTTCCGGGTTATAATGAGCAAAAAATAGTTGATGACAGCTATTATAACACTATGATATTAAGCTTTTCATCCGGCAACAAAACAGGTTATGTGAATTACAAAGCAATTTTGAATAAAAAAACAGGATCAGCTTTTTTACTGGTAGCAGAAGTGTCATCCTTAAGGGTGACTAATACAGATGAAGTTGAATTGTTCTCGCTTAATGATAATGTATTGAACCATACGCGCAGGGAGGCTAACTCGGACAGGAAGGCGTTGAATACCTATGGAGACCTTACCCTCAATCTGTCTGAAAAGCACTCCATTGAAACAGGTGCCAAGTTTCTTAAAACGTACTATATAAACCGAGACAATCACTTTACTGAATTGGGAGCGGAGTGGGATTTTGATCTCTCGGCAAGTGAGAATATCCATTATCAAGAGGATATTTTGGCCGGATACCTGAACTACCGGGGTTCTGCCGGGGATAGATTTACCTTTACGGCAGGTATCCGTGCAGAAAGAGCACACTTTGAACAACTGAACAAATATACCGGAAGTACAATTGATTATTCCGGAACAGATATTTTGTGGGCAGCCAATGCCAGGTATGCCATCAGCCAGAAAAAAGGGTATTCCGTTAACGTTTCTTATGCCAGCAAGGTTAACAGGCCGTCACCACACTTGCTTGATCCTTATATTCACTGGGATTATGCCAATGAATATTCCACAGGGAATCCAAACCTGAAACCTTATATCACTCATACTGTTCAATTCATAACTCAGTTGGCACGAAGTTATACTGTAACGGCCAGGTTTTCCCATGCCGTAAACACGTACGATTTTGTTTCAGAACTCTCTGCCACAGGGGACAGCATTATTTCCAGACCTGTGAATGTATCTAAAAATACTTCGTACACCTTGAATGCATCTACAAGCCAACAAGTATTCCCATGGTGGCGTTTGGCAGTACATGCCAACATGACTTTTTCTGACGTACACACCCAAACTTACGGACGGACTTTGACTTCTTATATCCTGATATCCGCCAACAATATGTTCTATCTTGAGAACGATTGGGGTTTGTCGTTGGGATAACATTAGTTACTATTAACGGCGGGGTGCAGAAAAGCTTCCGTGATGGAAAGTGGGTCCTGAGATCAGAGATATTTTACAGGAACCGCACACATAAAAAAAGTTTTTTCGACAATGGATATTCAGAAAGAACTACGTTGTCGCCCCGGGTAGGTGTTATGATTTCGCTCCGGTGTAATCTGGATTTTGGCAAAAAAGGCCTGCGGGTGGAACGGGGAACATCAGACAGAGAAGCACAAAATCGAATAGGTGATTCATGATGAATGTTCTGCTGTAATGTGGCTTCTCAGCAGCTCAGGTGTCTGGTTTATCTTAAAGAACTTTGCTGTTAAAGACACCAAAAAATTGGGGAAAAAAGCAGGATTTGAACGCCGGGAGGCGAAACTTTTTTCTCCGTTATTGACTTTTAGTGATTTAATTAATATATTTGCTAAAGATCGAAATGAAAATGAAAAAAAAATTTATCGTTTTAGTTTTTTCAATGGGTATCCTGCTTTCATGTTCAAAAATTCCTGAAATGAAAGTAGACATAGACAGAGAATCTTTTGAAAAAGAATATGCAGCATGGGAAGCCCAGAATATTGAAAATTATGTGTTCACCTTTGATTATCTGAGTAGTGACATCGGTCCCAATGGCCCTGCAACCATACGTGTCCAAGATGGCGTATCATCGATTCTTGAAAATCAAACTCCAAACAGAATTCCGATGGTTCAGAGCATCGGAGAACTTTTTGATTATATTGGGAGAACATTGGAGAATCTTGAAAGATCAATAGAAGATAATGATAACAATAAAAAATATCCCATAAAATCAATAATCTTAAAAGTTACTTATAATCCACAATACCATTATCCTGAAAAAGTGAAATACGCTGCCAGTCATTATACTAAAAAGAAAACTGAGGTACCTCCGGGTCTTAACTCGTCTTCCGAATTAAAAATAACAGAGTTCATTCCGTAAAACCAAATCATTCTTTGGAAGGTATTCAGGTGTTATGATTTCGCTCCGGTGTAATCTGGATTTTGGCAAAAAAGGCCTGCGGGTGGAGCGGGGAACATCAGACAGAGAGGCACAGAATCGAATAGGTGATTCATGATTCTTCGTAATAATAGGAGTAGTCGATTCCTTTCATGAATACTTCGTGGCTGTTGATTTCACTGGTCAGGGCATGTTGTAGCAGGTTTTTGATAGACGTGCTGTCAGTAGTACTCTTTACCATGGCCCCCAGGTAGTCGTTTTTGCTTATTTTACTCCAATCCACGCATTTTTTCAGACGTTTTTTTAGTATCAGATCGAGCCAAATGCGCGTGCTTCGCCCATTGCCTTCCATAAATGGATGGGCAACGTTCATTTCAACGTATTTCTCGGCAATTTCGTCGAATGTATTCTCGGGCATTTGTTCAATCTGCCGTAAAGTATTTTCCAGGTGTTGAGCTATCGCAAACTTAAAACCGCCTTTAGAGATGTTTTTCTGCCTTATCTGTCCGGCAAAATCGTAAAGCCCACCAAACAGATAAGCGTGAATTTGCTGCAATCCTTTAACGGACCCAATTTCAATGTTGTCAATTAATGAACTTTCAAACAAGGCATATGCCTTATGTTTGCTTTTTCCGTCAATGGTTTCGTCGCTGTATGTAAACCAATCTATGAAACGGCTTGCCTGTTTACTTGGGAATTGTCTGGCCAGGGCAATGATACCATTGTAATCCAGCATATCAGATAAATATCGTTTGCCATCTTTTGCAACAAGTTTCAGTTGGGTAGTAGCACTAACCAACTCGCTATTTTCCTTTTTGAGCTTTGATTTCAAATATTTCCAATAGTTGCGTGTCTTGTTGTAGTTGTCTTGGTTGGTAAGGACAGCTACAATGTCAAGAACCGAAAACCACCATTTGTTGTATTCCTCGTCCCATATGGCACGTACCTCGCGGTCGTTAAAGAAACGGATAGAAACTTTACTCATGCTGTATGAAGGTTAATAGCTCAACGAGGATTCGCATTAATAAACAAATATACTCATTTGAACCGGATTTCAATAGCAACAATCTGACCCGCTGGGTAAAGCGGGGGCTGTTGGTTAAGTTACGTAATGGCTTTTATGCTTTTAGTGAATACCTTGAAAAGCCCGGTTTCTCGCTGTATATATCTAACCGTATTTACAAACCTTCTTATATAAGTTTGCATACAGCTCTCGCATTTTATGGTAAGGGTTAAGCAACAGACTTCAGAATATTCCGGAATAAGAAAATATCAATGTTATCCATGAAGAGCTTATTTAGTGACCGTATTTATATGGCTTTTGCCTTAACTCTTTTTTATAAAATTGTTAAGCTTAAATTAATACGGAAGGTGATGAAAGGAAGTGAATGAAGCTTTCGGCTTTATTACTTTATTACCGTTAATTTAGTAAATTTGTTACAATTAGTATTTCTCATGAATTACAAATTATTTTTCCTTTTTGCATTTCTTTTCCTGTTCTGCCAACAGGTGGCTTCACAGGATACTTTGGGTACATCAACACACCGGTTTCAGTATGCGTACAAATACAAACGGGACAGCCTTAAGAAAGGTTATTATAACGACCTGTTTTTTCTGGATTGGGGAGACAATACCTCCAGGTTTTACAGCCGGACAGAATACCTGAAGGACTCTACCAGGACAGCGATGTTGGCAGCAGGCGAAAACATTGCTGTCATTTAGGAAGCGCTTAGTGTATATGGATACGGAAAAAAATACGTTATTGTAAAAACTCCGGAAGAAATTGTGTTTAGTGACCGTCTGATAACCTCACGTTTTTATTACAAAGAGCCTGCTCCCGATTTTCAATGGTCCCTGAAACAGGATACGTGCAGTATCCTGGGTTACCCATGTCAAAAAGCAGTATGCCAATACGGAGGAAGGGTGTGGACTGCCTGGTTCACTACCCATATACCCATTAGTGACGGCCCATACAAATTTTCCGGATTGCCGGGACTCATTCTCAGGATCAGCGATGAAGACCAATTCTTTATTTTTGAACTCAGTGGAATGGAAGATTGCCAGGTTCCATTGCTACAGGCTTATGGGCACAATTATAACAAGATAGACAAGAAGCGTTACCTTCAGATAAGTTATCGTGTTTGGACAGAAAATTTTGATCCCTCGGCCAACGTCAAATCATTTCGTGTAAGTGATGCGCAGGGAAGGGACGTTACCGGTATGAATATACCGTATATACCTATTGATCTGTATTAAAGCGAAATGTCCGAAGGTTATTGTAAATTCCTTCGCTTTGCCTGACAACCACCCGAAACCTCCACCTTCCTCTTATTCAGCAAATGACGGGAGAAGGAAGGGTCGTGACTAAAGATATGCGGCTAAATTTCAGCGTAACTTGCCTGCGCAGAGTAGCTAAATATTGCGGATCTTAAAGAACTTTGCTGTTAAAGACACCAAAAAATTGGGGAAAAGAGCAGGATTTGAACACCAGGAGGCGAAACTTTTTATTTGTAACCTGCTGATTTAATTTTTATTAACCCTGTTTTAACCGAAACTTTTTTTAAGGCTATTGACAATTTTACCACTAAGTTGTAAACTTGTTAAAACTTTGATTATGAAAACGTTTCTTTTTTTATTTGCCTTGTTTCAGGTAACTACCCCGGCTTTCACCCAAGATAGTACAAGCACAAAGAAAATTGATGTCAAGCCAGATTATTTTCACCCAAAATCTCTTATAGTTGAGACTTTAACGGCCGAATTCGACAGCCAATACGTTTACGTGCATATTATGAATTTTACTGGAATGGCTTTGATTGAAATCAAGAATGCTGCTGGAGTAACCGTAGCGGTGAATTATGCATCCATCGCCGGTGCTGCAACTGTTAATATTCTTATAGATAACTTACCATCTGGTGAATATGTTATTTATATCACAGCAGCCTATAGGTATTATGGGGTATTCCTGTTATGAGAAACAGTATGAAATATAAACACTGGTGTGTCAAAAATTAATCAACTATGAAAAAACTTATTCTTCTATCACTTATTATTATTATTTTGCCAATAATGGCTTTAGCTCAACAAGAATATTATTATGCTTTTATGACAACATGCGGAAGAACTGCATGGGTAACAACACATCATGAGATGAGTGCTGAAGAGCAACTAATGTATTACGATCACTATGAACACCTATACTGTGAACTTCAAGTATTTGATCCTGATGCTCCTTAATTAATTGTTAATTATAATATTAAATAACAATCTCACACCAGTGCTTTATTAAATTTAATATTCCCATGAATTACAAATTATTTTTCTTTTTTGCATTTCTTTTCCTGTTCTGCCAACAGGTGGCTTCACAGGATACTTTGGGTACATCAACACACCGGTTTCAGTATGCGTGCAAATACAAACGGGACAGCCTTAAGAAAGGTTATTATAACGACCTGTTTTTTCTGGATTGGGGAGACAATACCTCCAGGTTTTACAGCCGGATAGAATACCTGAAGGACTCCACCATGACAGCGATGTTGGCAGCGGGAGAAAACATCGCTGTCATCCAGGAAGAGCTTAGGGTGTATGGATACGGAAAAAAATACGTTATTGTAAAAACTCCGGAAGAAATTGTGTTTAGTGACCGTCTGATAACCTCACGTTTTTATTACAAAGAGCCTGCTCCCGATTTTCAATGGTCCCTGAAACAGGATACGTGCAGTATCCTGGGTTACCCATGTCAAAAAGCAGTATGCCAATACGGAGGAAGGGTGTGGACTGCCTGGTTCACTACCCATATACCCATTAGTGACGGCCCATACAAATTTTCCGGATTGCCGGGACTCATTCTCAGGATCAGCGATGAAGACCAATTCTTTATTTTTGAACTCAGTGGAATGGAAGATTGCCAGGTTCCATTGCTACAGGCTTATGGGCACAATTATAACAAGATAGACAAGAAGCGTTACCTTCAGATAAGTTATCGTGTTTGGACAGAAAATTTTGATCCCTCGGGTAATGTCAAATCATTTCGTGTAAGAGATGTGCAGGGAAGAGACGTTACCGATGTTAACATACCGTATATACCCATTGAGTTGTATTAAGATGAAATGTCTGAGGGTTTTTGTAATTGCCTTCGCTTTTTTTTCTTATGGCACTTTGTCCGGTCAGCATTCTCTTACAGTGGAAGGCAGGATAAAAACAGCAAACGGGCAGCATTTGGAAGGTGCAATTCTTTACCTCTTGCAGGGAGAAGAAGAAAAAATGGTTGCTTATACCATCAGCCGTTCAGATGGTTCTTTTAGTCTTCGGTTTTCCGGCAGGCAGGATTCGTTACAAGTAACGGTACGGCATATGGGCTACAAAACGGTATTACTGGATCTGCCGGATGACCATCCTTCATTTTTGGAGATTGTTATGGAAGAAGACATAATTCAATTGAAAACAATTCACATAAAGCCGGTGGCTGTAGAACAAAGAGGAGACACTATCCGCTATGATCTGACAACTTTGGCAACCATTGATAACAAGACAATTGGCGATTTGTTAAAAAAACTTCCGGGTATAGAAGTACATGAAACAGGTGCCATTAGGTACCGGGGCTTGCCAATCAACCGATTTTATATAGAAAATATGGATCTTATGGGCGGGAGGTATGGGCTGATAACAAAAAATATGGCTGCTGAATATTTTTCAACTGCCGAAATCATGGAACGTCATCAGCCTGTGAAGGTTTTAAGAGAAGACGTCCGACCTGCCAATGCAGCGATTAATCTTAAGTTAAAACAAAAATACAAGTCTCGGTGGATGGCTTCTTTGGATCTGTCCTTAGGAGCAGCTCCTTTTCTGTGGTCAGAAAGTGCACTTCTTATGCGGTTTGCCGTTAATTCACAATCTCTTTTTCTTGTCAAGGCAGATAATACGGGAAAAAATCTGTTTGAAGAGCTGCAGTTATTCAATCTGCAAAGGATGCAATCGGGATTCTACAGGTATGCAGCCATGGATACGCAGGATCCAACGGAAAGAATGTATTTTAGCGTAGGCAGGCCACAGATACCGCCCTCAATTGACCATTCTGTTTCCCTCCTTAATACAAGTTACCTGGGAGCTGTCAATCATCTGTCAAAATGGAGCGACAATCTGGAGTCCAGATTGAATATCAGTTATATTCATTCACGCGATACAAGCCGGTCTGTGCAGCATACACGTTATTTCATACCCGGACAGGACACCATTACTGTACTGGAAAACAACTACCATCTGAATAAAAAACAGGTATATCAACTGGAACATCTGTTAACCGCAAATACGGAAAAGTTCTTTCTGGAAAACAAGCTGTACGGAAAATTGAATTTTTCAGAGGTCAATTCATTCCTGTTCAAAGGAACAAACACCCAACAGCAGTTTCACCTGCCTTACTCCATTGCAGGGAATAATTTTCAATTAATAAAAAAGATTGCTAAAACCACTTTTACTGTTACGTCGGAGACGTTTTACAGCAGCAGTAATCAATCTCTGGAAGTAGAAAAGGATCAGGAGATTACCAGGCAGGAAGTTGATTATAGAATAATGGAAACTTCAAACAGAGTATCTCTGTCAAAACAGATAAAACAGTTCAAATTGATTTCTGAAGCAGGGATTGATTACTCTTTCCAATCTTCCCACACAGCATGGGAAAACCCGGTTCTTGAGACAGACAGCACAAATTCCTTAACTCGTTTTTCAAACATCAAGTGTTTTTTGGGGATAAATCTGAATTATAAAGCAAACCGCCTGAGCCTTGCCATCCATTTGCCGGCAGGTTGGTCCTATGAGAATTTATGGGGAACAGCCCGGTGGTACTTACGCCCCCTGGTGCTATGTATCTGGGAGCCCTCTTCTGACTGGAGAATACACGCCAGCGGGCATATGAACACCACTCCTGAATATCCTGTTGAAGAAATGGGAACAGGGTACCTGATGCGTAATTACAGGACGTTCTACCTGGCCGATGGCGACTTAAAAAAACGGATTTCATCCATGGGGTCTGCCGGAATAAGTTACCGGAACGTGGCTTCTTTGTTTTTTGCCAACATAAGCACACAATACTCTTATAACGGAAGCAATCTGTATTCGGGACAGAATGTTTTTCCTGAATACACCATTCACTACAGATTGCCGGGAAACCATGCGTTGCATTTATTCCTGCATACCATTTCTTTTGATAAGAGTTTTCTTACCCTTCCCTTGAAAATCAAACTGAATGCAACGGCTACTGAAATAAAAGGCGACATAATCCAGTTCGGTCAGGTGACTTCTTATGACAACTGGTCTTTTAACGGCACTTTTGGAGTTGTCTGTTCTCCGGGAAACAAAGCTGTATTTGGTCTCAGTTATGATATCCGGGTAAGCGGTCCTTACGTAAATCATGCAAATACACTGGACGTGGCCATTCAGTTAAGCCCGAAATTAAAATTCAAAACAGATGTCAAATGGCTTAATAACCAAATTTCATCATCAGAACGCCGTAATCTCTTCTTTGCCGATCTGAATCTTTCCTGTGATTTTAATAAGTTTCACGCTTATATTTCCTGGAATAACATATTCAATAAATCAACGTACGATATATCCTATCACAGCCAACTGTCCGATATCTCTCTGAGCTATACCATTCGCCCGGCTCATATCTTATTTGGTGTGTCTTTTAATTTTTAAAACATACAAAACGAGTCGGAAGCTCCATGTTGGCAACTGGTGTTCTTCCATCTCTCAATATTCAATTTCTAAAGGTAATTCATTCGCTGTTTCTACTAATATTTTCACATCATTTATTCCTATGCCCCCTTTGAAAATATTATGTTCTTTTATCCGTTGGTTAATTCTTGCATGTAAATCAACCGGGTCGGCTTTTGAGACTTTCTCTACTGTATCTACTCCTAAATTGTAAAGCACCTGGGCATAAGTTACTCCTACCCATTTTATTCTTGACAAATCAGTCAATTTTGTTAATTCCAAGATTTCTGTATAATCTATCCCTGTTGAATCGGCGAGTTTTAGTCTATCAATCTTTGTTAATACCTTGTCGTACAATTTCCCGGTATTTATAATGCCAATATGCTCCAATTTGTCAATTGTATTTTTCGAAAGCCAAATAAAGTCAGCAATTTTGTTCGGTTTTGGAAGAGTGCTGTTTAATTCTCTAAGTAAAATAGTCAAATAATCACCCGACAAGCAAGCAACCTTTGATAATTCAGTGAACTTATCTTTCTTTTTAAGTATCTGCATCAATTCTTTGATATTTCTAATTCCGATTTGCTCAAAATATCCAAATCGTTCATCCAGTTTTTCCTTTAGAATCATTCTGCTTGGCAGCAGGTAGGCATATTCCAGTTTTTTCTGATAATCCTCAAGTGTTATTTTCTCTAAATCAATATAATAGCCCATAGTGAAATAATTAGTTCGTTTTACATTGCTGCTTTTTCAAATCTAACTCTTTAAATAAACTGACGACCATATTGGTCTGCTTTTACCAGAGCATCATAAACCAGTTGTGCATCTACTCCCTCTCCTTCGTGATGGATGGATGAACCTGACTCTACTGATTTACGAGCAACTATCATCAGCTTTTCTTTTGTTATTTCTTTCAATCCAATTTGTGAAAGGGTAACAGGAAGCCCTACCGAAGCACAAAAACGATAAACTGTATTAACTTCTTTTTCAGGCGTATGATTTATATGTAAGCCTGCCAGTACCCCAAACGCAACCTTTTCGCCATGGTAAAACGCATGAGCTTCGGGAAGCATGGTCAGCCCGTTGTGTATGGCATGTGCCGAGGCCAGGCCTCCACTTTCAAACCCAATACCACTTAACAAGATATTAGCTTCAATGATACTCTTCAAAGAATCACTTACCACACCGGATTGGTGATCTAGTGTTGCACGAAGTCCGTGTTCGAGCAATGTTTCGTAACAGAGTTTTGCAATATGTTGCCCGGCAAGGGTGCTTAGCCCTCCGCATTCATTTTCTGAAGATGTTTTTTTACACGATCGTGCTTCAAACCAGGTTGCCAATGCATCGCCCATACCTGCTATCAAAAACCTGACAGGTGATTTTGCAATGATGTCTTCATCAACCATTACAACAGCCGGATTCAGTCGCTGATAATGGACTCGTTCAAAAACTCCATCTACAGTGTAAATTATTGCACAACCACTACAAGGAGCATCCGTTGATGCAATGGTGGGGACAATAATGACCGGCAAACCGGCTCTGTCGGCTGCAATTTTTGAAGTGTCAATCACTTTTCCTCCTCCCATCCCAACAATTACTTCTGCTTTCAGCAGTTCAATGCGTTTAGAAAAGGCCGCCAGTTCTGCTTCACTGCATTCGCCTCCAAATACTTCAACAGATATTTGAGACGATAAAGGCGAATGATAAAAGCTTGACGGCAGGTAGCGTTTTGCAGTGGGCGAAGTTAATACCACAGCCTTGCAGCCAAACTTCTTAATCATACTTTCAAGTTGTAGTATGGTACCACTGCCTTGTATATATTTTCCGGGAAAACATGCAACAAGATTCATGATCTTTGTGTGTTTAGAATATTTTACTTTTTTTGTATTGTTTTCTGTTCTTTTACACTAAGCGGGAACGGGTAGCTGAATTAAACCGGGTGTTATGTGTTTGCCTGTTCTGTGTATATATATTTATCTAAAAATATTTTGAATCACAATTCCACCTATTAGCAATAAAACAGAACATAAAATCGTGTACCAGATCACCCTCTTAAGATTAACTGCAAACAAAGTGAAGTACAGGCTTAACGTAACAAAGATTATTTCTATAAAGCTAATCAGACTAAACAATAATAAACGATCCGGTGGAATCGCTAAATAAGAATATAAACCTAAAAAATTACTGGATGAAAATAGTAATCCGAAGATTGATCCAAACTTAAGAACTTTTGTTAAAGCAGGTTTTATTTTGAATACTCTAACAAATAAATATCCAATAAGTAGTGTCAGTAATAGAAAACTAAAATATCCAAAAGGTATCAATTTTGTCAAATCCTCGGTAGATTTGAATACTGAAATATTTTCTTTCCACAAAAATGCAAATATGCTGGCATGAAATAAAAAATCAATTCCAATAAATATTATCCAAGCCATAATAACGGCAGTAGCAAATCTTTTCATTTTCACCTGAGTTTTCATGGTTCAACTTTTATTTTATGGTTCGCATAAGAACCTGCCAGAATTGTTAATAAAATTTAAAATTAATAAAGTTTTTTCTATCTCAATGCAGCATAATTTAACATGCGATTTGGTGGTTTGAAAACTTACAGAATTCATTCGTGGCGAGAATTACACAATATTTTGTCTTAACTTTGTCTTATGCGAAAAATCTGTTCACTGATTTTCGGACTGGGTGTTTTTCTTTTTTTCTGGTTAGTGGTTCCGTACCATTTGCGGTTTCACGAACAGTTTCAGTTTTTCCGGTTTGGGGTGGATTATTTTGTGGACTCGGCTCTGCATCCGGAAGGTTTTTCCTTTTACCTGGGCGGTTTTTTCACCCAATTCTTCCGATACCCGTGGGCCGGAGCCCTGATATTGGCTTTGTTGCTGGTACTTATGCAACGGTTGGTGGCAGCGATTGCATACAGTACGCATGACAGTGCTTCCGGCAACTCTCCCTGGTATCCGCTTACTTACCTGCCCTCTGCTTTTGTCTGGTTGCTTTTGTGCAATGAAAATTACATGCTTTCCTCTGTGGTAGCCCTGTTAGCGGCACTGGGAGCAGTGAGTCTGTACCAGTGTGCCAGCAACGGAAAATCAAGAATTGCAGTATTTTATACTCTGCAACCGGTGTTGTTTTTTCTGGCGGGTGGGGTGGTGATCATTTTTACGGTCTGTTTCCTGTACCTGGAAGCGTTCCGCCCTGGGAACACCGGGAACCGGAAAAGAACCCACTGGAAGATGTATGCTGCCCGGGTGCTTCCGGCGGTGGCACTTGTTTTCCTGTACCCGGTGGCCGCCCGGATTTTCTGGCAGTATCCCTACGCCAAACTGTTGGGAGGGATCCATTTCTATAGATATTACTACTTTTCATACCCCATTCAATACGTTGCCTGGGGTCTGACAGCTGCTGTTCCCCTGGTGTGCCGGCTGATTCCCGCTCAAGCCCCGGCTCGTATCCATCGGGTTATTTCCCCTGTGCTGTGGGTGTTGATTGCCGTAACCACTATCGCAGGTCTGTATCACGTTGCCGACAAGGACAAAGAGTTGCTTTTTGCATACGATACGCTGGTGTATGAAGAGCGGTGGGAGGAGGTGTTGCAGCTGGCACAAAAAGATTCCCCCGGTTCTTCCATAGAAATGGTTGCGGTTAATCTGGCTTTGTGGAAGACCGGCCGCCTGGAAACGGAAATATTCCATTATCCGCAACTGGGAACCGACGGGCTTTTGCTGCCTTTTCGCCGGGATTTTGTTACTCCTTTGATCATGTCCCAGGTGTACCTTCACCTGGGCATGGTCAATTCCGCGCAGCGCAACGCCTACGACGCTATGGAGGCCATCCCCGATTTTCAAAAAAGCGCCCGGTCATACCGGCAACTTGCCCGGACAAACATCATCAACGGTCATTACCTGGTGGCCCGCACATACCTGGAGCAGTTATCAAAAACCCTCTTTTACCGGAAATGGGCCCTGGATGCCATGCAATACCTTGGCAACGAGGCACGTATTGCAGATCATCCCCTTTATGGTGGAACCCGCAGGATCCGTTTCCGGGAAGAAATGTTATTTAGCCCGGAAGGATTGAATGCCATGCTTCATGTCTTGTACGACCAAAACAACGATAACAAAATGGCCTGTGATTATATGCTGGCCTACACGTTGCTGGCTAAAGATTTGAAAAGTTTTGCCCGTTACGTATCTGCGGAATATCCGGAAGGAAGCCATAAACCGTTGCCTGTGCCTTACCAGGAAGCCCTTGTGTTGTACTGGGTACAGGACCATCCCGGTCCCGAGGGTATTCCCTGGAATATCTCTGAAGACGTATTACAGAGGCTGGATGAATTTACGGCAATGTACAGCCGGTTTGCCGGGGGCCGACCGGAAAGGGAGTTAAAAAAAGACTTTGGAAACACATATTGGTATTATGTATTCTTCACTAAGATATAGTTTACCGGTTGCTCTTTTGTTGCTGTTTGTTTCCTGCAGCAGGCCACAGGTCCATGTGGCACTGCTTGATACACAGCCGGAGATCTTTCCCGATTACAAAGGAGTGACGGTTCCTGTTAACATAGCTCCGTTACATTTTACCCTGGAAGGGCATGAGTACAGAAACCTGGAAGCCCGGATAGAAGGGCAGGACGGAGTCGTTTTGAACGTACGGGGAAGGCGTACCCTGCGTTTTCCCGGCCGCCGCTGGGCGCGTTTGTTGGAACAAAACGCAGGGGACAGCCTGGTGGTTATGGTCAAAGCCCGTCACAACGGTATATGGTACGGTTTTGAACCTTTTTCAATTTATGTGAACTCCCATCCCATTGACCACGGACTGGTGTACCGTCATATTGCCCCCGGCTATGAAGTATACAGCAGGATTGGCATTTACCAACGGGAGCTGTCCTCGTTCCGCACCAAAGCCTTGTATGAAAACACGCTGATCCC